>JAAWBT010000032.1 GCA_022792835.1 Lachnospiraceae bacterium | reverse complement strand
GCATTAGCGCAGTTGGGAGCGCGCCACACTGGCAGTGTGGAGGCCAGGGGTTCAAGTCCCCTATGCTCCAGGAAAAACCTGTATTTATGGAAACATTAAAACGTCCGTAAATACAGGTTTTTTAATTCCATGAGCCTGCATTACACTGGAATCCTGAAGAAATTTCTATGGCAAAATAGTGTTTTTATAGAGAATTCCGTGATAACATAAAAATAAAAAGGCGGTATACAGGAGAGGGGAACATGGCATATAAACTTTTGATTGCAGACGACGAGGAGGATATCCGGACATTGCTCACGGATTTTTTTTATATGCAGGGATATCAGACAGAGACAGCGAAGGACGGGAAAGAGGTTCTGGAGCGGATATCCGGTCAGCCGGATCTGATCCTTTTAGACATTAACATGCCGGGCATGGACGGGCTGGAGGTGTGCCGGAGAATCCGGGAATATGTGGACTGTCCGATTTTGTTCCTGACGGCGAGGGTGGAGGAACAGGACCGGATCAACGGACTGATGACAGGAGGCGACGATTACATTATCAAGCCCTTTTCCCTGGACGAACTGGGAGCGCGGGTAACGGCCCACCTGCGGCGGGAAGCCAGGGCCGGGAAGAAGGAGTCCCTCCGTTTTTCAGATGAGATGGTGATCCATTATTCCAGAAGGTGTGTTTACTGCAGCGGCGAAAATGTGGGGCTCACGAAGACAGAGTTTGACATTGTGGAACTGCTTTCCATGAACCGGGGGCAGGTTTTTTCCAAAGAACGGATTTATGAGAAACTGTGGGGGTATGACAGTGACGGGGATGAGGCTATTGTGACGGAGCATATCCGCAGAATCCGCCTGAAATTTAAGAAATATTCGGAGAACACTTACATTGAGACCGTCTGGGGGGTGGGCTATCAGTGGGTTGGCTGAAGAGAAAATGGCGGGGCTTTCGGGATAGGCTGTTTCATCTTTCGCTGAAAAAGGCCCTGGCTGTGTATATAGTCCTGGGGACAGCGGCCACCCTGCTTGCCATCATGATCGTTGAATCCTTTTCCCAAGATATATTAAACGATTTGAAATGGAAGTATCAGTCTCTTTATATGGAAAGCCTTTATGAACAGGAAGAGCTATTGCCTGAGGATTACGGGGTATCTCCCTATGGGCCGGAATTTTACCTGATACCGAACGATATCAATACTTACGCCATGATGGACAGTGCAGAGCAGACTTTTTATCATGTGCTGGAGTTTATACAGAGCTGGGGGCCCATCCTCTGTATTGTGGCCGGGGTAGCCGGAATCTGTCTTTTATTTTACAGGAACAAGTTAAAGGCGCCTCTTGAGCTCCTGACAGACAGTGCGGAGAAAATTGCTGCCAATGATCTGGACTTTACTTGTGAGTATGGGGCAGAGGACGAGATGGGAAGGCTCTGTGCCGGATTTGAGAAAATGAGAAGGAGCCTGAAAGAAAATTATCAGAGAATGTGGGATATGATGGAGGAACAAAGGCGGTTAAACCATGCCTTTGCCCATGATCTTCGGACGCCCCTCACAGTCCTGCACGGATACATTGATTTTCTGGGGAAATATTACCCGGATGGGAAAATCGGTGAGGAGAAACTGATGGAGACTCTTGCCATGATGGACCGGCAGGTCTTGAGACTAAGACGGTTTGGAGATACCATGAAAAGCGTGGGCTCCCTGGAGGAACGCAAAGCAGTGAAGCGGCAGGTGACGGGCACGGAGATCTTTGGGGCAGTGCGGTCTATGGCAGAAGCGCTGGAGGGAACCGGGGGGGTGCACATCTGGGCAGAACGACGCCTTTCGCTGGAGTTGGAACTTTATTTGGATGAGGAGCTTTTTCTGGAGGTAGCGGAGAACATTCTCTCCAACGGCATACGCTATGCGAAGAGGTGGGTGCAGGTGATCCTGACAGAATCGGGAGGTTTTCTGGAGCTGTATGCGAAGGATGACGGGCCAGGTTTTACGGAGGAGGGACTCCGCATGGCGGCGAAGCCCTACTATAAGGATAAAGAAGAGACCGGGAAAGAACATTTCGGCATCGGACTTTACGTCTGCCGGGTACTGTGCGAAAAACACGGTGGTTTCCTGAGCATCAATAATAGCGTGGACGGCGGAGCGCTGGTTTCGGCAGCCTTTGAGGCGGAAAAGCCGGAAGAGAGTTTATAGAGGAAGGTAGGATTTTTAAAAATCTAGAGAAAAAGTAGAGATTTCTTCTTTATAATAAACCATGACAGTAAAACATGGCTGTCATGGTTTTTGACAGTCAGGAAGGGAAGAAAACATGGAGATCAGGATTGAACATCTGGACAAATTTTATGGAAAGAAGCAGGCCCTTAAGGATCTGAACCTGACCATCGGGGAAGGGATGTACGGGCTTTTGGGAACCAACGGGGCTGGGAAAACGACCATGATGAAGGTGCTTGCCACGTTGACGAAGAAAAGTAGTGGTGAGGTGAGTGTCTGTGGTGTACCGGTGGAGCAGGCGAAAGAGGTCCGTTCCATGACAGGGTATCTCCCTCAGGATTTTTCCATGTACCCAGGGATGAGTGCTGTGGAAGCCATGGATTATCTGGGGGTATTGTCGGGTCTTACCAGAAGGCAGCGAAAGGAGCGGATCGTGCCTCTTCTTTCAAAAGTCAATCTGGAACGGGACGCAAAGACAAAGGTGCGGGCCATGTCCGGCGGTATGAGAAGAAGGCTGGGCATTGCCCAGGCGCTCCTCCACGACCCGAAGGTGCTAATTGTGGATGAGCCCACAGCGGGGCTTGACCCGGAGGAGCGGGTGCGTTTCCGAAATCTTCTCTGTGAGGTGGCCCAGAATCGGATTGTTATTCTCTCTACCCATATCGTGGGGGATGTGGAAGCGGCCTGTGAGCATATCGGAGTTCTGAATCAGGGAGAACTGATCTTTAACGGTACGGTGGAAGAGCTTCTTTCCCTGGCCGAAGGACAGGTGTACCAGGCAGAAATCTCCAGACTGGAGCTTCCGAAGGTTCAGGAGATGTATTCCGTGACTTCCATCCTGACTACAGGCGGCACAGCCCAGATCCGGTTTATTTCGGAAACACCTCCTGCATTTTCGGCAAAGGTCTGCAAAGCCGGCGTGGAGGATGCGTATTTGTATCTGATGCACGCAGAGAGGAGGGAGTTTTGATGTTTGGAGCCTTGCTTCTTAAGGAATGTAAGCAGGCCGTGAAAAGCCTGGCTTACTGGGCCTATGTGATCTGCCTGGTTCTGTTCTTTGTAAGTCAGATGGGAGAGCAAAGCTGGAATCTGGCGAAACCGCAGCCTGGGCAGGAAGGGCAGTATGGTTATACCTATTCCACTGACGAGACATTGATTATGACGAGGACAGTAAAGCGGCTGACAGAGGATTATGCCCAGAACGTTTATACCGCCTACCCACTAGGCTTTTACAAACGAGTCAGTCTGGGGGAGAAAAAGAAGGAACAGATGGGAGAGATTCTGGCGGAGCTCACAGGGAAAAGCAAAGAAGAGCTGGAGCAGCTTGGATATGATTATATCAATGAAGAAAGCGCTTTTTACGAAGAGATGGCGCAGGCGGGAGCCAGGGTGGAAATGGCAGCGCCGCCGCAGCCAGATGTGGAGGCTGACCTGGCAGAAGAGGTGTCCTTTGAGCGGTTTTTGGAATTGACGGAAAAGGCAGACGATCTGATCGGAGGCGGCTCCATGTATGCGCCTGCCAGAGTGAAGAAAGGGGTACAGGTGCCTCAGACCTATGAGGGGGCGCTGGCGGAATATGAGGATATTGTGGAAAAGGACCGATATTCCGGAGCGTTTGCAAGGCTGTTTTGTGACTATATGGGCCTGATGATGGCGATCCTTCCGGTGTTTCCTGCGGTGGCAAGAACCCTTAAGGATAAGCGTTCCAAAGGTTTGATGACCCTTTACTCAAAACAGGCGTCTTCGGCTTGTGTCATTGTTGCCAGATATCTTGCGCTTCTAATCATGACCATGGTTCCGCTTATCCTTCTGGCTGTTTTTGCACAGATTAAGTGCAGCATAGCAGCGGAAGCGGTCGGCATTTCGGCAGATTCCTTTGCTTTCCTGAAATATGTGGGAGGGTGGATATTTCCTTCGGCGGCTTTCACTGTGGCTTTGGGACTTTTTGTCAGTGAGCTGACAGGAAGCGTCCTGGCGGTTCTTTTGCAGGGGCTCTTCTGGTTTTTCAGCGTATTTCAGTCCATCGATACACTGATTGGGAATTTCAGCTTAAAATTTATTCTGCGGTTTAATACTCTTGGAAGTAGAGGAGTCTTTGAACAGGAATTTTCAAACCTCGTGGCGAACCGCCTGTTTTATGGTGCTTTAGGTCTGGCCTTTTTAGTGGCGGCCGTCTTTGTCTACGAGTGGAAACGGAAGGGAGGAGGGATCCATTTTGGAAGCTTACGCAAAAATCAGCAAAGTCCATCTGAAGCATCACTTTAAGTTTCATATTCTGGCAGCAGTTTTGTTGCTCTGCCTGATGCCTTTTCTGGTGAGCACGGAAAATCTCGGCCCCAGAGAGACAGCTAAGACATTGGAAGTTTATGCGGCTCTTCTTGGCGTTGTGTTCTTTGTACCGGTTTTCATGGCAGACCAGGATAAGGACATCCGGGATCTGCTCCGCTCCAAACAGATGTCTCTGACAGTGGTACACGGAATCCGGGTTCTTCTGGCAGCGGTATTTCTGGCAGTGGCGGAGGCTGTCTGTATCTTTTTCCTGAAGGGCTGCGGCTGTACCTTTCCCATGTGGCGGTATTTCTTCGGCGTTCTGGCAGAAGCCTTTTTCCTCGGCGGTCTCGGAATGGCAGTCTACAGCCTCACGGACAATCCCGCAGTCGGTTACATGATTCCTCTGGTCTACTATGCCATCAACTTAGGCGGCGACAAATATGTTAGAAACTTTTACCTCTTTTCCATGGCAGAGGGAAACTTCACTCCCAAATATTTCCTCGCCGCCGGAGGAATCCTGCTCTTACTTTTCGGAGTACTCTGGCGCCGTCTTAGTTCCTGACCGAAATAGGACGCTTTAGCGCGTTGAATTACAACACTTTAATGTATTGACTTTCCACGCTTTTTGTAGTATGCTGTTACCGTCACTTGACAAGGTGCGTGTGTGTTCCTGTCAAGTGGCGGTAAATAGTGTGAAAAATCAAAAAGAGAGGAAGTTATAGGATGAAAAAGAAACTGGCAGTGATTATGACAGCGGCTCTGCTGGCCGTAAATCTTCTTGCAGCCTGCGGCGGAGACTCCAAGGAGACGAAAGCGGCCGAGACGAAAGCAGAGGAGACAAAGGGGGGCGAGACGGCGTCAGCCGAGACAAAAGGTGAGGCGGCACCAGGCGGGGAAACGGTAAAGATCGGCGTGGTTCAGCTGACGGAGCATCCGGCTCTGGACTCGGCTTATGACGGATTTGTGGAGGCTCTCAAGGAAGCCGGTTACGAGGAGGGGAAAAATCTGGAGCTTGACTTTAACAATGCCCAGGGGGACGTTTCCAACTGCGAGACCATTGCAAACAAGCTGGTAAACGATAAAAATGATCTGATTCTTGCGATTGCGACTCCCGCCGCCCAGGCTGTGGCAGGAAAGACCACAGAAATTCCGATTTTAGCGACGGCTGTTACGGATTTCGCAGAAGCCGGACTGGTAAACAGCAACGATGCACCCGGAACCAATGTGTCCGGTTCATCTGATATGAACCCGGTGGAGGAGCAGATTTCCTTACTGCAGGAACTCCTTCCCGATGCGAAGAAAGTCGGTATTATGTACTGCTCTTCCGAAGACAATTCCATTCTCCAGGCCAATCTTGCGAAGGAGGTCTGCAAGGCGAAAAATCTGGAAGTGGAAGAGTTTACCGTATCAGATTCCAGCATGATCCAGTCAGTGGCAGAGTCCATGATCGGCAAGGTGGATGCCGTTTATATTCCCACGGACAATCTTCTGGCAGAAGCCATGGCGACAGTGACCATGATCACCAATGAGAATGGACTGCCCTGTATCGTGGGCGAGGAGAACATGGTGACCAACGGTGGTCTGGCTACTTATGGTCTGGATTATTTTGCACTGGGTAAACTGGCCGGCAATATGGCTGTGGATATTCTGGAGAACGGAACGGATGTGAGCACCATGCCCGTTCAGTACATCAGCGCCGAAGACTGCAGCCTGGCTGTGAACTCCAAATCAGCAGCAGATCTTTCTGTGAGCCTGGACGGCGTGATGGACCGGGCAAAGGATCTGGCAGAATAATCTGCCCTATCAGATAAGGAAAGTCGGGAGGAAAAAACAGTATGGGGATCATATTGGCGATTCAAGGCGCCGTAAGCCAGGGCATCCTTTGGGGAATCATGGCGCTTGGCATTTACCTGACCTACAGGATATTGGATGTGGCGGATTTGACTGTGGACGGAAGCTTTGCTCTGGGAGGTTGCATCTGTGCCGCCCTGATCACGGCTGGGATGAATCCCTGGCTGTCTCTTGTGGCGGCGGTTGCAGCGGGCATGGCGGCAGGATTTGTGACGGGACTTTGGCATACCAGGTGTGAGATTCCGGCGATTCTGGCCGGAATCCTCACCCAGATTGGCCTGTATTCCATCAATCTGCGGATCATGGGACGTTCTAACACGCCGCTTTTGAAGACGCCGACCATCTTCAAACAGCTGATGAGCCTGACCAGCCTTGGGCAGAGCTGGGTGTCCATGATCGTGGGAATGATTTTTGTGGCGGCATTGATTGTAGTGCTGTACTGGTTCTTTGGCACGGAGATTGGCTCTGCCATTAGGGCCACAGGTGATAATGAACGCATGGCCCGTTCTCTGGGAATGAACACTAACCGCAATAAGGTCCTTGGCCTTGCCATCAGCAACGGTCTGGTGGCCCTTTCCGGTGCACTGGTGACCCAGAGCCAGGGCTATGCCGACGTAAAACAGGGAACAGGCGCTATTGTTATCGGCCTGGCCTCTATTATCATCGGCGAGGTGATTTTTGGAAGGAAGACCAGTTTTGGAACCAAACTTTTGTCTGTGGTGGTAGGCTCCATCATTTATCGAATCATTGTGGCAGTGGTGCTTCAGCTGGGTTTAAACACAGACGACTTAAAGCTTCTGACAGCCCTCCTTGTGGCGGCGGCTTTGACGGTGCCGGTGCTTTTGGATAAGAGAAGACGGGCGGCGTCCTATGATCCTATGGCGGACGGAAGTACCGGGAAGGGAGGGAATTGACACATGTTAAAAATCAGTCATGTAAGCAAAACCTTTAATCCCGGAACAGTTACGGAGAAACAGGCCCTTAAAGATCTGAACCTGCATCTTTTGCCGGAGGATTTTGTCACTGTCATCGGCGGCAACGGAGCCGGGAAATCTACCATGTTAAATATGGTCGCAGGAGTATATCCCATTGACTGCGGGACGATTTATCTGGACGGGGTGAATATTTCCCGCCAGCCGGAATACAAGCGGGCCTCTTTGCTTGGACGAGTGTTTCAGGATCCCATGATGGGAACGGCGGCAGGGATGCAGATCGAGGAAAATATGGCTCTGGCCCACAGGAGAGGGCGGAGACGGGGCCTTAAGTGGGGGGTCACCAAACAGGAAAAAGAGATTTTCCATGAGGAATTAAAGCGCCTTGGCCTGGGGCTTGAAGATAGGATGACTGCCAAAGTAGGACTGCTCTCTGGCGGCCAGAGACAGGCATTGACCCTGTTGATGGCGACGTTGCAAAAGCCCAAGCTCCTCCTTCTGGACGAGCACACGGCGGCCTTGGATCCCAGGACGGCGAAGAAGGTCTTAACTTTGACAGAGGAGATGGTCACGGAGGCCCGTCTGACGGCGTTGATGGTGACCCACAATATGAAAGATGCCCTTCGTCTGGGAAATCGTCTGATCATGATGCATGATGGACAGATTATCTACGATGTGCGGGGCGAAGAGAAGAAGAAGCTTAAGGTGGAAGACCTGCTGAAGAAATTTGAGGACGCCAGTGGCGGTGAATTCGCCAATGACAGGATGATGCTGTCCGACTAAGAGGATATATGGAAGTTACACAGGAGACAGGCAAAACTGTCTCCTGATTTTTATGCACACAGGACAGAAAAGAAGATGCTGCTGCACAGCCCGCGCGGCGAGTAGAGGAAAAGACTGTCCCTGCCCGATTAAATTTCACGGCCTGAGGGTTCCACGGCGGACAAGCTCTGCTTTCACTGTGGGCCAGGCATCCAGATCCGTGTGTGGAAAGAATTTGGCGGCCTGCATCCGTGGGACAAAGTCCTCCACTGTGGCAAACTGCAGGTAATGCATGTTGGTGATGATTCGTTCGAACTGTTCCATCAGGGTCCGGTCGGCGAGAAGGGCACAGGCGCCTTTCAGGGAGCCGTTCCCCATACAGATGAACCGCTCTCTGGGCAGATCCGGGTAAAGACCAATGGCAATGGCAGATTCCAGGTTCAGATGTTTTCCGAAGGAGCCGGCCATGTAGATTCGGCTTACTTCGTCTGGGGAGATTCCTGTTTCCGAGAGAAGACAGTCCACCATGGTGGCGGCGGCAGCCTTGGTGTCCATGAAGCTTAGGATATCGCTTTGAGAAAAATACCGGTCTTCCCCGTCCGGCGTTTCCTTGGCCCATCCGTAGACAAAAACCAGCTCCCCGTCCTTTTCCAGAATTCGTTCTGATTTTTCTTCCTGCAGAGCTCCCTGCAGATCCATCCAGCCGTTTAATAATAGTTCTGCCAAAAGATCCACGATCCCAGAGCCGCAGATGCCCTTTACGGGAGCCTGATCTATGGTGGTGACAGTAAGGCGGCTGTCCCGGATGGCGACCGTATCCACAGCTCCGGCCTCCGCCCGCATGCCGTATTTGCTGATGCCGCCTTCTAAGGCAGGACCGGCGGCCCCGGCTCCTGCCACGAGAAATTCGGAGTTTCCCACCGCCATTTCTCCGTTGGTACCGATGTCGATATAGAGGCAAATCTCTTCATTTTTCATAATGTCTGCTGCCAGAAGGCCGCTTAAAATATCTCCGCCCAGGTAGTTGGCTGCAGAAGGGATACAGTAGACAAGACCCTCAAAGGGCAGAGAAAGTTCCCGCCCGTGGAGAAAGCCGCTGTCCTGAAAAACCGGTGCGAAAGGCGCCATAAACACAGGAAAGGCATCAATCCCCAAGAGAAAATGGACCATGGTGGTATTTCCGCCCACCACCAGGACAGGGCACTGGGACACGTCGACACCGGTTTTCTCTGTGAGACGGTCCATCAGCGCTGCAAAAGTATCTGTCGTGGCGGCCTGCAGTTCCTTTTTCTGTGCCGCTCCGGCCTGGGTGTAGAAAATTCTGGTGAGGATGTCAGTTCCATAGGTGATCTGCCGATTAAAGCATCCTTCTTCGGCCAAAAAGATTCCTGCATTCAAATCCATCAGGCGCATAATCACAGTGGTGCTTCCCAGGTCGGCGGCCAGGCCGTAATGAAAGGCAGTGGTGTCTCCGGATTCGATGGAAGAAATCTGCCATTCCTTTCCCGTAAAAACAAGAGAAGCCGTAACCTTCCAGTTTTCCTTTCGGAAGGCTGGATAATCCCGTTTCAGCACATAATAGGGAAGAGAAATCTCCGGGAATTCCGGGCGGAGGGCGGATAAAAGCCGCTCTGCGTCAGCAAGGGTGTCGCCCTCAGAGGGAGGAGTAAGCTCCAGATAACATTTACGGCTTAAGCTGCGGCCGGCTTTGGCGGATATAGTGGAAAAAGCCATGGGAATACCTCCAGGAATTCTATAGTTTGATATCAGGGCCAAAAGATTATTAATAATATAGTTTACCATATTTACAACTTGTTTACAAAGGGAAATGTCCCTGGAACTCTAAAATATGTTAAAATAAAAAAGAATCTGAGTATCGCGGGGGGGATGTTATGGAAAACCGTATTTTGATTGTAGAGGACAACCCGGCTATCGGAGAGCTCCTGGAAATGAATCTTTCTGTGGCCGGTTATCGGACAAAGGGGTGTCCTAACGGAGAGGAGGCTCTGGCTGTCTTAGCGGAAGATAAAGAGTTTGATCTGGCCCTTGTGGATGTTATGTTGCCGGGAAAGGATGGTTTCGACCTTCTGCCTTCTTTTAGAGAGCGGGGAATTCCGGTGATTTTTCTGACGGCAAAGGACGATGTGATGTCCAAGGTGCGCGGTTTAAAGGGAGGCGCCGAGGATTATATCGTAAAACCCTTCGAAGTGCTGGAGCTTCTGGTGCGGGTGGAGAAAGCGCTGGAGCGGACGGGACGCTTACAGAAAACTCTGACGGCTGGAAGTGTGGAAATTTTTCTGGAGAGCAGGAGTGTAAAGCGGGACGGGGAGGAGATCCGGTTAAAACCGCTGGAATATGACCTTCTGGTGCTTCTCGCCAGAAATAAGAATGTGACCTTTTCCAGAGAGCGGCTGTTAAAGGAGGTATGGGGCGATCTGTATATGGGGGAGACCAGAACCGTGGACGTCCACATCGGCCAGCTGAGAAAGAAGCTGGGCGCTCCGGGGCTGATCCAGACCATACCGAAGGTGGGCTACCGGCTGGAGGACAGAGGATGAAACTGTATCAGAAGATCATGGTGCTCATTTTTGTGATTTTGGCCGGATGCGGGACACTCTGCGGATGGATTTTGGGGGAGAACTACGAAAAACAGCAGTTTGCCCGCGCTGCGGACGCCAAGGTTTCCGGTTATGAATCTGCCCGTTATGCCATGGAATGGCTCTGGCAGACAGAGCCCGGTATGAAAGATTCCAGGGAGACCGCAAAGCAGATCATGGATCGTCTGTTTCAGAAGAAACTGTTCGACGGCTGTATTTGGGTGGAGGACGGAGAGATCATCTGTGATTCCTCCCTCTATGAGATTTCCTGGGACGAAGGCTGGAGAGAAGAGGGGAGATTTGAAGAGACGGAGTATGTGCTGGAGAGGGCGGGGGATGAATACTGGATTGTGATTGGTTCCGCACTGCCCTGGGTTGGGGAGGGGAACTACCTGTTTTCTGTGCAGGATCTGACGGAGATTCATGGGGAAGCCCAGGAATTTATCCGACAGTTCTCTCTGATCTGGCTGCTGTTTGTGACGGCAGCTTCCCTTCTTGGCGCTGTTGCTGCAAGGCTGGTGCTTTTGCCTATGGGAAGCCTTGCGCGGGCGGCGGGAGAGATCAGCCGGGGGAATTACAAAGTCAGGGCAGAAGTGAGACGGAGGGATGAAACTGGGAGGCTGGCACAGACCTTCAACCTGATGGCAGAGCAGGTGGAGGGCCGCATCCGGGCGCTTACCCTTGCAGGGGAGGAAAAAGAGCGGCTTCTCGGAAGCCTGGCCCATGAGATGCGGACGCCCATGACCTCCATCTTGGGATATTCGGACACGCTGCTCCATGTGAAGCTGGGGGAGAGAGAGAAGGAGCGGGCTCTTCGGAATATTTATGAGCAGGCCGGATATGTGCAGCGGCTCTCTGCAAAATTGATGGAGCTTATGGCCCTTCATCAGAATGAATCCATTTCCATGAAAGAAGAGAGAATCGGAATGCTTTTAGAAAAAGCGGTTTTGATGGCAGGGGAGAGGCGGCCTGGTCAGGATTTTAAATTGTATCTGGAAGAGGATTTTTCTGTGTGTGGCGACAAAGATCTTCTGGTGAGCCTGTTTGTCAATCTCTTGGATAATGGGGCAAAGGCCTCTGAGCCAGGGCAGGAGATTCAGGCAGTGGTCCAAAAGGGCCGGGTGATGATCCGGGATTTCGGAAAAGGAATGGCCAAGGAGGAGCTTGCAAAAATCAGAGAGCCTTTTTATCGAGTGGTTTCCTCCGGGAGAGAAGGGCTCGGCCTGGGCCTTGCCATCTGCGAGCAGATTGCCCGCCTCCACCATGCAAAGCTTCAGTTTGAGAGCCGGGAAGGGGAAGGAACGGTGGTGACCACTTCCTTTTGAACCACAGCGAACTTACAAAACGTTTACAGGGCGATGAAGATTTTTCACGGACTTTCCTTTATAGTATGCATCAGGAACAAAAAGTAGAAAGGAGTTTGGAGCCATGAAGAAAAAAATAGCAGTATTGATGACGGGGATCTTATTTGCCCTGATGCTTGGAATCGGCTGCGGAAAGGAAGCCCTGGAAAACATTGCGGCGAAGAAAACAGAAGCTGATTCTGAAAAAGAGACGGTTTCCCCTGAACAAGAAACAGAAACGAGCGAGGCCGGCAAAGAGCGCAGAGTAGCGGGGCAGGAGGAGAGGGAGCGGAAGACAGTCTTTCAAGAAGAGCCTGGAGAGACAAAGAGACAGAAGGCTCTCAGAGAGCGGCTTGGAGCCCCGGAAACCTATCAGGCAGAGTTTACGGATGCCAAAGGAGTGTCCTACAAAATCGACGCCAACATCAGTCTGCCGGATGCAGAAAGCTTTGTGACCGTTCCGGCAAGGCTGAAAACCTTCGGGGATGAGGAAGTCGAGCAGTATGTAAAGCCCCTTCTCGGGGAAGGCGGCCTGTATCGCTGGGAACCGGAAGAATATGGGGAAGGTCTGGAACAGATTGCACGTATGGAATACCGTCTGAGGAAGGAGACAGAGGAACCGGAGGAGTTTCGAGAGATCTGGGAAGAGCAGATTCAGTGGAATAGAGAGCGGATGGAGGAAGGGGAGGATGAGGCCAGAAAGGTGGAGGTCCCTCTCCATATGACTCCTTATAATAAAATGGAGTCCGGCCAGTATTTTGATTATCTGTTCGGCCTGACAGACTGGGAGCAGAGGACCATGTACCTGCTGACAGCCCAGTATGGATTCACGCTCTATCCCTGGCCCCTTTTAGGAGAACATAGCTGTACCATCTCCGAGGAGCAGGCTAAAGCCTTCGCCGATGAATATGTGGAGAAGATGGGACTTTCCGGGGAACTGGTTCTGGATCGGGTCGACAGGCCAACAGCCGCCTGGGAAGACGATTACTACGCCTATAAGGCTGCCTATGAGTTTCATTATACAAGGCAGGTCGGCGGTGTTCCCATCAGCAGCCAGGATGCCGGGCGTGGCGGCTGCGGTCTTGATATTCAGGTGGACGACAGTGGTGTCGTATCCCTTGGATACGACGATTATATTCTGGAGGGAGACGGGAAAGCGGTAGAGATTCTTCCGTTTTCCGAGATTCAGAAGGTATGTGAGGAAGAGTGGAGAGC
The DNA here is from genome assembly GCA_022792835.1 of Lachnospiraceae bacterium. Lineage (GTDB taxonomy): Bacteria > Bacillota > Clostridia > Lachnospirales > Lachnospiraceae > Lientehia. The sequence continues at coordinate 65,729 of JAAWBT010000032.1, read as the reverse complement.
GCTTGGCTGTAACCGTTTGGAGTGCATTTCTCTTTCGGTCGATGAGATCCGCCTGACCTATTCCTGGGACGAAGAAGGGACAGAACAGATGATCCCTGTCTGGGAAGTTTCCGGGACCAGCGAGGTGAACAGTGAGGAAGGGGAAATTATCTCTTCCGAAAGGAGAGAAAGCCTCCTGTTAATCAATGCCATAGATGGAACAATCATCAGGCGTTTTTGAGAGAAAAAGAAATGAAAAAACAGAATTTTCTTAATTTTTTATTGAGTTTATAAAAATTTTATGATAGGATAATCATGATGTTAAATAAACACAGCCGGAGCAGGGGAAATTTCCTGTTCCGGCCTGTTGCGTGTAAGAACCACGCAGGAAGAAACGGAGGAAGAAATGGAAAAGTTTTTCAAACTGAAAGAACATGGGACCAATGTGAGGACGGAAGTAATCGCCGGCGTCACCACGTTCTTTGCCATGGCCTACATTATTTTTGTAAATCCGACTTATCTGTCTCAGGCAGGTATGGATTTCACGGCGGTCATGGTCGCCACCTGTCTTTCGGCGGCGATCGGCACACTGCTGACGGCATTTATCGCCAATGTGCCCTTTGCCCAGGCACCCGGTATGGGATTGAATGCATTTTTTACCTACACCCTTTGCTTCAGTATGGGGTATACCTGGCAGCAGGGTCTGACGGTTGTCCTGATTTCCGGTATCCTGTTCCTGGTAGTCACAGTCTCTCCCCTGCGGAGTAAGATCATTGAGTCGATCCCAGTCTGCTTAAAGGATGCGATTTCCGTGGGTATTGGCCTGTTTATCGCATTTATCGGCCTTTTAAATTCCGGTATCGTGCAGTGCTTTGGCCCGGAGGGCGGAAGCTATACGGATATGGGCGCGATCACCAGCGGTCCGGCTCTTCTTGCCCTGATCGGCCTTTTGATCACCGGTGTCCTGATTGCCCATAAGGTCAAGGCAGCGATTTTTATCGGGATTATTATCACGACCATCATCGGCATTCCCATGGGGATCACCACCATGCCGGAGAGCGTGACCATGAGTAATATCGGAAATATCAGTCTGACAGCATTCCAGCTGGATTTTGGCGGCGTCATGTCTGTAGGCGTGCTGCCCCTGATCACGGCGGTAGTCAGTTTCTTCATTGTGGACTGCTTTGACACTGTAGGTACTCTGCTTGGAACAGCCGGAAATGCGGGGATGCTGGACAAGGATGGAAACCTTCCCGGCGGCGACCGTGCGCTGATCGCCGACGCAGTCGCCACCTGTGTGGGCGCCTGCCTTGGTACTTCCACGGTGACCACCTTTGTGGAGTCCTCCACTGGTATTCAGGAAGGCGGCCGGACCGGACTTGCCTCTGTGGTGACTGGACTTTTGTTCCTGGTGTGTGTGCTTCTGGCCCCCATCGCCGGGATTGTGCCCAGCGCAGCGACGGCTCCTGCTCTGATTATCGTGGGTGTCTACATGATGATGGGTGCGTCAAAGATCAACTGGGGTGATTTTGAGACGGCTCTGCCCTGCTTCCTGACCATCTCCATGATGCCTTTTGCCTACAGCATCTCTGATGGTATCGGTTTTGGGTTTATCTCCTATGCCGTGATCAAGGTCTGCCGCGGCAAGGCCAAGGAAGTGCCGGTTCTGGTATACCTCCTGTCCGTGATCTTTATCGCGATGTATATTTTGGAGGCACAGATTTAAAAGAGAGCATAAAAGTTAAGAAATGAGAGAACGCTATGTGGGGCTTTGAGGCTTTGCATAGCGTTTTTAAGTGGCTTTTGCAGAATCGAAAAGAAAACCATTGACACAGGATTAGAAAGATGTATAATAGAAGCTGTTTTATGGTTTAGATATACTAAACTTTCAGTTTATACATCCTGAACCAAGAAGCGGGAGCGTCTAGAGCCTGCCATTTGGAATAGTAAGGAAATAACTGTGCAGAGGAAAGAGGAGAATCCAGTGGACATCGGACAGAAACTAAAGGAACTGCGGATTTTGAAAGGGCTGACCCAGGAGGAGTTAGCAGACCGGGCGGAATTATCCAAAGGTTTCATTTCTCAGTTGGAGCGGGATTTGACCTCTCCCTCCATTGCCACCCTGACGGATATTTTACAGTGTCTGGGGATGACTCTGAATGAGTTTTTCACGGCAGATACGGACGAACAGATTGTGTTTGGCACGGAGGATTACTTTGTGAAAGAGGATGGAGAACTGAGGAATGTGATTCAGTGGATCATACCCAATGCCCAGAAAAATGTGATGGAGCCGATTCTTCTGACTCTGGAAAAGGGAGGCTCCACCTATCCGGATACACCCCATGATGGAGAGGAATTTGGATATGTGCTCCAAGGGGCGGTGATGATCCACCTTGGGAATAAAAGCTACCGGGCAAAAAAGGGCGAATCCTTTTATTTTACACCGGATAAAAAGCATTATCTGACATCAAAGGGCGGTGCGGTCCTGATCTGGATCAGTTCTCCGCCCAATTTTTAGGAGGGTAAGTACATGAGCGCACCACTGATTCGCCTGGATAAAGTATCCAAGGTCTTTGACAAGACTAAAAGCTCTGCGGGGACCATGGTTCTCGACGAGTTGGATCTGAGTATCAAGGAAAATGAATTTATGACACTTCTGGGGCCGAGCGGGTGTGGTAAGACCACGACTCTCAGGATTATCGGCGGCTTCGAGAAGCCAGATACGGGGAGAGTTTATTTTGAGGGGACGGATATTACCGATCTGGCGCCCAATAAGCGGCAGCTCAATACAGTCTTTCAGAAATATGCCCTGTTTTCTCATATGAATATCGCAGAGAACATTGCTTTTGGGTTAAAGATTAAGGGCAAGACAAAGTCTTATATAGACGACAAGATCAAATACGCCCTGAAGTTAGTGAATCTGGACGGATATGAGAGGCGAAGTGTCTCCTCCCTTTCTGGCGGCCAGCAGCAGAGGATTGCCATTGCCAGGGCGATCGTCAATGAGCCAAGGGTGCTGTTGCTTGACGAGCCTTTAGGCGCGCTGGATTTAAAGCTCAGGCAGGATATGCAGTATGAGTTGATCCGGCTGAAAAATGAGCTGGGGATTACCTTTATCTATGTCACCCATGACCAGGAGGAGGCCCTTACCATGTCCGACACCATTGTGGTCATGAACCAGGGGTATATCCAGCAGATGGGGACACCGGAGGATATTTATAATGAGCCGGAGAATGCCTTTGTGGCAGATTTCATCGGCGACAGCAATATCATTGACGGATTGATGATTGAGGATAAACTGGTGGAAATTTTCGGGGTGAAGTTCCCCTGTGTGGATACGGGATTCGGACAGAAGAAACCTGTGGATGTGGTGATCCGGCCGGAGGACGTGGAGCTTCTTCCGGAGGGGGAAGGGCGTCTTCCCGGTGTGGTGTCCCACATTATCTTTAAAGGCGTTCACTATGAAATGGAGGTCATGGCCGGAGGATTTGAGTGGCTGGTCCATTCTACAGTGTGTCATCCGGTGGGGGCGAAGGTGGGGCTCCAGGTGGACCCGTTCAACATTCAGATTATGAAAAAACCGGAATCGGAGGATGAGGAGGCTGTGGGAGTCAATGGGTAAGAAATCGCTGGCAGTTCCTTACATCGTATGGATGGCGGGCTTTATCGTGATTCCGCTTCTGTTTGTGTTTTATTATGGCCTGACGGACCGGTCCGGCGCCTTTACGCTGGAAAATCTGGCGGCCATCGCTTCGCCGGAGAAGATAAGCGCTCTTTTTCGCTCCCTTAAGCTGTCGGTCTTAAGCACAGTGATCTGTCTGCTTTTGGCCTATCCTCTGGCTATGATCTTAAAGGGGCTCCATGTGAAGAAGGGGAGCTTTGTGGTGTTCCTTTTTATTCTGCCCATGTGGATGAATTTTCTTCTTCGGACCATGGCCTGGCAGACACTCCTTGACAAAAACGGAGTCATCAACAATGTCCTGGCGTTTTTCCATCTGCCGGGAATCCATCTCATCAACACACAGGCAGCCATTGTCTTCGGTATGGTTTATAACTTCCTGCCGTTTATGGTTCTTCCTATTTATAATGTGCTCATTAAGATTGGGGACGATACGGTGGAGGCGGCCAGAGATCTGGGAGCTGACGGGGCTCAGACCTTTTTCCAGGTAATTTTCCCTTTGAGCATGCCAGGGATTGTGAGCGGTATTACTATGGTATTTGTGCCGGCTCTGACCACCTTTGTCATTTCCGACCTCCTTGGCGGCGGTATGGTGCTGCTCATCGGAAATGTGATTGAGCAGGAATTTACCTTTACGGCCAACTGGAACCTGGGCTCCGGCCTTTCTCTGGTACTTATGATTTTTGTTCTGATCAGTATGGTGCTGTTTGCCAAATATGATAAGGACGGAGAGGGGGCAGTATAAATGGTGAATTTTATCAAACGGTTTTACCTGACGATTATGTTTATTTTTCTCTATGCCCCCATTGCCGCGTTGATGGTGCTGTCTTTCAACAGCTCCAAATATATGTCCAAATGGGGCGGTTTCAGCCTGAAATGGTATGAGGCGATGATTTCCAGTGAGTTGATTATGTCGGCTCTTAAGACGACGTTAATCATTGCCCTGCTCTCGGCTGTGATCTCTACTATCATCGGGACAGTGGCTTGCATTGGGATCAACCGGATGAAGCGGAAACCAAGAGCCATTGTTATGGGGTTAAACAACATTCCCATGGTCAACGCGGAGATTGTCACAGGAATCTCCCTGATGCTCTGTTTTATCGCTTTTGGCGTGAGCCTAGGGTTTGGGACGATCCTGATCTCTCACATTACCTTCTGCATCCCTTATGTGATCTTAAGTGTGATGCCAAAGATGAAGCAGCTGGAGTCTAGTACCTATGAGGCAGCCCTGGATCTGGGGGCTTCTCCTGTCCAGGCGTTTTTTAAGGTGGTGTTTCCTGAAATCCGACCAGGTGTCCTGTCTGGATTTTTGATGGCGTTTACCATGTCCCTGGATGATTTTATCATCACTCATTTTACCAAGGGGGCAGGGGTCAATACCTTGTCCACCCTGATTTACAGTGAGGTGAGGAAAGGGATCAAGCCCAGCCTTTATGCGCTGTCTACGATTATGTTTCTGGCGGTTCTGATCCTTCTTATGATCGCCAACCTGCCAAAAGGAAAGAACAAAGAACTGATAAAGGAGAGTTGACAAAATGAAAAAGAGATGGATTGCTGCTGCTCTTGCGGTCTGCCTGGTATTTGGAATCTGCGGCTGCGGCGGCGGAGAGGAAAAGGAATCAAAGGGTCAGGTGAAGATCTTCAACTGGGGAGAATATATTGATGAAGAGGTCATCGAGATGTTCGAGGAGGAGACGGGAATCGAAGTGGTCTATGACACCTTTGAGACCAACGAGGCCATGTATCCCATCATCGAGGCGGGAGGTGTCTCTTATGATGCCATCTGTCCCTCCGACTATATGATCGAAAAGCTGCTTGCAAATGATCTTTTGGCAAAGCTCAATTTTGACAACATTCCCAATGTAAAATATGTCAGTGACGGAATCATGGAGGGGTCTAAGACCTTTGACCCGGAAAATGAGTACTCTGTGCCCTATACCTTTGGGACTCTGGGAATTTTATATAATACGGCTCTGATTGACGACGAGATCGACAGCTGGGAGGCTCTCTGGAATGAGGAATATAAGGGGAATATCCTTATGTACAACAGCCCTAGGGACCTGTTTGTAGCGCCCCTGGAAATCCTGGGATACTCGATCAATACCACCGATGAGGCGGAACTTTCGGAAGCCAAGAACCTGCTCCTTGAGCAGAAGCCTCTTCTTCAGCGGTATGTGATGGATCAGATCAAGGACAGCATGATCTCCGGCAGCGCCTCCATTGCCATGTGTTATTCCGGCGAGGTACTCCAGCTTCAGGCGGCCAATCCGGATCTGAAATATGTGGTGCCAAAGGAAGGGAGCAACTACTTCATCGACTCCTGGGTGATTCCCGCCAACGCGGAGAATAAGGAAAATGCCGAGGCATGGATCAACTTCTTAAATAAGCCGGAGATTGCCCTTAAAAATTTTGAATACATCACTTATTCCACCCCCAATACCGGGGCACAGGAGCTTCTGGATGAGGAGCTTCTTAAGAATCCTGCCGTATTCCCCGGGGAGGATATCCTAAGTAAATGTGAGGTGTTCCATTCTCTGGGCACTGACGGGGACGCACTGTTTAACGATCTTTGGCTCCAGTTAAGAGATGCACAGTAATCCCCATATATAGGGAGATTACTGTGAACCCTCCGGGACTGGGCAGAAAACGGGAAAGGAAGATGCTTTCAAATCCCGAAAGGAAACCTTAATTCTTTATGAATTCGCTGGAAATTGCAGATAAACCTTTACCTGGGCGAAAAAAAATGGTAGAGTACACTTGAGTTTCCACTTTTCGGTTATCTGGAAGCAGTATGGAAGAAAAGCGGGGACTTAAGTAAATCCAGTATTATATGGAAAGGGATGGTAGTTTGAAGTTTGACTTTCATTGCCATACCAGGAACGGCTCCCTGGATGCCAGGGTGGATGTTCTGGAGTATGCGAGGCTTCTTAAGGAGAAGGGCTTTGCGGGAATGATGGTTACTGATCACAACAGCTACAGAGGATACAGAGAATGGCTTACCATAAAGGAGGAAACCAGCGGGCTCGAGGATTTCGTAGTGCTTCGGGGGATAGAGTACGATACCCTTGACGCGGGCCATATTCTGGTGGTGATGCCAGATGAAGTGGAACTCCAGATTTTGGAGATACGGGGACTTCGGGTCCGTAAGCTGGCAAAGATTGTCCACCAGTACGGAGGGATCTTGGGCCCGGCCCACCCCTATGGGGCTAAGTTTTTGAGTGCCATGTGTTCGAAGCGTCTGGAACGGGAGCCGGAGCTGATCCATGAATTTGATTTTGTGGAGGCTTTCAATACCTGTGAGCTTCCTGCCTCAAACCGAAAGGCGGCACATCTTGCGGCCCGGTATGGGAAGGTATGCTTTGGCGGTTCTGATTCCCACAAAACAGATTATATTGGCATGGCCTACACAAAGATCAGCGAACCCGTTGCCTGTGCGAATGACCTGATCCGCCTGGTAAAAGAGGGGCGGATCGACGGCTGTGGAGGGTGCGAGCGGGAACCAAAAGAGCGGACGGCTCTCTGGGCGGCCACGATCGGGGCCGGATGGAAGATCTACAACAGGGGTTTGGCTGCGGCCAGGCATCATGCCAGAAAACTGGGACTGGAAAAAGTCGGTTTTTACGGTTAAATCTCAGATGAATATTTGCAGTGAAAAATAGATGGAGGAACTTTATGCGGGGAATCGGAAGGTGGATGTCAGACCACGGTGAAGTGGTGGGCATTCTTGTGTTCTTACTGGTAGTCATTGTAATCGGCGGTGCATCCTACGGGATCAGTTATGCGGCAGGAGGCGGTTCTGGGAAAAAGAGCCCTTCTGCCTCTCTGCCGGGAGCGGAAACTCTGGCGGCAGGAAATTCTGCGGAGAGTCAGAACGGAAGCCAGCCGGAAAGTACACCAGCAAAAGGGAACGAGCCTTCCGTAAAGCCTTGGGAATCAGAGTCGGAGAGCCAGCCTGCACAGAGTGAGGAGAGCAAAGAATCAAGTGCGCCTGCCGCCACGGAACCGGTTCCAGGCGGGAACAGTACAGCTGCGGCGGGAGGAGAAGACCAGGGTGATACGTTCACAGAACATGGAGTTCATTTTCAGGCGGTGGACGAGCAAGTGACGGCCAAGATTGAGACCAACCTCCGTCTGGTGCCCAGCACGGAAAAGGATGAGGATGTGGTCACAAAAATTTATAACGGAGATTGGATCAGGCGGACCGGAATCGGTCATAATGGCTGGTCGCGGGTGGAATATGAGGGGCAGGTGCTCTATGCGGTGACCAGTTATCTCTCCACAGATGGTTCTTCCTCGTCAGCCCCCACCTATCAGGAGGCCTCGGACAACGTGACAGCCAAAGACGAGGTATATCTGCGGTCTGCGCCGGATTCCTCCAGCGATGAGAATGTGGTCGCGATCTTGAAACAGGGGGAATTTGTGGCCCGCACAGGGATCAGCAGCAACGGCTGGTCCAGACTGAATTACAACGGAACTGAGGTCTATGCGGTGACAAGCCTCCTGACAACAGAATAGAAAACTAAAAAATGGTCCTGCCAGATTTTACCGGCAGGACTCTTTCTCATGGTATAGGAAACTTTGTTCCCCACAGGACAAAAAGCTCTCCGGGGAATCCCAGGAGCTTCTTTCGTGAATCTTTGAAAACAAAAAATGCAGAAACTTTAAAAAGGAATTGACAGAACGTACTTGGTTCGTTATAATGAGTTTCGTGTGATAATTTGATATCACGTTACTTTGATAAAGCGACATGGGAGAAGAATTTATGAGACAACTGCTTCACACCCCGGAGGGAGTCCGGGATATTTATAATTCAGAATATGAGAGGAAGCTGGCGGTGGAGGGACGGATCCGGGAGATTTTGAGGTCTTATGGATACAGCGAGCTACAGACTCCTTCCTTTGAGTTTTTTGATATTTTTAATAAAGAGCGAGGCAGTGTGGCCTCCAGGGAGATGTATAAGTTTTTTGACCGGGAGGGAAATACGCTGGTACTCAGGCCGGATATGACACCGCCGGTGGCTAGGTGTGCGGCCAAGTATTATATGGAAGAAAGTCTTCCCATCCGGCTTTCTTATCTGGCCAATACTTTTATCAACCGTTCCAGCTACCAGGGGCGGCTGAAAGAGTCGACCGTGCAGGGGGCAGAGCTTTTGGGTGATGATTCCAGCGATGCGGATGCAGAGATGATTGCCCTGACGGTGAACTGCCTTTTGGCGGCGGGCCTTAAGGAGTTCCAGGTGGATGTGGGACAGGTGGAGTTTTTTAACGGGCTTGTGGAGGAAGCTGGACTTCTTTCGGAGACAGAGGCGCGTCTCAGGGAATTGATTGAGGAGAAAAACTTTTTCGGCGTGGAGGAGTTAGTGTCCAGCCAGAGGCTTGACGGGCGGATTTCGGAAGTGTTCCGGAGGCTTCCGGAACTTTTTGGCTCGGCAGAGCTTCTTAAGATGGCGGCGGATCTTGCGGTCAATGCCCGCATGGCGGCGGCAGTGGAAAGGCTTCAGAATCTCTGGAGGATTTTAAACCTTTACGGCCTGTCGGATTATGTGTCCTTCGACCTTGGTATGCTGGGGAAATATCAATATTATACAGGAATTATTTTCCGGGGAGTGACCTTTGGCATGGGGGAACCCATTGTGTCAGGAGGCCGTTATGACGGACTGATGCGCCAGTTTGGCAAGGAGGCTCCGGCTGTGGGCTTTTCCATTTCCATCGACGGGCTTCAGTCTGCGCTCTCCAGGCAGCATGTTTCGGTGGAGATTCCAGAACCGGCCGTGCTGTTTGTCTATGACAAAAAGAGGCAGGAGACGGCGATCCCCCTGGCGGCTTGCTGGCGCAGAGAGGGGCGGAAGCTTCAGGCGATACGGAAAAAGGATGAGGTTTCGCTGTTTGAATATAAACGTTTTGGGGAGCGCAGTCACATGGATACCATGTATTATCTGTCTGAAGATGGATTTTTTCTGTGGGAAGCAGATGCGCCGGAAGCGGTAGAGACAGAAATGCCAAAGATAAAATCAGCGGAGACGGAGCTTAAGGAGGATGTGCTGTGAGATATCTGACGATCGCCCTTGCAAAAGGGCGGATGGCGAAAAAATCCATGGAGCTTTTTGAGGCCATCAAAATTCCCTGTGCGGAAATGAAAGAAGAGGGGACAAGGAAATTGATCTTTGTCAACGAAGACCTTAAGGTGCGGTTCTTTCTGGCCAAGGCCAATGACGTGCCGACTTATGTGGAATACGGGGCGGCTGACCTGGGAATTGTGGGGAAGGATACCCTTTTAGAAGAGGGCAGGCGGCTTTATGAAGTGCTGGATTTGGGGATCGGCAGATGCCGGATGTGTGTCTGCGGGCCGAAGGAGGCAGAGGAGAAATTAAAGCATCACGAGCTGATCCGGGTGGCCACCAAGTATCCGGGCATCGCGAAGGATTACTTCTATAATAAGAAACACCAGACTGTGGAAATCATCAAGCTGAACGGTTCCATTGAGCTGGCGCCTATTGTGGGACTTTCAGAGGTGATTGTGGATATCGTAGAGACCGGCTCCACCCTCCGGGAAAACGGTCTGGATGTTCTGGAGGAGATCGCGCCTCTTTCAGCCAGGATGGTCGTCAATCAGGTGAGTATGAAGACCCGGCATGAGCGGATCAGCCGGATCCTGAATGATATGCGGGCGCTTTTGAGAGAACAGGGAGGTGAGGCCATATGAAAATCATAAAACTTGGAAAAGATTCCAGACAGGCCCTTGGGGAGCTTTTAGCAAAGCGGAACCCTTCTCAGTATGGAACCTATGCCGATACGGTGAACGAGATCGTGGAAAATGTGAGGAAAAACGGGGATGCGGCCCTGTTCGCTTATACAGAGCAGTTTGACGGCTGCAAGGTGGACAGAGACAATGTGCTGGTGACAGAGGAAGAGATTGCCGAGGCTTACGAAAAGGTGGATGAAGAACTTCTTTCAGTGATCAGGAAGGCTCTGGTGAATATCCGGGCCTTTCACGAGAAGCAGCGCCGTTATAGCTGGTTTGATTCTTCAGAGGAAGGGATCCTCCTGGGTCAAAAGCTTACTCCTTTAAACCGGGTTGGGGTGTATGTGCCGGGGGGGAAGGCGGTGTACCCCTCCTCTGTATTGATGAATATCGTACCGGCCAGGGTGGCCGGTGTAAGAGAGATTGTCATGACGACGCCTCCAGGAAGGGATGGAAGCTTAAATCCGGCAGTTTTGGTGGCAGCGAAAGAGGCTGGAGCGGACAGGATTTTTAAGGCCGGAGGGGCCCAGGCGGTCGCCTCCCTGGCTTTTGGAACGGAATCTATCCCTAAGGTGGATAAAATCGTGGGGCCGGGAAATATTTTTGTGGCCCTGGCCAAAAAGGCAGTTTTTGGCTTTGTGAGCATCGATTCCATTGCGGGACCCAGTGAGATCCTGGTGCTGGCTGACGAGACGGCCAATCCCCGCTATGTGGCGGCGGATCTGCTTTCTCAGGCGGAGCACGATGAGATGGCTTCGGCCATTTTGGTGACGACCTCAAAGAAGCTGGCCGGAGAGGTAAACCGGGAGATTGACGGCTTTTTAAAGGAGCTTTCCCGCCGGGAGATTATGGAAAAATCTTTGGATACTTATGGCTGTATTCTTTTGGCAGACAATTTAGAAGAGGCTGTTTCGGCGGTCAATGACATTGCATCAGAGCATCTAGAAATCATGACGAGGGACGCCTTTACCGTTATGACGAAGATTCGGAATGCAGGGGCGATTTTTATAGGAGACCACAGTTGCGAGCCCTTGGGGGATTATTTTGCAGGCCCCAACCATGTGCTTCCCACCAACGGGACGGCAAAGTTTTTCTCACCTCTGGGGGTGGATGATTTTGTGAAAAAATCCAGTATTATTTCTTATTCCAGAGAGGCGCTGGAACCGATTCATGAGGATATCATGCGGTTTGCGGTGAAGGAGGGGCTGACAGCCCACGAGAATGCCATTAAAGTGAGATTTGCACAGGAGGGGAATCATGGCAAGGACGGCGACAATTGAACGGAATACGAAGGAAACGCAGATCACTCTCAGCCTGAACCTGGATGGGGCGGGGGAGAGCAGGGTGGATACGGGGATTGGATTTTTAGATCATATGCTGACCCTGTTTGCAAAACACGGGTTTTTTGACCTGGAAGTATCAGTGAAAGGGGATCTGGAGGTGGACACCCACCATTCCATTGAGGATACAGGCATTGTGCTGGGCCAGGCGATCGCCCGGGCAGTGGGGGACAAGCAGGGGATCTGCCGCTATGGCTCCTGTATGCTTCCCATGGATGAGGTGCTTATGGTCTGCGCCCTGGATCTTTCAGGACGGCCTTATCTGGTTTTTGACGCAGAGCTTAAGGCAGAGCGGGTGGGAACCCTGGAGACGGAGATGATTCAGGAATTTTTCTATGCAGTGTCTTACGGGGCTGTTATGAATCTCCACATCAAGGAGCTTCACGGGGAGAATACCCATCATGTGATTGAGGCTATGTTTAAGGCATTTGCCAGGGCCCTTGACATGGCGACAGGAAAGGATGAACGGATCCGGGGGCTGCTTTCTACAAAGGGAACACTTTGAGAGAGAAATGGTGAGGGAAGGAATATGACGGAAAAAAAGAAGCTCGGGGCTTTTTCGCCCCTTTTGGAAGGGGCAGAGGAAAGGCTTTGGCTGTTTGACAACAGCGGGGCGGATCTTCTGATGGCAGAGGATGTCTCGAAAAATGATGGAGAGCATGAAGAGAGCATTGGACGGTTAAAGGGGCTTATCCGGGCCTGTGACGCTTGGTTTCTGGCTGGGGGCCGGGTGAAGCGGGTGGAGGATGTGAAGAAATACCTCTATGCAGGGGCAAAGATGGTCTATTTAAAGGCTTCACAGCCGGAGACCATGGATCTTTTAAAGGAGGTCTCGGACCGGTTTGGGAGGGAAAAAATCGCTGTCTGGCTGGATAAGCCGGAAAGCCTTGCCCATGCGGCGGAATATGAGGCCCTGGGGGCCGGTGCATTCCTGCTTTCTGGAAAGGAGTGTCCCAGGACAGGAATCTCTTATCCGGTGTATCTGCTCACGGAGGAGGGAGAGAAGGAAGGGATTTCAGCGCTGCTGTCCATTCCAGGCGCTGCCGGAGTGATTCTTACGGGAAAGGCCGGAGAAGAAACTTCTTTTATGGAGCGCAAGGCGGAGCTTTCCCAGGCCGGAATTCCCGTGGAGATTTTTCGATCTTCTGTTTCCTGGGAAGAGTTTCAGTTGGGGCCGGACGGCCTTCTGCCGGTTATCGTCCAGGATTATCGGACCAATGAGGTGCTCATGATGGCCTATATGAATGAGCTGGCCTTTTCCGACACCCTTCGGACCGGGAGAATGTGCTATTACAGCCGGAGCAGGAAGAGCCAGTGGCTCAAAGGAGAGACATCAGGCCATTTCCAGTATGTGAAATCCCTGCATTTAGACTGTGACAACGATACGCTTTTAGCGAAGGTATCCCAGGTGGGGGCAGCCTGCCACACAGGTTCCAGATCTTGCTTTTTCCAGACATTGGTGAAAAAGGAGTACAGCGAGGCCAATCCGCTCCAGGTATTCGAAAAAGTCTATGAGATCATTCAGGACCGGAAGCTTCATCCAAAAGAAGGGTCTTATACCAATTATCTGTTTGACAAAGGAATTGATAAAATCTTAAAGAAGGTAGGGGAGGAGGCCACAGAGATTATCATTGCGGCGAAGAATCCGGACCCGGAGGAAATCATCTATGAGCTTTCCGATTTCCTTTATCATGCCATGGTGCTGATGGCCCAGAAAGGCGTTACCTGGGAGGAAGTCACCAGAGAGCTGGCGAACCGGTAGGCGGGCGCAGCCGCTAGAAAAGAGCCGCAGGAAGAAAACCAGGTCTGAAAAAGCTTGAATCTACCCCCGAAATGAAGTAAAATAGAGCCATAGGATGACAGAGGACTTTGATGGTTTTCTGCGAAGTAAAGGGGGAGCAGCTTATGGCATGGCAGGAGCGGTGTTTGCGTTCTTTAACGGATGCAAAGTTATTTTTATCGACAGCTCACATGGAACGGTTCAAGGAGACCTGGAAGGTGCTTAAGAGGCAGCCTTTTTGTACGAAGGGGCTCTGCAAGTGCCTGTTTCTTTCAGCCTGGGATCAGGAGCATTACCAGTTTTTGAAGGATACGGTGGAGGAGATGATTGCAAGGCAGGATGCCGATACCTCCTATATGCTGGAGAAGGGAAGGGTGGTCCTTGGAAATGTGGCTTTGAGTGAGCGGGAACTGTTCAAACTTTCCATTGAATTTCTGGAAAAGGAAGGGCAGACTCCAGATGAGCGCTGCCTGTTAAAGCTGTCTCACCACTGGGTGCCTATCACGGACAATACGCTGGAGATGGGACGCCTTGTGGACTCGCTGGAGTGAGAGTACTTCTATATAGAAAAAAAGAAAAGATGTCTGCTTGCCGGTCCAATGGACCGGCAGCAGGCGTTTTTTGGCCTCAGAGCCTTCATTCCCAAAAGGTGGAAGCTGCTTAATGGCTGTTTGAATGGATATCTTTGATATACATAAATATGCAGATACCTGTTAAAATCGTTTCAACAACGGGCTGTGCCGCAATTACGCCGTTCAGCTTCCAAAAATGATTCAAAATCATCACTCCCGGGATAAACAGCAATGCATTTCTAAGGACGGTAATGGTCAGCGATCTTATTGCTTTTCCCAATGCCTGAAAATAGCTCGTCATCATATTGATCACACCGAGCATGGGGGCTGACAGGCAGAGGATTCCTAAAAAGTTCCCTGTTTGTTCAATTAAATGGCCGTCTTGCAGGAATATGGCGGCAAGGGGCTTTCCAAAAATCAGAAAGACGGCAGTAAATACCGCGCCTATGAGGACTCCATATAGTGTTGTATACCTCACGATATCAGACATTCGCTTTTTCTCATTTCCTCCATAACAATAGCCCACCAAAGGGGCAACGCCCTGGGATAATCCTACTGACAATAAAATTGGAATCAGATCAAGTTTATATGCAATTCCATAAGAAGCGACAGCATCAGACCCGTAAATGCTGATATAGTTGTTCAGCACAATATTGGAAATGCTCATAAGGACAGTAATGAGAGCGCCGGGAATACCGATGCTTACGACATTGCGGACCATTGCAGCATTTGGGGAAAAACATTTCGGTGTCAATGGCACCAATTGATTTCCCTTGTATTCTTCACGAATCATGCAGACAATATAATAGATCGTCGCGCACACAAATCCCAGGGAGGTTGCCAGCGCGGCCCCGGCTGTTCCCCATCCCGCGATGGCGATAAACACATAATCCAATACAATGTTGATCCCATTTCCAAGAATCAGTCCAATGGTACTTTCTTTGATCAGGCCGACCGAGCGGAATAAATGGACAAATCCATTTGCCAGCATAATAAAAGGAGCGCCTGCAAAAATCCATTTCAGATAGTCACAGGTATAAGCAATATTATCTGCATCTGCACCAGATAGGTTTGCCAATGGCTGCAAAAATGCCAGTCCCAAAACAAGCGTAATAACACCTGACAATGTCATTGCATACACACAAAAATTCATGGTGGCGCCGGCTTCTTTTTTCTTCTCTTCTCCTAGTAATCTGGCAATTACACTGCTGCCGCCCATTCCAAAAATACAGGCGACAGACATAATAATCAGCAAGACCGGCGCGCACAATGTCACTGCAGCGATCATTGCGGGTTCTTTTGTCAAAGAAACAAAAAAGGTGTCGGCAATATTATAAATAAGAGTGGTGAGCTGTCCCAGCATAGCAGGTAATCCAACTCTCATAATTGCTTTGGAAATCTTTTTTTCTTCAAAAACGGACGCCATAGTTTCTTTCCTTCCTTTGAATTTTTTGTTATTATAAGGTAAAATAAATCCAATAAACAGGACATATGTCTTGTTGGAGGAGGATTTTATGGAAAGGGTTTATGATAAAAAGAAAATTAAGGGCTGTATTGCGAAAAGTAACTATCATGCGGTACTTGACTCATTGGATATCGACTTTTATCTGATAAAATATGAAAAAGGCGAATTGGTGAGTTCACCTTTTCAAAACGAGCTTCTGTTCCAAATTGTAGAGCAAGGCTCGATCAACATCTACTTCATTCGTGATGATGGTACACGCTATTCTTTGTCGAGGGGAACGACAGACTACTTTCTCGGAGACATGGACATCTTTTATCCCAAAAGCAATCATATTTATGCGGAAGCTGCTGAAAGCCTGACCTGTATTTCATGTTCCATCGAAAAACACCGGGAAAGGCTGCTCTCCAATAATGGGTTTCTGAGGCTTATTTGTAACAGCCTTTCAGGCAAAATCGGATCTATGGCCGCTCTGGATGCGGCCCCGGCTTCCCTCACAGAGCGGGTTATGTCCTATATGAAGTATAAATGTGACGATGAAACCTTAAAAGGAATCGAGCAGGCGGCTTTTCATCTTCACTGCAGTACAAGACAACTTCAAAGAATTTTGAATCAAAGTGAAACTGCCGGATTCGTCAAAAAGCTGGGGAAAGGGACATATAAGTTGCTGTAGGTAAACGACAAAATTCATTAGGAATGAAATGACAAAAGGAACAAAGGGGAGTGAAACAGAATATGGACAGAAACGAAATCAATAAAAGTGGAATGAATGGAAATGGGACAGGGGACAGGAGGAAACTGCTGCTTGTGGAGGATGACGGGGAGATTCGGCAGATGCTAGGCAGCTTTCTGGAGT
This sequence comes from Lachnospiraceae bacterium, assembly GCA_022792835.1. Taxonomy (GTDB): domain Bacteria; phylum Bacillota; class Clostridia; order Lachnospirales; family Lachnospiraceae; genus Lientehia. Next base: position 49,320 of record JAAWBT010000032.1, on the reverse strand, counting down.
CGGAACAGTATGAAGTGATCTGTGCGGCCGACGGGAACGAGGCGTCAGAACGATTTTTGGAAGGCGGTTACAGCCTGGTGCTTTTGGACCTTAGGCTTCCCAAACGGAGCGGCCTGGAGGTGCTTAAGGAGATCAGGAGAATCAGCACGGTGCCGGTCCTGATTCTCTCGGCGAAGGATACCGATTCGGATAAGACTCTGGGGCTTTCCCTGGGGGCAGACGATTATGTGACAAAGCCTTTTTCTGTCACAGAGGTGTTGGCCAGGATCAAAGCGAACATCCGGCGGAATACGGAGTACGCCCGGGGAGGTGGGAATCCGGATGATACAGCTCCCAGAAAGACGGCGGATATTTCCGGCGGCGCCGGCTCTTCTGGTTCGAAGGAAGTACTCAGATGGGGAGGACTCACGGTGGATGAGGAGACCTATTCTGTGGAAAAGAGCGGAGAGAGGGTCAGCCTGACAGTGAAGGAATTTGAAATCCTGCGGTTGTTTTTGAAAAATCCCAAAAAAGTTTATACCAAGGCCGGGCTTTACGGACAGGTGTGGGAGGAAGCGTTTTTGGCCGACGAGAATGCGGTCCAGGTCCATATCAGCAGACTGCGCAACAAGATTGAGGACGATCCCAGGAATCCAAAATGTATTGTCACGGTTTGGGGGATTGGCTACCGGCTGGGAGAAGAACCGGGCCTGGAGGAAGAACGACATATCGGAGGAAAGTCATGAGGCGGGTGGAGGAAACGGCCTTTCTGGGCCGGGAGCTTGCGCGGATTCTGGATGAGAAAAGCGAAGAAAAGCTGATGATTTTTACGGGACGGGAAGAGACGAAGGAGCTGTGCGCCCAAATCAACCGGCTGTTGGAGGAAAGAGGGCGGCTGAGAGCGGAGTTTAAGCAGAAGGAGACGGCCATGGCGCAGATGCTTTCCAATATTTCCCACGATATCCGGACGCCGATGACTGTCCTTTTAGGCTATCTGGAAATGCTCCGTCTGCAGAAAGAAAAAAACGCCGGGACGGGCGGGGGACTGCCGGAGTCGGTGTGGGAAATGGCGGGGAAGGCGGAGAGAAAGGCAGCTCAGGTTATGGAGCTTATGGAGCAGTTTTTTACTCTGTCCAGGCTGGAGGCCGGGGAAGAGCGGCTTATGATCCAGAGGTTTGAGATCGGCGAGGTCTGCAGGGAATGTGTGCTGGATTTTTATGAGATCCTGACACTCAGACAGTTTCAGGTGGAGATTTCCATTCCGGAGGAGAAGGTACCTGTCCTGGGGGATGAAGCGGCTGTGCGGCGGATTTTATTCAACCTGATCTCCAACGGGGTGCGTTATGGCGGAGACGGAAAGTATTTGGGATTTTTCGTGAGAGAGGAACTTCCTTTTGTCTGTATCCAGGTGAAGGATAAAGGAATGGGGCTTAAGCCGGAGGCGTGTTCTTGGGTGTTTGACCGGTTGTTTCGGGTAGAGACGGCTGGCGGGGCAGAAACTTACGGAACTGGCCTGGGTCTTTCCATTGCAAAACGGCTGGCTAAGGAGATGGGCGGAAGTCTTTCTGTCTCCAGCGAGCCTTATGTGGAAACCTGTTTTACCCTGCGGCTTCCTCTGACGGGGAAGGATTAAGCTTTGTCACAGTGCAGAAAGGAATTCGTAAGATTTGGTTCAGCACTTTGAAAGGTTTGTCTGTTAGAATGGTTTCAGATGGGAGGAGATGACAATGACATATCTTTTAGAGACGCATAATCTGACCAAGGATTTTGGAAAACACAGAATCGTGGAGGATGTGTCCCTCCATGTGAAAAAGGGAGAGATCTACGGATTCCTGGGGCCAAACGGAGCAGGCAAGACCACGGTGCTAAAATTGGTGACAGGATTACTTGGTCCCACGGAGGGAGAGGTGGTCCTTTTTGGAAAGCCGGGTTTTTTCCATGGATTAAAGCGGATGGGAATCATCCTGGAATTTCCTGTGTTCTATGACCGGCTCACCGGGCGGGAAAACCTGGAACTTCACCGGGAATACATGGGGTATTACCGCCATGGGAGCGTGGATGAGGCCCTGGGACTTTTAGGGCTTTTGGAAGCGGCGGACCGTCCGGTAAAAAGCTACTCTCTGGGTATGAAGGAACGGCTGGGCATCGCCAGGGCGGTGCTTACGAGACCGGAGTTTTTGATCCTTGACGAGCCGTTAAACGGGCTGGACCCGGAAGGAATCCATCAGATCAGAGAGCTTCTTCGGGGACTTTGTGCAGATTACGGGGTGACGGTTCTGATTTCCAGCCATATTCTGTCGGAAGTGGAAAGCGTTGCGGACACTGTGGGTATTCTCGCAAAAGGGAGACTTGTGGAGGAACTGTCCATGAAGGAGCTTGCGGAGAAAAGTGCCTCGTTTATTGAAGTCCTGACGACAGATGAGAAGCGGGCGGCCTTTGTGCTCACAGAGAAAATGGAGCTTTCCAGATTCCGGCTCATGGAAGACGGAGTGTTCCGCATTTATGAGAAAGAGGTTTCGGTGGAAGAGCTGGCAAAAAGACTTTCTGAGGGAGGAGCCGGGATTCGTTCCATTGGGCGGAAAAAGGAGACTCTGGAGGAATATTTTTTAAAAGTTGTGGGGGAGGGGCTGCAATGAGAAAATTGATTTGGCTGGAGTGGAAAAAGAACCGTGCGGGTCGGTATGTGAGGAATGCACTAATCCTGGCCATCCTTCTGGCTTTGCTTGTATTTGGAATGGCTTTTTTCGGCATTGCCGACGATCCGGTGACTGGAGTGCCGGATGCGGCCCCAGGAATGCTCAGTATCTCGGCAGGCGTGGAATTTCTGACCAACAGCGCTTACTTTGTGTTTGTGGGAGTTATGCTGGCGGCTTTTATTGTGGGCGCGTACAAGAACGGGACCATGGCCTTAATGTTCACCTATCCCATAAGCAGGCGGAAAATTCTCTTTTCCCAGCTTGTGGCGGTTTGGCTGTTTAATTTTGGCGCCCTGGTTCTCACAAAGCTGTTCCTCTACGGCTGTCTGACTCTCGGGGAAAGCATTTACAGGACTTCTTCATTCCCGCTGGATTTTGATCTGGGAAGCCCATGGTTTTATGGAACTGTGTTTTTGACGGCGGCGCTTGTTGTGACAGTGGGGTTTCTGTCCCTTTTCGCAGGGCTTTTTGCCAAATCCTCGAAGGCGACGGTGATCGCTTCCTTCCTTCTGATACTTTTGACTCAGGGGAGCGTGGGGGATATCAGTCTGGCGGGAAACCCGGCATTTTTTCTGGGCCTGGGGCTCCTGGCCCTGGGCCTGGCGGCAGGGAGCGTGATTACGGCCAAGAAGAGGGAAGTATGGTTTCCAGACTGTTAAGGTCAAGTTTTTTCTCTGTTTTACTGGATTGTCCTGCGATGATTGTTGAAAAAACCGTCAAAATAATGAAAAATCTTCGACGTCACTTCTAAAAAATATAAAAGATATATAAAATCCCCCCACAAAACAAAATTTCTCCCCTCTTTTGCAATGGACAGTTTTTGTTATACTTATAATAAATGACAAATGTAAAATCGGCATGAAGGGGTGAGAGAATGCAGGATGTAATTGTTTCCATGGAAAACATCAGTAAAAGTTTTCCTGGAGTGAAGGCGCTTGACAATGTACAGTTTGAGCTTCGGGCCGGAGAGGTCATGGCTCTTTTGGGAGAAAACGGCGCCGGAAAATCGACCTTGATGAAAATCCTCAGCGGTGTTTATACAAGAGACGGCGGAACCGTGCGCATTTTCGGACAGGAATACGGGGATATGACGCCCAAACAGGCCCAGGCGGCCGGGGTCGCCATCATCCATCAGGAGTTAAATATGTGCAGGCACCTGTCCGTGGCGGAAAACATGTTCTTAGGCAGAGAGATGAAAGGGAAAGTCGCCTTAAACAACGCCAAGATGGAGGAGGAGGCAGGCAGGATCCTCAATGAGTTGAAGATCGACATCAGTCCCAGGCAGATCGTCGGCGACCTGCCCGTATCCAAGCAGCAGATGGTGGAGATTGCCAAAGCTCTTTCCATCAACGCGAAGGTTTTGATCATGGATGAGCCCACTTCGGCTCTGACAGCCAAAGAAATTGACGATTTATTCCGCATTATCCATCAGCTTAAGAAGGAAGGTCACGGGATCGTCTATATTTCCCACCGGCTGGAGGAACTTCAACATATCGTGGACCGGGTTACCATTATGCGGGACGGTCAGTACATCACCTGTCGGGATTTTGCCGACATGACCATGGACGAGATCATCGCCAACATGGTGGGGCGGGAGATCAAGGAAAAATTCCCCCATGTGGAATGTGAAAAAGGAAAGAAAATCTTTGAGGTAAAGAATTTAAACGCCGGAAAGCTGGTCCGTGATATCAGCTTTTCTGTATATGAAGGCGAGATCGTCGGCTTTGCCGGGCTGATGGGCGCGGGGAGGACTGAGACCACCAGGGCGATTTTCGGGGCGGATCCTAAAGAGAGCGGAGAAATCTTTGTGGACGGGAGAGAAGTGAAGATCCACTGTCCCATGGATGCCATCCGAAACGGGGTGGTGCTGGCGCCGGAGGATCGGAAAAAGGATGGGCTTTGTACGAAGTTAAGCATCCGACAAAACCTAGCTCTTCCCAATCTGGATCTGGTCTGCAGCGGCCTGGGAGTGGTAAGCCGGTCAAAAGAGCAGACCTTGTGTGACGAGGCAGTGGAAAACTTAAAGATCAAGACACCTGGCGTGGATATCGACGCCGGAAACCTCTCTGGCGGAAACCAGCAGAAGGTGGTCGTGGGAAAATGGCTGGCCAGGGATTCCAGGGTGGTGATTTTTGACGAGCCCACCAGGGGCATCGATGTGGGAGCCAAGGTGGAGATTTACAATCTGATCAATGAGTTAAAGAAGCAGGGGATCGCCGTGATCATCGTGTCTTCGGAGATGCCGGAGGTCATGGGGGTTGCAGACAGGATCATCGTTATGTGCGACGGGCGGATCACCGGTGAGGTGATGGCGAAGGAGACCACCCAGAACGAGATTCTGACCCTGGCCACTTCATTTGAAAATAAAAAGATTGCCAGTCATTAAGGAGGGAGAAACGCTATGAATACGAAAAAACAAAATCCCTGGAAGCGGCTGATCGGGATCCGTGGAATGGGAGCCGCACTGACGGCTTTTGCAGGGTTTATTATTCTCTATGTGGCCTTTGGCCTGATCGAACCGACGGTGTTTTCCGGGCAGAATATCATGAACCTGCTGCGTTCCATGTCCAAGTATCTGCTGATCGGAATCGCCCAGAGCTTTATCCTGATCACAGGAAACATTGACCTTTCCATCGGCTCCATGGTCGGTATGAGCGCCATGATCAGCGCCACCATGATGGCCAAGGCTTTTCATCCGGCAGTGGCGCTCTTAGTTGCTCTGTTGAGCTGTCTGGCTGTTGGCCTGATCAACGGATTTTTGGTCGGAAAATTCCGTCTGCCTCCATTTATCGCCACCCTTGGCACCATGTTCGTGGCAAGAGGCATCGCCTACATGGTAAACGGAAACCGCAACACCGACGCCATCACCACCGGAATCGGCAAGGAGGCCGGAGATGCATTCCAGAACTTCTTCTATTATGGTTCTGTTCTTAAAATTTACAACGCATTCTGGATTGCGATCATTGTGTTTGTGATCATGTTCTTTATCCTGTCCAAAACCAGGACGGGCCGGCATATTTACGCCATCGGTTCCAATATTGATGCGGCGAAATTGTCCGGCGTCAATATTGTGGCGACGACCACAAAGGTGTATCTGATCAGCGCCGTCTGTTCCTGGTTGGTGGGTTTGATCCTCTGTGCCCAGGCCGGTATGGGAAATATGGAAGCCGGAATCAGCTATGAGATGTACGGTGTGGCGGCAGGTGTCATCGGCGGAGTGTCTCCTCTGGGTGGAACCGGACTTTTACTGGGTACCCTGGCCGGTTCAGCCGTGTGGCAGACTCTGGAGAACGGTCTCAATATGATCGGTGCCCAGGTGGGGATTCAGCGTCTGGTTATCGGTATCATTGTAGTCTGCGCTGTACTCTTAGATGTGGTGGTGCGCAACGGCCAGTTCGGCAGAAAGAAGAAAGCTTAAGAGTTGAGCGAAACCGCATAAAGCGGATGAGCAAATAAAAAGAAGGAGGAACAACATGAAAAGAAAAGTATTGGCAATGCTCTGTGCCCTCGCCATGGTGACGGCGGCCCTTGCAGGCTGCGGCGGCGGTGACAAAAAGGAAACGGCGGCTCCCGTCGAAGGCACAGAAAAGAAGGAAGAGAGCAAGGCTGTGGAGACAGAAGGTGCAGGTGCGTCCGGCGACGTGAAGATCGCCCTGATCACCATGGATTCCGTGGATCAGCACTGGGTGAACTTAAATGAAGGCGCTCAGAAAGCGGCCACAGAGCTTGGCGTGGAAGTGACGCTTCTTGCTCCCAACATGAAAGACGACGCACAGCAGATCGAGTGTGTGAACAATGCAGTGGCAGGCAAGTATGACGCGATTATGGTGGCGGCAAACGGCCCCGACGCCATTTCTTCCGCATTGAAAGAGGCGCAGTCCGCAGGCATCAAGATCGTCTATGTGGACTCTCCGGCCAACGTGGAGGCAGAGGCAACCTTCTCTACGGATAACAAGGCGGCAGGTAAGATCGCCGGTGAAGAGATGATCAAGGCCCTTGAGGCAGCGAACATCACCTCCGGCAACATCGGTATCGTCAACGTGAACGCTTCCACTGAGACGGCAGTGGCCCGTGAGGAGGGCTTCCGCTCTGCATTTGAGGGCAAGGGCTACACCCTTCTGGAAACCCAGTACGGCGAAGGCGATGCGGCCAAATCCCAGACCATCGCTGAGAATTATATTACCCAGGGTGTGGTTGGTATCTTCGGAACCAACGAAGGATCCACCACCGGAACCGGAAATGCCATCAAGGCTTCCAATTCCGACGTGATCGGCGTGGGCTTTGACAAGTCCGATGCCATTCAGAACCTGATTGCAGACGGCTATCTGCTTTGCACCATGGCTCAGAATCCCGACGTGATGGGATATGAAGGCGTGAAGGCAGCTGTTGCAGCCGTGAACGGCGAGAGCCTGGGCGGCAAGGTGACTGACACCGGCGTATCCGTCCTGACCAAAGAGACCCTTGGCGGAGCAGGCGGAGAAAGCGCAGGCGGAAGTTCTGACGTTACGGCAAGCAAGGCATGGAAGATCGCTCTGATCACCATGGATTCTGTAGACCAGCACTGGGTAAGCTTAAATGAGGGCGCTCAGGCGAAGGCGAAGGAGCTTGGCGTGGAAGTGACCTTCATGGCTCCCAACAGCAAGGATGACGCACAGCAGATCGAGTGCGTGAACAATGCAGTGGCAGGCAAGTATGATGCGATTATGGTGGCGGCCAACGGTCCCGACTCCATTACCTCTGCACTGAAAGAAGCACAGGCAGCAGGCATCAAGATCGTCTATGTGGACTCTCCTGCAAACCTGGATGCAGAAGCCACCTTCTCCACGGACAATAAGGCGGCAGGAAAGACAGCCGGCGAGGAGCTTCTCAAGGCTCTGGAAGCAGCCAATGTGACCTCCGGAAACATCGGTATTGTCAACATCAACGCTTCCACTGATTCCACGGTGAACCGGGAAGCCGGATTCAGAGAGGCATTTGAAGGAAAGGGCTTCACCCTTCTGGAAACCCAGTACGGCGAGGGGGATGCAGCTAAGTCTCAGACCATCGCTGAGAATTATATTACCCAGGGTGTGGTCGGTATCTTCGGCGCAAATGAAGGCGCTACCACCGGCGTTGGAAATGCCATCAAGGCCAATGGCTCCGGGATCATCGGCGTGGGCTTTGACAAGTCTGATGCCATTTTGAATCTGATCGAGGACGGCCATCTGCTCTGCACCATGGCCCAGAATCCTGACGTGATGGGAACCATGGGCGTGGAAGCCTGCGTGAGAGCCCTTGAGGGCGAGTCCCTTGGAGGCGCTGTTACAGATACGGGTGTTTCTGTCCTGACAAAGTAATCAAGAGGTTTATTCCTGGAAACTAATCAGAAAGCCGCCGGGCATGTTCCCGGCGGCTTTGCTGCGAAGGAGGCCAGGAACTGGAAGAGAGGAAAGAATCCTTGCCAAGGGAAGGCTGTTTCGGTTACAATAAAAGAAGAACATTGGGGGAGGGGGGAAGGCAGTGCTTCGTGTAATGATCGCAGACGATGAAGAACGGATCTGCAAGCTGATCAAAGCCCTGGTGGACTGGGAATCTTTGGAGATGGAGATTGCAGGCATTGCCCGGAATGGGCCAGAAGCCCTAGAGCTGGCAGAAGCGCTCAGACCAGACATTCTGATCACAGATATTCGGATGCCGGGGCTAAGCGGCCTGGAGCTGATTGAGAAGGTCAAAGAGAGCAGGCCGGAGATAGAGATTGTCATCATCAGCGGCTATGCCCATTTCGAATATGCGCAGACAGCCATCAAGTTCGGGGTGGGAGATTATCTGCTGAAACCGGTCAGTCAGGCGGAATTAAATACAACGCTCCGGAAATTTAAAGAGCGGATTCTGGAAAGGCAGGCCATGACAGAGGGGAGCGGGCCGGTGTTCCGGAAGAGTGAAAATGACTTAAGGCGGCTTCGGACAGGGCTGATCCGTCAGCTTATCCAGCGAAAAGGGGAGCCTCTTTCTCTGGAAACTCTGCGGGAGGAATATTACCTTCAGGTGGAGTCTGGCTTATTCCAGGCGGCGTGGCTCAAATTTGACGGCAGGCCGGAAGTCCTGACAAAAGCAGGGCTTTGCGTCCTGATGAAAAAGGCGGAAAGCATTTTGGAGAGCAGCCTCCGTTCCCGGTGTACGGAGCTGGCATTTGGCAGAAACGGCTCCTCCTGTGTGGGGATTTTGAATTATGGAAAGGGGAGGCAGGAAGAGGTCAGACGGGGGCTCAAAGACTGCCTGAACCAGTTGAAAGCCCAGCAGGCCCTCTATGGCCCTGTGCAGATCTGTCTTGCGGTGGGAAGGGCTGTGGAGAGCCCGGAGGAACTGGAGGCTTCGGTCTGTGAAGCTTCGATGATCGTCAAGGAACGTCTGGTGAAAGGGAACGGACGGATTCTGGACCGTCTGCCGGAAGCTTCTTATCTTCATGAGCAGAGGCTTCTGGAAAAATATCTGCGCAATATCGTCCACGCAGTGGAAGTGATGAGTGTGACGGAGGCAGCGGGAGCCGTTTCGGAGCTTAACGACGCCGTGAAATCAGTGAAGGACGTGAGGGGTTATGAAATTCTGGAACTGATTCATTCTGCCGCCAGCCTGTTTTTCAGCCATCTAGAGAGCAGGAACCGGACAGAGCTTTTGCAGGAATTTGACGAGCGGTGTGAATGGTGCGGCAATGGGGAAGAACTGTTCGGCCTTTTGAGAGAGCTTTTGGAAACACAGATCGGGGAGGTCCGGAGAAGACATGAACAGGATGCAGACCGGCCTGTGAGGCAGGCCAAGGAATATATCCAGAATCATTTCAGCGAACCCATTACCCTGGAAGAGGTCAGCAGTTATGTGGGGTTAAATCCTGCTTATTTTAGTGTCCTGTTTAAAAAGACAGAAGGGGAAGGGTTTGCAAAATATCTGATCCACCTGAGGATGGAACAGGCAAAGATTTTTCTCAGGGAGACAAATGAGCCGGTGGCGGCTGTCTGCCGCAAAGTGGGCTACAATGACGTGAAACACTTCACCCGCACCTTTGAAAAAGATACTGGAGTCAGGCCTTCCACTTACCGGAAGCTATATGGGTAAAGGAGAAAAGTCTTGAAAAAATTGTCCCGGATGCAGTATATTTCAAACCGCGTGCTTCTCCTGGGAGGGACCCTCCTGGCTGTTTTTTTGGCGCAGGCATTTGTTTTTTTGTTCCTTTTTTTTCAGGGACAGACAGGACTTGGCCCCTTTTTTTTGTATCTGGCCCTGTTTCTCGGGGATCTGTTTGTGTTTTGGTTCTGGATTGTCCATCCTTATCTGCGGTCAGAGATGCTTGCCAGGCGGTTTCTGGACGGTTACATTCTGGATGGCAAGCAGAATCTGCAGATGGCGCTTCTGACTCCCTCGTCGAACGAGCAGTGGGAGGCGGTGGAGCGGGTGCTTCATTCTCCTCAGATGATGGAGCTGAATAAACGACAGGCCCAATATCTGGCCCTCCAGAATCAGATCAACCCCCATTTTTTGTACAATACCCTGGAAAGCATCCGGGGAGAGGCCCTGATCGCCGGCCTTGGCAGCGTGGCCGATATGACGGAGGCCCTGGCAAAATTTTTCCGCTACACCATCACCAAGGTGGAAAATCTGGTTTCGGTGGAGGAGGAGCTTGACAACTGCGAGACTTATTTCCGCATTCAGAAATATCGGTTTGGCGACAGGCTGAAGCTCCATGTGGAATATGAAGCAGAGGAATTTGAAGAGATCATGAGCTGCCGTATTCCGAAGCTGACTCTCCAGCCCATCCTGGAAAACAGCATCATCCACGGGACAGAGCCGAAGGTGGGGACGGGAAATTTAAAAATCCGCTTTGAGCGGACAGACAGCCGCTTGATTATTTTGATCTGTGATGACGGAGTGGGAATGGATGAAGAGGCCCTGGCCAGGCTGAACCGCCGTCTGGGAAGGGACGGGAAATCTCTGGAATACCATAAAGAACCGGAAAAGGGCGGCATCGCTTTAGTGAACGTCAACAACCGGATCCATCTGATCTTTGGGGAGGAATACGGCATGCATGTCTATTCCATGGCCGGAGTGGGGACAGACGTGGAGATCACCCTTCCGACGTCAGTTGACGAAGAAAAAATCAGACAAAAGGGGATTTTGTAATGCGGCGGGAGATATTTCGAATGGAGCGGGTCACCTGCATCGAACAGGGGATCACTCAGCTTGAGGATTTCAACCTGCAGATTTATGAAGGGGAGATTATGGGCCTGCTGCTGATCAATGCTTACGGTATCCAGGCGTTTTTAAGGCTGCTTTGCGCCAATCTTCCTCTTTATGACGGGTATGTGTATTATGGCGGGGCTGTGGTCAATTCCTGGAGAAGCTTTGGGAGAACCTATAACCGTATCAGTATTGTCCAGACTAGGAGCAGTCTGGCGGAAGGCCTGACAGTGTCAGATAATGTGTTCGTCATGCGCCATGGTTTCCGGCAGAGGATTATCCGCCCGGCCCTTCTGAAAAAGCAGCTGGAGCCTTTTTTTCAGGAAATCGGCGTGGATATTTCTGCAGATATGTATGTGGAGAAGCTGACTGCATTTGAGCGGATCGTGGTGGAGATCCTGCGGGCGGTTATTCTGGGCCACAGACTGATCGTTTTGTGCGAAATCAGCGCCATTGTAAGTATGGCGGAACGGGAAAAACTTCACGAAATTATCCGCCATTATGGCGACAAGGGGATTTCGTTTCTTTATATCAGTCTCCATTATGAAGAGCTTCTCCAGATCTGCGACCGGGTTTCCCTTTTTGCCCATGGAAGAATTCAGAAAGTGACCAGGCATCCGGAAATGGAAGAAGATGCACTGCGGTTTTATACAGGGGAATATAACCGGATGGTCAGAGGGCGGCTGGAACAGATCCGACAGGTTTCGAGGGAGAGAAAGCCCATTCTTTTTTTTGACGGGATTTCCTGTGACGGCTTTGGCAATTTAAACTTTGAAGTGCGGGAGGGAGAATGCCTGGTGGTTCAGAGCCTCAGTGAGCGGGTGTTTCATAAGCTGGTAAGTTTTCTAGAGGGAGAGGAGAAGGCAGAAAGCGGCCTGGTCCGCATGGAGGGAAGGCCGGTGCGGTTCCAGAAGCATAAGCGCATTGCCGTTCTCCGGGAGGAGCCTGCAAAGACCATGATCTTTCCGGAGCTGAACAACATGGATAATCTCTGCTTCGGGCTTTCCAGACGGATGCCCCGTGTGTGGAACGGCAGGCGGATCCGGGACAGCATCCGGCAGGAGTACGGGAAAGAGCTGGGGGAGGGGTTCTTTTCCCTTTATCCGGACCAGCTTTCCGAGAGGCAGAAATGCCGCCTGGTCTATACAAGGATCCTCTTGCAGCGGCCAAAGGCAGTGTTTTGCATCCAACCCTTCAAGGGTGCGGATCTGCCTCACCGGATGTTCATCTGGCAGATGTTAAAAATGCTTTTGGACAAAAATATTGCGGTGGTGATCCTGGCGGTGAACCTGGCAGATTCCATGTCCCTTGCAGAACGGCTTCTCAGGGTCAACGCTTCCGGCGTGGCAGAGGAAATTGACAGAAACGCCTTTGGTTCTCTGCCGGCGACGGTTCCCTGGAAATATCTTTATCAGGAAAGTGAGACGAAGAATCCAGGGCCGGAGAACGGGAGTCAGCTTTTGCCATGAGCCAGGTGATCAGGAAGCCGGCGGCAGAGAGAAAGAGGCAGAGTAACAGACTCTCCTTCTCAGGCAGGGCGGGGAGAGCGGCAAAGATATCCCAGAGGGAAGCCATGACAAAGCCGAGAATGATCATGTAAGAGACTTTGGGATGGTGTTTCATGGCCCTGTCCAGGAAACGGGTCAGGCAGAGGACGCCGAGAAATCCGCCCAAGAGAAAGGGAATCAGCAGGAAAATCTGTCCGGTTCCCAGGGAGGTCAGGATAAAATCGTAGACTCCCATGATGTAGAGCATAGAAGAGAAGGAGATTCCCGGCAGTACCAGGGCGAGGGCGCCAAGGATCCCGGCTGCAAACTGAATCAGGATTCCGGAAAGAGAGACCCGCCCTCCCTGGAAGATGTGGTCCGGAAGAAGACGGAGCAAAAAGACCAGCAAGATGCCAGCTGCCAGGTATGCCACAGTGCGTCCGGAAAGGCCGGGGTGTCCGGCTGCCCGGTAAATGACAGGGACGCCGCCTACCATGATGCCCAGCACAAAAAAGGCCATTTCGGCAGGAAAGTGGCGGTTTAAGGCAGCCATGGGAGCAGACAGGAGAAGAAAAGCCGCCCCTGCGCCGGCGACAAACCGGAGAAGAAAGAGCAGGTCTTCTTTTTTGTGGGAGCTTACAGAAAAGATCAGGCGGCCATAGACACCGAAGATCATGGCCATGGTGCCGCCGCTGACACCTGGGATCAGCATGGAGCCTCCGATGAGAAACGCTTTGAGCATGAGAAACCGGTCCATGGTGTTCTCCTTTTCCTTCCGTGGATGATCTTTTTTATTCTATGAGGACGGCCTGCCGGGTATACCTTAATTATTCTGCGCGAAGCGCATGTATTCACGAGTGCCCTTTGGGTATACTTGGAATTTTGGAAATGCTTGTGTTTCCGCTTTTTTTATTTTGACAGAGAATTCAGGAAGAAAATCGGTTTTTTCTAAGCCGAAACCATTTGAAAGCCGTCGATACTTAAAGGTTTCTGAGTGTAGCGAGAGAAAACCTTTTATGTACCGCTACGAGCTTTCAAGAGCGGAAGCGTGTTTCGGTGTGAAAAGAACCGATTTTCTTCCGTGTTTCCCGTACAATAAAAATGCGGAAATGGAAGCGAGAATTGTTGACAGCCGGCGGATCATCGTTTATAATTGGAAACGAAATGAATCAGATCAAGTGCCGGAGTTTTCCGGGTAAAAGAGAACTGAGTGAGATTCTCAGACGAACTGGTCACTGTGAAGGGGAGCGTTTCTGTAGAGGCCATTGTGCGAGAGCATGAGAAGGCACAGGAGGGCGAAGAACCAAAGTCAGGAAACCTGCTTGATCTTAAGGCATTGGCGCTTCCTGTACTAAGCGTTCAAGTGGAGATAAAAAGTGCGCGCGGCTTTTTATCCTCTTTTTGTAGTGTCGGGAAGCGGGAACTGCCTGTTTCCTTTTTTCATGTAAGGAATTTTAAGGAGGACACTATGAAGAAGAAGGCTTTGTGCACAGTATTTAGTTTTATGTTGCTGCTATCCCTGACCGCCTGCGGCAAGACAAAGGCAGAAGAAACTACTTCAAAGACCCAGGTGGCGGGAACGAAGGAGATGGAGAAGACAAAAGGCCAGGAGACGGAAGGCAAAGGACAGGGCGAGACGGCGAAAACCCATGAGGAGAAGGATACGCTGGTGGTGCGGGCGGCCAAGGATGTGGGCGATTTAAATCCACATACCATGAAAAGCCAGATGTTTGCCCAGGACTGGGTCTATGAGAGTCTGGTCGCCATGAAAAACGGCGAGATCGTTCCGGAGCTTGCCGAGAGCTGGGAGATTTCCGACGAGGGGAAGACGTATACCTTCCACCTCAGGAAAGATGTGAAGTTCAGCGACGGAAGTGAGTTTAATTCTGAGATTGCGAAAAAGAACATTGAGGCAGTTATGGGGCATGAAGACGGATATTCTTTCCTTCAGTCCCTTGCCTCCATAGACAGCATTGAGACGCCGGACGAGAGCACTCTGGTTCTGAAACTGAGCGCCCCCTGCAATTCTCTGTTGAATGATTTCACCTTCAGCCGTCCGCTGGTGATGTTGGGGGAGGCGGGCTTCCCGGCTGAGGGAGACCCTTATGACAACGGGACTGCGAGCCCCATTGGGACCGGCATGTGGGTGTTAAAGGAATATGTGGCGGATCAGTATGCCCTGTTTGAGCGGAATGAAAATTATTGGGGAGAAAAACCTTCCTTCCAGTATTTGAAGGCAGTGGTGATCCCGGATGTGAACACGGCCTTTTCCGCATTAAAGGCTGGGGAGATTGACCTGATGGTGGATTCCACCCAGATCACGGCGGAGATGTTTAAGGAGATGGAGGCGGCTGGCTTCTATACGGCTTCGGCTCCCACCACCAGCATTTCTAATTTGAACATCAACACGGCTGGGGAGATTACCGGGGATTTGAATGTCCGTCTGGCCATGGAATATGCCACGGACAAGGAAGCCATTTCCAAGGGGATGTTCGGCGGCCTTCAGCCTCCGGCCACAGCCTATTTTTCGACGGAGGTGCCCTACACGGATACAGGGATTGAGCCTTACACTTACGACCAGGAAAAGGCCAATCAGCTTTTAGAGGAGAGCGGCTGGATTTATGAGGGGAATGACACCGTCCGCTCTAAGGACGGAAAGAAGCTGGAGATTGACCTGATCTACGATTCTTCTGTCACCAAGGACATGGATATGGGCCTGATTCTCCAGTCCCAGTATGCAAAGGTGGGGATTCAGCTGAATATTGTTCCCCAGGACAGCCAGGTGTACCGCCAGAACTGGGCGGCAGGGGAGTTTGGGGTTTTGATTTACAGCTCCTGGGGCGGTTCCTATGAGCCTTATGCCACTCTGGCGGCCATGGCGGCGGACGGCGATAAGTTCAACACGGTTCAGAAGGGCATGAGCAATAAGGCGGAGCTGGACCGGATTATGCTGGACTGCTTAAGCCAGACGGACGAGGAGAAGTTACAGGAGAACTTTGCTTATATTGTACAGAGCTTTCACGACGAGGCTGTCTATGTGCCGCTGACAGTGACCACGAAGCTTGGGATCTGCCGGGGCGACATGACCGGGCTGGATCTCTCCTCTGGACAGGACAGCATCGACGTGGGAAGCGTCACCTGGGCAGAATAGAGACAAGGAGACTATGATTCGTTACATATTCAAACAGTTTTTGGGACTGATCCCCCTGCTGTTTCTGGTATCGGCGGCGGCGTTTTTTCTGATCCGGCTGCTTCCTGGAGATCCGGCTGAGGCCTATCTGAATTCGATCAATGCGCCTCTCACAGAGGAGAGCCTTGGAGCGGTTCGGGAGGAGCTTGGCCTGGATCTTCCTGTGCCGGTTCAGTATGGAAAATGGCTGAAGCAGGTTTTGAAAGGAGATCTGGGATACTCCTACCAGACGAAGCGGCCGGTGACAAAGGAGCTGGGGACAGACCTTTTCTACACGGCGGTTCTGGCTCTGGCGGCCCTTGGATGGGTGTTTTTCCTCAGCGCATTGTTGGGGGTCCTCTCGGCTTTGTTTGCCGGAAGGCTCCCCGACCGGCTGATCCGGGGGTTTACGTTTCTTGGGGCGGCCATGCCAAAATTCTGGCTCGGATTTCTTCTGGTGCTTCTGTTTTCTTTAAAGTGGAAGCTTCTTCCAGTGCAGGGAGCCGGGGAGCTAAAATGCCTGATCCTTCCCTCCTTTACCCTGGCTTGCTCTTATATTGCCACCTACACGAAGCTTTTGCGTAACAGTATTTTGGAAATCAGAAACCAGCCCTATGTGTCTTATGCCAGGGCACGTGGTTTTTCCAGGCGTCAGGCCATGTTCCGCCATGTGATCCCCAATGCCCTTCTGCCAATTTTTACAACTCTGGGTCTCCATTTCGGGGGGATCCTTTCCGGGGCGGTGATTGTGGAAAACGTGTTTTCCTGGCCGGGGCTTGGCAGAATGTGTATCAGTGCGGTGGCGGCCAGAAATTATCCCATGATCCAGGGGTATATCCTTCTGATGGCAGCTGTGTTTGTGGTCGCCAATCTGATTTCAGATATGGCCTGTGCAGCTTTGAATCCGAAGCTTAGGCTAGACGCAAAAGCATGGAAATAAGGTCTGGAAATCAAGACTTAAGGTCTGTCTGGGTGGTGTGAAAGGCGCACCGGAAAGAGAAATGTATGAAATTCCGAATGTATTTGCTGCTGTTGGCAATTCTTGTACTGGCTTGTCTTTTTGCACCGGTTCTCGCCCCCTGTGATCCCAACCTGGCGGAGCCGACCGCCAAATTTGCAGAAGCCTCAAGAGAACATCTTTTAGGTACGGACTATCTGGGACGGGATCTGTTTTCCAGGGTGCTCTGGGGAGGCAGGAACACCATGGGCTATGCAGCTTTGGTGGCGGCGGTCTCGGCTCTTTTTGGCATCTGTCTTGGGATGTTGTCCGGATTTGCGGGCGGATTTTTTGACGAATTTTTGATGAAAGGGAGCGACATCCTCCGGTCTTTTCCGGGAGTCGTTGTGGTGCTCATTGTGGTTAGCATCCGGGGAGTGGGCATTGAAAGCATCTGCACGGCCATGCTTCTCACCCGGTGGATCTGGTATGCCAGAATGGCCAGAAACCTGACCAGGGCGGAAATGGGGCGGACTTCAATTCTGGCAAGCCGTATTTGCGGGAGCGGTCGGTTTAAAATCCTGAGACGCCACATTCTCACGGCGATCCTGCCGGAGCTTCTGCCGGTGCTTTCCATTGATTTCGGAAGCGCGCTCCTTGCCATATCCGGTTATTCGTTTCTGGGGCTTGGGATTTTGCCGCCGGAGGCGGAATGGGGCATGATGATCAGTGACGGGCGCAATTATATGGAACATCCGGGAATGATGTTCTGGCCGGGACTGTGTGTGGTGTTTATGGTGATCAGTGTGAATTTTCTGGGAGATAAGCTTCGGGACGGGCTGGAGGAGAGACGGTCATGAATGGAATGGAACCGCTTTTTGTCACAAAAGGGCTTTCTGTCTCCCTGCGGGAAAAAGGAGGGCTTCTTCCTGTGGTCTTCCCTGCGGATATTGCCGTGAAAGCCGGCGGCTGCACCGGGATTGTCGGGGAAAGCGGCTGTGGAAAATCCATGCTCTGCAAAGCCGTCCTGAGCCTTTTTTCAGAGAGAAAGTGGCAGGTGGAGGGGGAGGCGTTTCTGAAAGGAGAGCGGATTCCCCTTGAGAACGACAGAAAGATGGATGAGTTTCGAGGAAGACGGATGTCCATGATCGTCCAGGATCCTTTGTCTGCCTTTGATCCGAGAATGACCATAGGCGCCCATTTTCTGGAGGGGAGCAGGAGGCGGGAACGAAAGGAACGGTATCAGGCAGCAGTTTCTGTTCTCTCACGGATGGCCCTCAAAGACCCGGAGGATGTGATGCGAAAGTATGCCTTTGAGCTTTCCGGCGGCATGCTGCAGCGGGCCCTGATGGGCTTGAGCCTTCTTGGCCGCCCGGAGCTTTTGATCGCCGATGAGCCGACCACGGCCCTGGACAGTACGGTTCAGGAGGAGATTCTTCGGCTGCTTTTGGATCTCCAAAAAGAAACAGGTCTGTCCCTGCTTCTGATTTCCCACGATTTGAATGTGGTCTCCAGAATGGCAGATACAATCTATGTGATGTACGCCGGACGGATCGTGGAGAGCGGCCCCATAGAAGAGGTACAAAGGCATCCGCTTCATCCCTATACGGTCGGTCTGTTTGCTTCAAGACCGGCTTTTTCCAAAGAAAGGCTTTCTGTCATGGAGGGGCGGCCTCCCGTTTTGGGGGAACTTTTAAAGGCTGGCTGTGCCTTTGCTCCCAGATGCCCCGGGGTAAAGGAGGAATGCCGCTCTACGGTCCCTTCTTTTGAGACGGCAGGCGAAGGCCATTTGGTAAGATGTGGGCAAAAAGGAGCCTGGGGGTCACACAGAGAGGGAGGAAGCTTCTAGGGAGAGGAGGCAGGGGGACGTGTCTTTTTTGGAGATTCAAGAGGTCAGTAAAAGCTACCGGAGCCGGAAGGGGAGACAGACAGAGGCTGTACAGAAGGTAAGCCTTTCTCTGGAAAGGGGCCGGTGTCTGGGTGTGGTGGGAGAGAGCGGCTGCGGAAAAAGCACGCTCTGTCGGATGATTGCCGGAGTGGTCAGGCCGGATTCCGGGGAAATTTGGCTGGAAGGCTCTTCTGTACGGGAGAAAAAGAACCGGAAAAAGATTCAGATGGTGTTTCAGAACAGTCTGGATGCGGTCAATCTTCATCTGAATGCCGGACGGATCCTTTCGGAACCGCTGGAAAATTTTTTCTCCATGAGCCGGGAGGAGAGGAGAAATAAGACGGAAGGGCTTTTGGAATTGGTGGGGCTTTCCAAAGAGGATGCGGGTAAGTATCCGAAACAGTTTTCCGGAGGGCAGCTTCAGCGGATCTGCATCGCCAGGGCTTTGGCGGCAGAACCGGAACTTTTGCTTTTGGACGAGCCTTTAAGCAGTCTGGACGTGTCGGTGCAGGCCCAGCTTTTGAATTTGCTGGCAGATCTGAAGCGGGAATTTAGGCTGACCGGTATTTTGGTTTCCCATGATCTGGAGGCAGTTTATTATCTGGCCGATGAACTGGCCGTCATGTACAGCGGCGCCCTGGTGGAAACCCTCTCCGACATCACTGCCCTGGACTGCCTGCGGCATCCTTATGCCAGGCGGCTTTTATCTGTCCATAACGGGGAGGCAGGGACAGAGCAGGCAGAGGGCAAAAGCCTGCCAGAAGAAAGAGGGGAAGCCTGTGTCTATGCCAGTCAGTGCCCAAAAGCAGACGGGCTCTGCTTTTCCAAAAGTCCAGAGCTTTCTGAAAGGGAGGATGGACATAAAATCGCTTGTCATTATATTTGAGAAAGTCAAGGA
Source organism: Lachnospiraceae bacterium (assembly GCA_022792835.1). Lineage (GTDB taxonomy): Bacteria > Bacillota > Clostridia > Lachnospirales > Lachnospiraceae > Lientehia. The sequence continues at coordinate 30,058 of JAAWBT010000032.1, read as the reverse complement.
GAAAACTGCTTGCATATTAACGAAAGATATGGTACAATAATGTTCGGTTTGAAGGACCAGCCGGCCTGGCGAACTGTCTGCGGATGTGGCGGAATGGCAGACGCATCAGACTCAAAATCTGACGGGGGCGACCTCGTGTGGGTTCAAGTCCCACCATCCGCATGAATGATTTGAATCAAAGAATACAGGAGATCGTGAAAACCAGTGTTTCTGTGGGTTTCGCGGTCTCCTGTATTTTATTTATGGGATATGAAAGTTTTCAGCTTGTTCAAGTCCAGAATATCTTTGACCAGATTACTCTTGTATCTTAACCGGATATACTGGGAATCCATTTGAAAAAGGAATACCTATGCAGGAAAGCAGATTATTTAAGGTTGTGTATTATTTACTGGATAAGGGACAGACTACTGCCTCAGAATTGGCAGAAAAGTTTGAAGTATCAGTCAGAACGATTTACAGGGATATCGATGCCTTAAGCGGGGCCGGTATTCCTGTTTATACGGAGACTGGCAGAAACGGCGGCATTCATTTGATGAATGATTTCGTCCTGGATAAAGCGGTATTGTCAGAAGAAGAAAAGCAGGAAATTCTCACGGCATTACAGAGTGTCAGCACTGCGCAGAATGGGAACAACAGCCAGATACTACAGAAACTTTCTGCGATGTTTCACATGGGCTCAGAGAATTGGCTTGAAGTGGATTTTTCCAGATGGGGGAATCAGGGGACTGACAATGAAAAATTTGCATTGCTGAAATCGGCAGTTATCCATTGCAGAGCGGTTAAAATCCATTATGCAAGTTCGTATGAAACGATTCGTGAGCGAGTCGTGCAGCCGTTAAAATTGATTTATAAAGCAAAAGCATGGTATTTGAAAGCCTTTTGCACAGAGAAACAAGGCCTGCGGACATTCAAATTAAACCGGATTGTAGAGTTAGAACTTTTGAATGAAAGTTTTCCGCCCTGCAATGTTTTGGAACAGACCGGCGCTTCTGAGGAAGCATATCATCAAATTACTCTCCGTTTTCCGGGAGAAATGGCGTACCGTGTCTACGATGAATTTGATCGAACACAGGTACAAAGACAGCCTGACGGTGATTTGATCGTTTCTGCAAACATGCCGGCGGATGGGTGGCTGATAGGATTTTTGCTGTCTTTTGGAACACAGGTGGATATTCTCTCACCTGCTTATCTGAAAGAGATCATAGCAGAACAGGCAAAATTAATCTGTGAGAAATATAAATCCTGACAAAAGGTGTCAGGTTTTGTGTGCTATCCTAATACCACGTGTCACATACAAATTTTAAATTCATGAGAAAGACGGAGGTAAGAAACATGAATGAGAGAAATCAGAAATTTTGTCAGTGCTGTGGTATGCCTATGGGAGACCAGGAGGAACTGTATGGAACAAATGCCGACGGCAGGAAAAACGAGGAATACTGCAGGTATTGTTTTGAAAAGGGGGAATTCACTTTTAAAGGCACAATGGAAGAACTGATTGAGGTATGTGTCCCCAATATGGCTGCCGCTAACCCGGATATGAGCGAGGAGGAGGCAAGGAAGGGCATGCTGGAATGGTTCCCGACATTAAAGCGCTGGAAAAAATAGGGGATGAAAAAGAACTCACAGGCTGTCCAGCATGCATTCTGCAAAGCCTTCCCCGAAGACATCCTGGGCGTCGCAGATGATGACAAAGGCGGCAGGGTCGACGGCGAGGACCACAGCCTTGATAGCGGCGATCTTGCTGGGCTTGAAGGCACAGATCAAGATGGTCTTTTCTTTGTCACTGTAGCCGCCTCTGGCCTGAATTTTGGTGATCCCCAGCTGGAGGGCGGTCAGCTGCTCGTTCATTTCTGCGCCTTTATCGCAGATTACACAGGCCACCTTGGCGTTTTTCCGACCGTAGATCAAGGCGTCCATGGCGATGCTGCAGATATACATGGCGATGATTCCATAAAAGGCGTCGTTGATGCGTTTGAAGGCAGCAGTATAGAAAATAATTACAAAGACGTCGATGGAAAGACAGAGCTTTCCCACAGAAATATGAGTGAATTTGTGTTTTAAAAGGCGGGCGGCCATGTCGGACCCTCCGGTGGTCGCCCCCACCCACAAAAGCATTCCCATGGAAATGCCGATGAGAGCGCCGCCAAAGACACAGGCCACAAGGGCGTCCTCCATGGGCGAAAACGTGAAGAGACCGGCAGTCAAATCAATGAACAGGGAGCTTACCAACATGGCAAACAGGGAGGAAAAGCACAGATGCACTCCGTGGAGCCGGATGCCCAGAATAAACAGCGGGACATTCAGAACGGCCACTGTTACACCGACGGGAAGGACCGGGATCAGGCGGTTGATGGTTTGGGCCAGCCCGGTAAAGCCTCCCATGACAATATGGTTGGGCACGAACAGCCAGTTGAAAGCCACTGCGTACAGAAGGCACCCGACCGTGATAATGCCATATTCCCGAAGAATCCGTTTTCCGTCAAGTTTCCTGTCTTTTCTCATTCTCATTTCCCATCCTGTTCTTTTATAACCGTTTTTTTAAAACCTGTCTGAATATCAGCCCTCTTCTTTTATTGTAGATTACCCCCCCGAAAAAAACAAGGACTTCTGTTTATCCGGCATAAATTTTGGTCTATCCTGTCTGTTTGCGGCGGCAGCATTTAAAAATGCGGCAGAATAACACAGATTTCGGTCAGAATAGACAGGCCGGATTGTATTTGCAGAGAGGGAAATTTATAATGAAAGAGGAGATTTTTAAAGGACGGGAGGAAAGAATGAGATCAAGGCTTATTACAGAATTTCCGTATCAGTCAGTGGATCTGCAGGCGTTTAAACGAACCTGTCAGGCAGCTCCGAAATATGTACAAAAGGAGATGCTTAGGGCAGTGAAGCCTTACATCACCTGGAGCGAGGGCGGATCCATCACAGAAGGGGACGTGGCGGTCTGCAGACTGAAGAGCAGTGTGGCCAGGTACAACCGGGACCAGGTGAGGGTTACGGTGGGGCTTAAGATGCTGCCGGCTCCCATAGAAGAAGCCCTTGTGGGCAGAGAAGCCGGCGATTATTTTGAGGTGCAGGCAGAGGGAGGGGTAGTTTCTGTCACGGTTTTTGAGGTACAGAAAAAAATGGTCCCGGAGCCTGCGGACTTTATGATTGAAGCCCTTGGGATTCCAGGAATAGCGACCGTGGAGGCTTACCGGGCGCATTTGTTTTCAGAGTGGAAGAATGAGGATTTCCTGAAACATGGATATGAGGCGTTGGAGCATCTGATCACTCAGGTGGTTTCCAACAGTGAACTTTTGATCCGTGAAGAGGACTGGCAGGCCCATGTGGACTGGGAGCTCGGAAGGGTGCAGTGCATTGCGAAGGCAGAGGGACTGATCCTGGAGCAGATGACGGAGAAAGAGTTTGCGGGAAGGATCCCGGTGAAGACCTATGACGGTCTGGTGGCCCTGTTGCAAAAGGGCGCCTGGCGGGGATGTGCGCTGGGACTCTTGGGAAAGGCTTTAGCAGAGCGGGACGGTTACAAGGTCAATGAGGATCAGTACCAGACATATCTGAAAGAGCGGGCGCAGGCTGTTTCCATGACTTGGGAGGCTTATGGGGAGGCATGCTGTCCCTACGAATGCTTTGAGGATATCATGTATCAACATTATTTTCATCAGAAGGCAGAGGAATATATCAAGCAGATGATTTATACGGAGGAGTGAGTATGGCGATCCATTATGCGACGGAGCAGGATTTCGACACACTGTTACAGGGAGAGTTTGTGATCGTGGATTTCTTTTCCACCACCTGCGTTCCCTGCAAATTGTTCAGCAAGATTTTGGAGGATCTGGAGATGGACATGCCTTTTCTGGATATCGTGAAGGTAAATACCACGGAATATCCGGGCTTGGGAGAGAGGTTTGAGATCCGGGCGGTTCCCACTGTGCATTTTTATAAGGAAGGAAAGATGGTGGATTCTCACCTGGGTGTCATGCCCATGGAGGAGCTTCTGGATGTGATTCGGAAGTATGCATATTGAGGATGAAGAAATGACGGCGTTTGTCGGTTACAGAGATCAGAGAGGAGAATAGGAATGAGGACATTAAGGAAAGCAGTTTGTATGGGATTGGCAGTTTGTCTTTTGGTTTCGGCCTTTACCGGCTGTGGAAAGAAGGAGGCCAAGGCGCCGAATGCGAAGACGGGAAGCATGGAGGACGTGGCAGAGTATCTGAAAGCGGGCGGCGTGATCGAAAGCACGGAAAACCCGGTGAATATCAATGAAACGGAAGGATATGTGATCGACAACACCGGCGGAGACCTCGCGGTGGCGGTCTTGGCGGACAAAGCCTGTGATTATAATGGAGTGTGGCTGTTTTGGTGGGATCTGGAAAACCAGACAGAGACTTATGCAGTGTATGACTCTATGAAGGCCAACGCCGGGGTCATGGTCTACATGGGCGGAGCAGCCATTCTGGAGACGAAGGCCCATAAAGGCGCCTTTGCCATTGCTTTTGCGGAGGGCTTTGAGAAAGAAGAGAAGGCTCTGGAGCTGTTTAACGCCATGACAGAAGAGTAACATGGAAGGTTTCCGGATGGACATTTGAGGAGGTTGGGGGAGAGATGGAGAGACGAGAGGAAGTGCAGCAGAAGGGGATCATGAAGCTGTTCTTTTCCATGCTTTGGAAGGCCAGGCTGCCTTATCTATGGATCATCTGCTATATGGCGGCGGCCATGGTCCTTGCCAATGTAGGGATCGGCGTGACGGAGTATACAGCGGAGCTTTTTGCCGGGAATGTAAGTTTCTCTGGCGTTGTGCTGCCGTTTCTGATTTTTACGCTGGCCTCCCTGGGTATTGCAGGCGTTTCGGGACTGCTTTCTGGCTTCTGCAAGGCCAGAATCAACCGGAACCTGCGCCTGGCCCTCTGGGGAAAGATCGTCCGGCTTCCCTACGCTTTTTATGAGGAAAACCGGCCGAAGGAATTGTTGTCCCGTATTACCACGGATGTGACGGCGGTGAGCCAGTTGATCATGCAGGTGTTTGTGGAGATCTTTATGACAGGCTACGGGACCATCCTAGTATTCCGGCAGATCTATTCCTATGACCGGGAACTTATGCTTACCCTTCTGGCTATGCTGCCTCTGCAGATCCTGATCTCCGTGATGGCGGGGCGTCTTCAGTTTGGCCTTCGGGACGAAGTCAACAGGCGGCAGGCAGAGCTTACGGGAAGCGTGGCGGAGCGGACAGGACAAACCATGTTAATCAAATCCTTTGGCACTGAGGAGAAGGAGGAGGCGGCGGTGGGAAGCCGGATGCGGGGCTATTATGGGTCCTATATCCGAAATTCCTGGGTGACGAATCTGCTGACTCCCACTTATGCCATTGCCGGTGCGATGCAGTTTATTATTCTGGTACTGGTGGGCCGCAGGTTTTATGCGGATGGTTCCTTAAGCCTTGCCCAGTGGGTCGCTTATTTTGCCTTTGCCAACCAGATCATCAACAGTCTGACGGCCTATGGGGGCTACTGGACCACCTTTAGGGCTTCCCAGGGAAGTGCCCTGCGCATCACCAAAGTCATGAATGAGAAGGAGGAGGATCTGTCCACAGGAGATTTGGTGGAATGCCTATCTGGGGACATTGTGTTTCACGACCTGGTTTTCGGATTCGGGGAGGAACCTTTGTTTGACCATCTGAACCTGACGATTCCATCCGGGAAAGCGACGGCTGTGATCGGGCCTTCCGGGAGCGGAAAGACGACTCTTCTTAATCTATTGGACCGTCTCTATGAGCCGGAGGAGGGCCAAATCACCATCGGAAACCAGGAGATTGGCCATTTTTCCAGAAAAGCCTATCGGTCGGCGCTCACCTATATTACTCAGGAGGCGCCCATGTGTTCTGGCTCCATCCGGGACAATCTGGTGTTCGGGATGGAAGAGGCGGTTTCGGACGAACGGCTTCAGGAGGTCTGCAGGCTGGCCGGGCTCTGGGAGTTTGTGGAAAGTCTTCCGGCGGGCCTTGACACCCCTGTGGGGGAGGCAGGCGGGAAGCTTTCCGGCGGACAGCGGCAGAAGCTTGCGGTAGCCAGGGGGATGTTGCATCCCTCCGGTTATCTCCTAATGGACGAGGGGACGGCGGCCATGGATACGGTGGCCAGGAAAGATGTCTGGGATTCCATCGGCAGTCTGATGAGGGGGAAGACGACGGTTTACGTGGCACACGACAGACAGTCGGTGCTTCGGGCGGAACATATCGTTGTGCTGGACAAAGGAAGAGTTGCAGCGGAGGGAAGCCCTGTGGAGCTTGTGGGGAGCCATCCTTACGTGAAGGAGCTTTTGAAGGAGGCGGTGTATGAAGAAGAATAAAGTCTGGAAACCATTTTTTGGATTTTATGCCCGGATCCGGATTCCCTGGCTGTTCTATATCAGTGCGGCCATCCTGGGGATGCTCGCCGCAGAGATGGCTCTCCAGGCGTCAGCTTTTACCATTCAGGTCAATAAGGGAGAGCTTTATAATTCAGTCATCCTCGGATATGCGCTCATCAGTGTCGGCACAGCCCTGTTGGGAGCCTTGCGGAACATTTTAAGTGAGTATGCCAGCGGGCGGGTGACGTTCAGAGGCCAGTCTATGCTGTGGAGCAAGATTTTAAGGCTCTGGCAGAAAGACGTGGACCGGGAGGGCCCTTCCTCCCTGATTTCTTCTGTCACCAATGAGGTGGCGGAGGCCAGCAATTGCCTGCTTTTGATCTTCAATATGGCGGCCTCTCTCTATGCTTTTATGCGGGCGCTCATCAGGCTGTTTTCTTTTCATGCCGGCCTCACAGGTTAAATTTTGCTGGCAACACCTCTGGCAGTCCTTATGTTCTTTTTGGTGGGACGGACGGAATATTACGGGATGAGGAAGCAGTTTGAGGCATTGGGCCAGATGACGGCATGGTTTTCGGAGCATCTGTCCTGTGCGAAATATATAAAGACGCAGGCCATGGAAGAAGAAGAGGTGAAAGCCGGCTGCGCGGTCATTGAAAAGAGGTATCATTCGGAACTGATCTATGAGGCCTTGGGACAAGTCCAGGTGCTCCTCAATTCTCTCTATACCAACGTAGTCACGGTGATCATTGCCGTGGGCGGCTCTAGACTGATTCTGGGGGGGAGGATGGAACAGACTGGCATCAACACAGCCTCTACCTACATGGGGAAGGTCAACCAGTATCAGGCGGAGCTTTTGCCCCAGTACCAGCGGGTGAAAGGCACCCAGGGCGCCCTGCGCCATGCAAATAGTCTGCTTTCTTTGGAGGAAGAGAACCGGGAAGCAGGAGACATGGGGGCGGCCTGCGAAGACCTTGTGTTTGATCATGTGAGTTTCAGCTTTGACGGGGGCCGCCCGGTTCTTAAAGATGCCAGTTTTACCATCCCTCATGGAAAGAGGACGGTTCTGATCGGCAAAAATGGAAGTGGGAAGTCCACGGTCTTTAAGCTTCTCCAGGGCTTTTACCGACCGGACGAGGGGCGGATCCTCATAAATGGGACGGACACGGCAAAGTTGAAGCTCTCTGAGCTTCGGAGACAGTTTGCCTATGTGCTTCAGAACACACCGCTTCTTTCCGGGACCATCCGGGAAAACATTGCCTACGGATGTTTGGGAGAAGTGCCAGAGGAACAGATCATAAATGCGGCGAAGCTTGCGGACGCCCATGAGTTCATCATGGAACAGAAGGAGGGGTATGACACCCAGGTGGGGGAGGGGGGAATGAATCTGTCCGGCGGCCAGAGACAGCGGATCGCACTGGCCAGGGCCATGATCCTTGCACCGCCTTATCTGCTTTTGGACGAGGCCACAGCCAGCCTGGACCATCGGTCGGCCGGATCGGAGCGTGTGTCAGGAATGCGGAGGCTCTTGACACAGTGGTGTTTATTTCCCATAATAGAGAAGAAATTGTCAATGCAGATTATGTGATTGTCATGAAGGACGGGCGGATGGCGGCGGCGGGGACTCCAAAGGAGCTGAAAGAAAATTCGGATTATCTTGCCCTCACGGCCTTAAGAGACGGGGAGGTGCCAGTATGAAAAAATGGCCGGTTGTTTTTGTTTTCGTCCTTGTGCTGTCCTTTGGAGGAATGCTTTTGTTGGTGGCCCTAAGCCCTGATTTTGTGGAACCGGTATCGCTTCTTTCCCAGGAAGGGATCACAGAGGATAATCCCATCTGGGAGAAGACACTGGATGACCTTTCAAAGTATCTCATTTCTGAGGGGGTAATTTCGTCCGAGGACTATGGGTTGCTTTCCGCGGGGGTTGCCACGGATGCCCGTCTGTATGACAATGTGGAGTTTTACTGGTGGGATGTCAAAAATCTGGAAAAGGGGACGGCAGAATACAAGGCTTATGAAGAGGCGGTGACGGACGGGGTCATCGACCTGTGGGATTCGGGAAATATGATGAACGTGACGGTCCACGGTCCCTTTGGTGTCGTTTACCACGCCAATTATGCGGGGGATGTTGACAGGCTATTGGAAGTGTTTTATGCCTATTGTGCAGAGGAGTAGACGGCAGGGGAGGAAGAGGAATGATCAGGACAGTGCTTGTGGAGACGGATCCGGAATTTCGGACGGAGCTTTATGGACTGCTGGATTTTTACCGGAATTTTGAGGTGGCAGAGACCTTTGACGATGTGAACCTGGCCTGTGATTACATCATGGCCCATGAGGTGGATGTGGTCTTTATCCGCATGGACATCGGTGATGCCAGCCGTAGCGGCGACGGCTCGTTTCTGGCTTCTTATATTCACATGAACCGGCCGGATACCCAGGCAGTCCTCTATGATGAAAGGGAGAGTTGTGCATTTTTGGCCTTCCGGCTGGGGGCCGCCGCTTTTTTTAAGATTCCGGCGGACCCGATGGACTTCCAACAGGTGATCGGGCGGCTTACATACACTTACGGTCTGCAGCAGTACAAGAAGGATGCGAAGGGCAGGAGCCTGATGGTGAAGACGAAAGAGGGCTATCATATCATCCGCTTTTCGGACATTCTCTTTATCGAGCGGAGCGCCAGAAAGACCAACATGGTCTGTGTGAAGGGACAGTCCATCCAGATTTCCAACTATACCATGGACGAGTTGGACCGGATCCTGGGCGGCAGTCATTTTTACCGCTGTTACCAGTCTTTTATCGTGAATCTGGAAAAAGTGACAGGACTCCACATTGACAGTGGAAAGAAAAGCTATACCCTGGCCCTCTCCGGTTTTGAGGGCGAGATCATCTTAAGCCGGGAAAAGCACCGGGAGGTGGTGGAGCTTCTGCAGAAATATTATTCTGATGTGAGGCTCTGAAGGGGGAGTGACGGAAAGGTTTATTCAAACCAGACAAGGAGACTGACAGGGGAAATACAAAATCAACTTCTTTTGGTTGGTATTGTAAAACCCGGACGTATGTTTTATAATATGGTGCAGGAGGAAGCCGTATGGGATGTTCTCTCGGAGCTTTATGCCGAAGAACCTTCCTCATGGTTTCTTTTTGTGTTGGATAAAAGAGGGGGTACGTGTCATGTCAAACAAGATGAAGGGGATTTTATGTATCATGTTGTCGTCCTTTTCCTGGGCGGCCATGGGGATTTTGGTCCGACTGGCAGGAGACGTGCCTTCGTTTCAGAAGAGCGTGTTCCGGAATCTGGTGGCGTTGGCGGCTGCCGGTATTTATCTGGCGGCCTCCCACACGAAGGTGAAGTTAAAAAAAGGTGATGTGTCCTGGCTGGTTCTTCGGTCTGTGGCCGGGACCATCGGCCTTCTGGGAAATTTTTACGCCCTTGACCGGATGATGGTGGCAGACGCGAATATACTCAATAAGCTGGCGCCGTTTTTCACGGTGATCGTGTCGGTATTTTTGCTGAAGGAGGCGCTCAGGCTTCCTCAGATTCTATGTATCCTCACGGCCTTTGTGGGGACCTTGTTTGTGATCAAGCCGGGGATGACTGGCATGCCTTTGGGGCCGGCTTTGGTGGCGGTATTTGGCGGAGCCGGCGCGGGGACGGCCTACAGTATTGTCCGTTATCTGCACAAGCGCGGGATTCCTGGTCCGTTTATTGTATTCTTTTTTTCTGCATTTTCCTGTGTGGTGGTGCTTCCCTGGGTCATTCCCCATTACGTGCCCATGGAGGGCTGGCAGCTTGGGTATCTCCTGCTAGCCGGGGGTTTTGCCTCGGTGGGCCAGTTTGCCGTAACAGCAGCCTACCGGTTTGCGCCAGCCAGGGAAATCTCCATCTATGATTACTCCCAGATTATTTTCTCCACCTCGCTGGGTATCCTGTTTTTAAACCAGATTCCGGACGGATGGAGTTTCCTCGGTTATGCCGTTATCATTGCCGCCTCCATCGCCATGTTCCTCTATAATGGCCGGAGGGCGAAGAAGGAGCCGGATGTTTGAGGGCCTTTCTTCCCTGATTCCTGTAACAATAAAAATACGGAAACTCAAGAAAAACCTTGATTGAAAAACCAATCCATACTATAATAAACCGTAGACTTCCTGCTGTTTTTTGACGGCGGGAAAATACCATGACCAAAAAGAGGAAGCAGGATATGAGAGTGATTGCAGGGACAGCCAGGAGGCTGCCGCTAAAAACTTTGGAGGGGCCAAAAACCAGGCCGACGACGGACAGAATAAAAGAAACTCTTTTCAACATGCTTCAGGCAGATGTGGGCGGAAGCCGTTTTTTGGATCTTTTCGCCGGGAGCGGGGCGATTGGAATCGAGGCTTTGAGCCGCGGCGCCAGGGAATGTGTCTTTGTGGAGAAAAATAAGAAGGCAGCGGAATGTATCTGGGAGAACCTGATTTTTACCCGTCTGGAGAAGGGAGCAGAGCTCTTGGAATGTGATGCGCTGACAGCCATCGGCAGACTGGAAGATGCAGGCGGAGAAGTGTTTGATTTGATTTTTATGGATCCCCCTTACAGACAGGGGATGGAAAAGGAAATCATTCTCCGATTGATCCATTCCAGACTGGTGGATGAGATGACGACCATTGTGGTGGAGGCCGCCCTTGATACGGATTTTTCCTGGCTGGAGGGTACGATCTTTGCCGTCACCCGTGAGAAACGATATAAGACGAATAAGCATGTATTTATTGCTATGAAGGAACTGTAGAGAGGAGCCGCAGTATGAGAACCGCTGTTTATCCAGGGAGCTTTGATCCTGTGACCCTCGGACATCTGGATATCATTGAGCGCTCTGCCAGAATCGTGGACGAGCTGGTGGTGGGAGTGTTGAATAACAACTCAAAAAATCCGTTGTTTTCTGTGAAGGAACGTGTTAATATGTTAAAGGAAGTGACTTCGCACCTCTCCAACGTGCGGATTGAGTCCTTTGACGGCCTGTTGGTGGATTTTGCCGTGCGATGCCATGCGGCTGTGGTGGTCCGGGGACTTCGGGCGATCACGGATTTCGAATATGAACTGCAGATGTCTCAGACCAATCGAATCATGTGTCCGGATCTGGACACCATATTTTTGACAACAGATCTGGAATATGCCTATTTAAGCTCCAGCATTGTCCGCGAGGTGGCTCATTACGGCGGAGATATTTCAGCCTTTGTTCCGGAAGCCATTGTGGAACGGGTGCTTGAGAAATTTGTAGGAGAAAACTCTTTTGGAGGACCTGAAAATGAGCAGGATTGAACAGTTGATAAGTGAAATCGAAGGGTACATAGATGGCTGCAAGCCTCAGGCCTTTACCAATAATAAGAAAATCATTGTGGACAAGGACGAGATGGAGGAACTCTTGGTGGAGCTTCGCCTTCGGACTCCCGATGAGATCAAGAGATACCAGAAGATCATCAGCAACAAAGAGGCCATTTTAAGCTCCGCTCAGACAGAAGCCGACGGAATTTTAGGAAGAGCAAGGGCAGAGGCCGAAAAGATCCTGTCAGATGCAAAAGAGAAGGCGGAGCAGACAGTGTCGGATGCAAAAAAGCTTTCCGCGGAGATGCTCAATGAACATGAGATCGTGCAGCAGGCTTATCAGCAGGCAAATGAGCTGATGGAGCAGACAAACGCTCAGGCCAATGAATTGATGGAACAGACAAATGCTCAGGCCAACGAACTGATGGAGCAGACAAATACCCAGGCCAGTGAGCTGATGGAGCAGACAAACGCTCAGGCCCAACAGCTGGCAGAGCAGGCAGGTACTCAGGCAAGGGAGCTGGTGGAGCAGGCCAATGCCGAAGCACAGAGGCTGGTCAATGAAGCAGCAGACGCTTCGGACCATATCAAAGAGGGAGCCATTCGCTATGCAGATGATATGTTAAAAAGGCTTCAATCCATTATCGGCTATATGCTGGAACAGACAGAAGGGAAATATACAGGACTGCTGGAAGCTCTCCGTTCCGCTTATGGGACTGTGAGCGGGAATAGAAATGAGCTTCAGGTGCCGGAGGGAGAACCAGTACCGGTACAGGCGACGGCGGCAGAACCGGAAAAAAGACAGGAGAAGAAGAGTGAAGGTCTGAATGCGGACATGTTGGGCTAAAAATTTGTTTTAGGAAATTTGACACTTTAGGATAAAAGCAGGCGGAGATGCCGGAACATCTCTGCCTTTTTTGCTGCATACAGGAATCAGGTGCAAAAAGCCCGCCGGGGTTACCTGGGATAAAGGAGTAAGATGGCGGTGAATGTGAGGACTGCCTGAAAGAGTTTCCAGAGGAAATAACTCTTTCCGGAAAACGGTGTGGATTTCAGGACGCTTACGGTCTGGGCGAGGCCGGAAAGACCGCCAAAGGAGGCAAAGGAAAAACACAGGGCGGCCGTCATGGGGGCGGAAAGTCCCGATTGGACCGTAAAAGCGGCGCCAGAGGTCATTTCCAGGAACCCGGGGATCAGGGAGGAGAGGAAAGGATTCTGGATTAAGGAGCGGAAAAAATAGGACAGCATGGTGAAGAACATCAGGTATCCTCCTATTTTTACCATAATGAGGAAGCCTTCCATCATGGCTTTTTCAAAATTCAGGAAGGTCTGCAGAAAACCTGTCTCCGAAGGTGTGGTACTGGCCTTAGGCAGTGAGGAGGATGTATGTCTGGCGTCCGGCCTGTTCAGGAAAAAGCAGAGAACAGGGGGCACATAAAGGGCTGCCAGCAGAGGCAGACTGTCCAGGAGAGAAAGCCTGAGCATGCCCATGCAGAGAAAACCGGTCAGGAACATAGGACTTGGCATACAGCAAAGCCGCAGAAGCCGTTTCCCTTTCTTCTCCGAGATTCTTCCGTTTTTCCAGAGATCGGCGATGGTTTTGGCGCCCATGGGGTAGCCGCAGAACCAGCCGGCCACAAAGGCGAGGGGCGCTGGAGGCAGATGGCAGATCAGACTGCTGGAAATCAGGTATCCGGAAAGTACCATGCAGGGAAGCAGGGTGGGAAGAACTGTGCAGTACCACAGGGAGAGTCCCGCGGCAGCGCCGGATACGGCTTTTTGCGGCTGGAGGATACAAAAGAGGAACAAAAGCAGGATGACAAAAGGAAATAAAAGCTTTTTCATGGGAAGACTCTGTCCGTTGTTTTTTTACAGTCTATGAGACGAGAGCAGCGGCTATGATGATTCTTATGGACATGGGATTTTGGCGGTACTAAAAAGAGAGCAGCCTGCATAATGGTTTAATAAACATGGAACCGGAGTGTGGCATGGAGAAAAAACACAGTTTGGCGGTCACCTGCGGAGCAGTGTTTCTGCTCGGTATGTTACTGACTGTTATGCTGCATGACCTTTTAAAAAACCCCTTTTATCATCAGCTTGGGGAATATACCATGGAGGAGGAAGGGTTTCGGGCCATGGCTTTCGGTGAAGGGAATTTGGAAGCCATGGCAGCTTTAGCCGGTGAAAACGGTGTGGACATCGGTGAGGTATGTTGTGCCTTTATGGTGGAAGAACAGTTTGATCTGACCCAAAAAGAGCCAAAGAAGCTGACCTCTAGCCTCTTCCATTCCCTGAAAGAGTCCATGATGGAGCGAAAGCAGGTGGAGTTTGTCAAGCTTTCTAGGGCTTACGGGGCTGTCCTTTCTGATGCAGTCTATTTTCCCATCCCGGCGGGAGACAGTGAAGGGACGGGAAAGTACAGTTACGGAGATTCCTGGGGAGCAGAACGGACCTATGGGGGAGAGCGGCGCCATGAGGGGACAGATCTGATGGATGGAGGAATGGGACGGGGCTTTTTTCCGGTGGTCAGCGTCAGCGACGGCCTGGTGGAACACGTGGGATGGCTGGAGCTTGGCGGCTGGAGGATTGGAATCCGCGCACCCGGAGGAGCTTATTTTTACTATGCCCATCTGAGCTCTTACGACCATGAATTTGTGGTGGGAGAAGAGATCCATGCCGGTGAGCTCCTGGGCTTTATGGGAGATTCCGGCTACAGCAAAGTGGAGGGAACTGTTGGAAATTTTGCAGTTCATCTGCATTTTGGTATCTACCTGCGGACAGACCATTATGAAGAATTGTCGGTGAATCCTTATTGGATTTTACGCTATTTGGAAGATAAAAAGGTAAAATATGCGTATTAGTTTCCTATTTCGGGAGAAATATGATATACTCAAAGTAATTTTGCAGCACAGGAGTGGAATTTATGAAGATAGAGCTTTGGCGGGAGCGGCTTGCTCCTTACCATCTGGCTGTTCAGGAGCTGGTGGTGAAATTCAATCACATTATTAAAGAATGCCGGGATTCTGGGATGTATTCTCCCATTGAGGCAGTCAACGGGAGGGTGAAGCGGATCTCCAGCATTTTGGAAAAGGCTCAGCGGAAGAATATTCCTCTGGATGAGTTTACGGAAAAGATGGACGATATCGCCGGGATCCGCATCATCTGCCAGTTTGTAGAGGATATTGACACAGTGGTTCAGTTAATCCGCAGCCGCCGGGATATGGAAGTGGTGAGCGAGCAGGATTATATCAGCAATACCAAAGAGAGCGGCTACCGCAGCTATCACATCAATGTGCTTTATGAAGTGTTTACCATGAGCGGAAGCCATAAAATACAGGTGGAGATCCAGATTAGGACCATGGCCATGAACTTCTGGGCCACGATCGAACATTCACTCCGTTACAAATATAAAGAAGAACTGCCTGAGCTTCTGGCGAAACGGCTTTCTACAGCGGCGGAAGCCGTGCTGGCCCTTGACTGCGAGATGTCGGCCATCCGGGATGAGATTGTGGATGCCCAGCATTTATTTCAGGAGAAGGCAGCCATGGTGGCGGATATCCTCAACAATCTTCAGAATCTTTACAGCGGCAAAGGCTATGAGGATGCAGTGTTGAATATACAGAATGAATTTTATGAGGTTTACCACAACGGTTCACTGGAAGAGCTGGAGGATTTCGGGCGGCGGCTGGATAAGCTGGCCGCTGTCCGGAAGGTTCAGGGACTTCACTATTTTACAGAATAACGGGGCTTGGAATGGAACTGCTGCCTGCACGATACCTGGAGGCCATGGGAGATTTTCTGGGGCAAGAAGAATTTGAAAATTACAAAAGCAGTATACGAGAGGAGCATACCCGCGGGCTGCGGCTGAATCCTCTGAAGGTGCCGCCTTGGAAACAGGCGGCGGTTTTGCGTACCCTTTTTTCGGAAAAACAGCCAAAGACTGTGCCCTGGTCATTGGGAGAGGGGTATTATTATGAAAAGGAGAAAGCGCCGGGAAAACATCCCTATTATTATGCAGGGCTTTATTATCTGCAGGAGCCAAGTGCCATGGCACCGGCAGCCCTTCTTCCCATAGAGCCAGAGGAAAGGGTTTTGGATCTTTGTGCAGCGCCTGGGGGAAAGAGTACAGCTCTTGGGGCGAGGCTTAAGGGGGCCGGGCTTTTGGTATCCAACGATGTGAGTGTTTCCAGAGGAAAGGGGCTCCTTAAAAACCTGGAACTTTTCGGCCTTGGAAACTGTCTGGTCACAGCAGAAGAACCAGAGCGGCTGGCTGCCTGCTTTCCGGAATTTTTTGATAAAATTCTGGTGGATGCGCCCTGCTCGGGGGAGGGGATGTTCCGCAGGGAGCCGTCCATGGCAGAGGATTGGAAAATGAGAGGGCCAGAGTACTACGCGCCCATTCAGAGAGAGCTTCTGTTTTTGGCAAGCAGGATGTTAAAGCCCGGAGGGATGTTACTTTATTCCACCTGTACCTTCTCGGAGAAAGAGGATGAGGGGGCGGTGGCATGGCTGCTGAAGGAAGTCCCGGATATGGAACAGCCTGTGCTTTTGGCAGATTATGGGTTTGTTCCGGGAAGGGACGGGGCTTCGGTGAGGTTATACCCCTGGAAGCTAAAAGGGGAGGGGCACTTTGCTGCTGTGTTTCGGAAGAAAAAGGGGCTGAAGGAGGACGGCCGTCTGGAGTCGGGAAATTTCCGGGGCGGGAAGGGAAAGACAGATGAAGAAAAACAGAAAAAATCCAATGAGATATTTCTGAAAAGGCAGGAAGGGTTTGCGGCATTTCGCAAAAGGATTTTGGCTCCCTTAGAGGAGCGGGGCTTTTACTGGGAGCGAAACGGCGAGCTTTATCTTTTGCCGGTTTCGCCCAAGGCTCTCCCGTCTCTGAGATATCTTCGGACAGGGCTTCATCTGGGGACTGTGAAGCGGGAGCGGTTTGAACCATCCCAGGCCCTCGCCCTGTATTTAAAAAAGGAGGAGTTTTCTTCTTCGGCCGATTTTTCTCTGGAGGATATACGGACAGTCAAATATCTGAAGGGGGAGACTGTGACCGTGGACGGGGCTCTTTGCAGTGGGGAGGATGGCTGGTGTCTGGTTTGTGTGGACGGCTGGCCTCTGGGATTTGCCAAACGGGGCGGAGAAACTTTGAAGAATAAATATTATCCTGGATGGAGATGGAAATGATTCAGATACCAAAGAAGATCAGAACAGTAATTTTCGACTTGGACGGAACCCTGGTGGATTCCATGGGCATGTGGAAGGACATTGATGTTGAATTTCTTGGACGGTTCGGGCTTTCTCTTCCGGAGCGGCTCCAGGAGGATATCGAGGGAAAGAGTTTTTCAGAGACGGCAGTTTATTTTAAAGAACGATTCAATCTGCCCATGAGCCTTGAGGAAATCAAGGATTGCTGGAACGGGATGGCCATGTACCAGTACAGCCATGTGATCCCTCTAAAGCCGGGGGTGCGGGAATTTTTGGCATATCTCAAGAGGAAGGGCATTTCTATGGGGATTGCCACCAGCAATTCCAGGGAACTGGTGACAGCAGTGTTAAAAGCCCACGGTATTTCTGAATACTTTTCTGCCGTGACGGTGGGCTGCCAGGTGGAGAGGGGAAAGCCTGCGCCGGATGTGTATCTCTTTGCCGCAGGGCTTTTGGAGGCAGAGCCAAAGGCATGTCTGGTTTTTGAGGATATTCCGGCGGGGATTTTGGCCGGGAAGCGGGCAGGTATGACGGTATGGGCCGTGGAAGACGACTATTCGTCTGGGCTTCGGGCCAAAAAAGAGGCTTTGGCAGACGCATTCATCGACTCTTATGAGGAGATTGATTTGGGGGACTGAACAGATATGAACGATTTTCTTCCGGTCTGTAAGGCAGACATGGAGCGGCGGGGCTGGGACCAGGCGGATTTTGTCTATATTATTGGGGATGCCTATGTGGATCATCCTTCCTTTGGGCCGGCCATCATCAGCCGGGTCCTGGAATCCAGGGGGTACCGGGTGGCTGTGATCCCCCAGCCGGACTGGAAGGACGAGAGGAGCATCCAGATATACGGGCCGCCCAGGCTTGCTTTTCTGGTCTGCGGAGGGAATATGGACTCTATGGTGAACCATTACTCCGTATCTGGACGGAGGAGAGAAACCGATTCCTACACGCCGGGCGGTGTCATGGGAAGGCGTCCGGACTATGCGGTGACCGTATACTGCAATCTGGTCCGGAAGGTTTATAAGCAGATTCCTCTGATCATCGGCGGTATTGAAGCCAGTCTAAGGAGGCTTTCCCACTATGATTACTGGTCCCATAAGGTGAAGCGTTCCATTCTGATGGACTCCCAGGCAGATATATTGAGCTATGGGATGGGGGAGCATTCGATGGTGGAGATTGCCGAGGCTCTGGAGGCGGGGCTTCCCGTCTCGCAGATTACCTATGTGGCAGGGACGGCTTACCGGACGAAAATACTGCCGGAGGATAGTTCTTTGGAGGTTCTGCCGGATTATGAGACAGTCAAAGAGGATAAGAGGGCTTATGCCAAGAGCTTTCGGATTCAGTACCAAAACACGGATCCCATTCGGGGAAAACGGCTGGCAGAAGGATATGGAAGCCGGGGATATGTGGTGATAAACCCGCCGGCCATGCCTCTCTCGGAGACAGAGATGGACGATATCTACGGCCTTCCCTATATGCGGGCCTGGCACCCCATGTATGACGAGGCAGGGGGAATACCGGCTTTTTCAGAGATCAAATTCAGCCTGGTGAGCAACAGGGGCTGCTTTGGCGGCTGCAGCTTTTGTGCATTGACCTTTCATCAGGGCAGGATCGTTCAGGCCAGGAGCCATGAATCCATTGAGGCGGAGGCAAGACTTTTGACTACCCTTCCTGATTTTAAAGGCTATATCCATGATGTGGGCGGACCGACGGCAGATTTCAGAGGACCGTCCTGTGAGAAGCAGAAAAAAGCAGGAACCTGTCCAGACAGACAATGCCTGTTTCCGTCCCCCTGTCCCAATCTGAAGGTGAGCCACGAGGATTATCGGAGGCTGCTAAAAAGGCTCCGTGCTATTCCAGGAGTAAAGAAGGTATTTATCCGGTCAGGGATCCGGTTTGATTATGTGATGGCAGACCGGGACGACGGGTTTTTGCGGGAGCTGTGCATGTATCATGTGAGCGGACAGCTCAAGGTGGCGCCGGAGCACATTGCCCCGGAGGTATTAAAACGGATGGGAAAGCCAAAGGCCGGTGTGTATCTGGCTTTTGCAGAGAAATACAGAAAGATGAATGAGAGGCTGGGGAAGAAGCAGTATCTGGTTCCCTATCTGATGTCCTCTCATCCGGGCTGTACCATGAAGGAGGCGGTGCTCCTGGCGGAATATCTGAGGGATACGGGGCATATGCCGGAGCAGGTGCAGGATTTTTACCCGACGCCGTCGACTCTTTCCACCTGTATGTATTACACAGGGCTGGATCCCAGAACCATGGAACAGGTCTATGTGCCAAAGAGTCCCCATGAGAAAGCCATGCAGCGGGCGCTGATTCAGTATAAGCTTCCGAAAAACAGAAAGCTTGTGGAGGAGGCGCTAAACCTTGCAGGGAGGAGGGAGTTGATCGGCTATGGGCCGAAATGCCTGATCCGGCCGGAGAAAGGAGAAGGACGGCCAGAGAAGAAGGAAGGAGGAAAGAACCGCCCGGCGAAAGAAAAAAGAGGGAAAAAAGCAACCATAAGAAACCGGCACGCAAAGAAAAAAATGTAAGGAGGGTATTTTATGGAACTGATTTTTTTAGGTGCAGATCATGAAGTGACTGGAAGCTGCCACATGGTAAGAGCAGCAGGAAAAAATTTTCTCATTGACTGCGGCATGGAACAGGGGGAGGATATTTACGAAAATCAGGAGATTCCGGTCCAGGTTTCGGAGATTGACGCCGTGTTTTTAACCCATGCCCATATCGACCACTCCGGGCTTTTGCCCCTGATCTATGCAAAGGGGTTTCGGGGGGGGGTCTACGCCACCAGGCCTACCTGCGATCTGTGCCAGATCATGCTTCGCGACAGCGCCCATATCCAGGAATTTGAGGCGGAGTGGAGAAACCGGAAAGCGAAGCGGTCCGGCGGTCCGGAATATGTGCCGCTCTATACCATGGAGGATGCAGAAGGGTTGTTAGAGCATCTGGTTCCCTGCGAGTATGACGAGGAGGTTTCTGTCTGTGAGGGAATCCGTCTGCGGTTTACGGATGTGGGCCACCTCCTTGGATCTGCCAGTATTGAAGTGTGGATGACAGAAGAAGGGGAGACCAAGAAGCTGGTATTTTCCGGGGATGTGGGAAACCGGTTCCAGCCCTTGATCAAACGGCCTCATTATCTGGAAATGGCGGACTATGTGGTCATGGAATCCACTTACGGAAACCGGTTCCACAGCGAGGTTCCGGTGGATTATGTGAAGGAGCTTTCGGCGGTGATTCAGAGGACCTTTGACCGGGGCGGGAATGTGGTGATCCCTGCTTTTGCCGTGGGACGGACCCAGGAGCTTCTTTACTATCTGCGGAAGATCAAAGAGGACGGTCTGGTTAAGGGACACGGGAATTTCAAAGTTTTTGTGGACAGTCCTCTGGCCGTGGAGGCAACGAATATTTTCAACAAATACAAATACAACTGCTTTGGGAAGGAGGCCATGGAGCTTTTAAACAGAGGGATTGACCCGATCAAGTTTGATGGGCTGACCCTGTCGATCACCAGCGAAGACTCCAAGATGATCAACTTTGACGAAGAGCCAAAGGTGATCCTCTCAGCCTCCGGTATGTGTGAGGCCGGCCGGATCCGCCACCACTTAAAGCACAATCTCTGGAGGCCGGAGAGCACGGTGCTTTTTGTGGGCTATCAGTCCAAGGGAACCCTGGGACGGTCTTTGATGGACGGGGCGAAAATGGTGCGGCTCTTTGGCGAGACCATTGAGGTCCGGGCAGAGATTAAAAAGTTAGACGGAATCAGCGGCCATGCGGATAAGTTTGGACTTTTAGCCTGGATCAACGCCTTCTGGCCAAAGCCGCTTAAAGTGTTTGTGGTTCACGGCGAGGATAATGTGTGCGACGAATTTGCAGAATGTCTCAGGAAGGAGCATGGCTTTGAGACGGCGGCGCCTTTCAGCGGTTCTGTCTATGACATGAAAGCGGATATGTGGGTCAAAGAGGGCGTGCCGATCCTGGTCCGGAAGGAGAAGGCGGCAGCAAGGAAGGCCAGCCAGGTATTCGAGCGTCTGCTGGCGGCCGGAGAGCGTCTGCTGGCCATTATCCGCCGCAGCGAGGGCGGCGCCAACAAGGATCTGGCGAGAATGGCAGATCAGGTCCATATGCTCTGCGACAA
This sequence comes from Lachnospiraceae bacterium, assembly GCA_022792835.1. Taxonomy (GTDB): domain Bacteria; phylum Bacillota; class Clostridia; order Lachnospirales; family Lachnospiraceae; genus Lientehia. Next base: position 9,063 of record JAAWBT010000032.1, on the reverse strand, counting down.
ATGGGAGAAATAGGAAAGAAGATGGAAAAAGGAACATACGGTTACGGAAAGAAAAAGCTTCTCAGGCAGTGCCTTTTTTGCGGGATCTGTCTGGTGTTGTCCTTTGGGGCGGTGTTTGCCGGGTATCTGGCCACCGGGAAACGGACCAATATCTGGACCATCGGGGCGGTGTTCCCGATGATCCCTGCGGCTACCTTTCTGGTGAATATCATAGCCAGATGTAAAGGAATGCCTCTTAAAAAAACGAAGTATGACCAGTTTGCGGCGGTAAGCGGCGGCCAGGTGACGGCCTGCGATTTGATCCTCACAGCAAACCAGAGGCTGGTGCCCATCCAGGCTCTGGTCCTTCATGAGACGGGGATCGCCGCCTATACGGCCTCGAAGAAGCTGGAAGGAAAGGAGACAGAACGGGATGTGAACGGCCTGCTGAAAAGCGTGGGGATCTATGCGAAGGTGCAGCTTTTTACAGATTATGAAGCGTTTTTAAAGCGGGTCGGAGGGATCAAGCCTCCGGCCTCAGAAGAAGCGAGAGAGGAGCTTCTTAAAAAGCGGGAGGAACTGCTAGTATACTCCATGTGATATCTGAGGTTTCACGTACTTTTATAAAAAATACCGTCACGCAAGGGGGCAGGAGCAAAGACTTATGAGAGAGATTTTAGTTGGGGCGGAGGGCGCGGGACAGCGGCTGGACAAGTATCTGCAGAAGTATATGGCAAAGGCGCCTGGGAGCTTTTTTTACAAAATGCTCCGGAAGAAGAATATTACCTGCAATAAGAAAAAATGTGACGGCAGTGAGCGTCTGGCGGAGGGAGACAGGATTCAGCTGTTTCTCTCAGAAGAGACCATTGAAAATTTTCGTCGGCAGCCGGCAGCCAGGAAGCAGTTTCCCGTGACAAAGCTGGATATCCTCTATGAAGATGCACAGGTGCTTTTGATCAATAAGCCGGCCGGGATGCTTTCTCAGGGGGCGGGAGAGGGAGAGCCTTCTTTGGTGGAGTATCTTCTTGGCTATCTGCTTGCCTCGGGGAAGATTACGCAGGAAGCCCTTCGGAGTTTCCGTCCCTCCATCTGCAACCGGCTGGACCGCAATACCAGCGGTCTGGTCACTGCCGGGAAGACTCAGGCGGCCCTCAGAGAGCTTTCTCTTGTCTTTAGAGAACGGACCGTGAAAAAATATTATCTCTGTCTGGTGAAGGGAAAGGCGGCGCAGGCGGGCCGCCTGGAAGGGTGGCTTGTGAAAAACGAAGAGACCAATCAGGTGAGGGTCTACCAACAGCCCAGAGAGGGAGCGGCAAAAATCTGTACTGCTTATGCTCCCCTGTCTTATGGGAATGGAACGACGCTTCTCAAAGTAGAGTTGATCACCGGAAAGACGCATCAGATCCGAGCTCATATGGCAGATCTGGGGCACCCGGTCATCGGTGACGGGAAGTATGGGGATGAGAGAATAAACCGCAGATACCGGGAACAATATGGGGTTTCTTCTCAGCTGCTTCACGGGTGGCAGATGGAATTTCCGAAGGCTTTCGGGGCTCTTTCGGGACTTTCTGGAAAAAGGGCGGAAGCTCCTTTGCCGGAAGTGTTCCAGAGAGTCCTGGAGGGAGAAGGAATCCATATAAACTAAGGAAGAAAGGATGTAGGAGAGCATGGCGACCTGGGGCTCCAGAGGGCTTAGAGGGTCAACTTTGGAGGAGTTGATCAATTACACCAATGAAAAATACCGGGATGAGGGGCTGGCTCTGATCCAGAAGATCCCTACGCCCATTAAGCCCATCAATATCGACAAGGAGAGCCGGCACATTACTCTGGCTTATTTTGACCAGAAAAGTACAGTGGACTATATTGGGGCTGTCCAGGGTATCCCAGTCTGTTTTGATGCCAAGGAGTGTGTGAACACTACATTTCCTCTTCAGAATATCCATGAGCATCAGATGACGTTTATGGAAGCCTTTGAGAAACAGGGAGGGGTCTCTTTTATTATTTTGTATTTTACCAGTTTGGATGAGTTTTATTATGTGCCGTTCCGGCATCTTCTCACCTACTGGAACAGGGGAAAGGGCGGAGGGAGAAAAAGCTTCACCTATGGAGAACTGGATAAGAGCTTTCAGGTCCCTTTCCGCCATGGGGCCTATGTCCATTATCTGGAAATGTTGCAAAAGGATCTGGAGAGGCGGTGACTGCCCGCAGAATGTGATCAGCTGTGTTTTACAGTAAGAGAAAGCTAATGAGTTGCAAAAGAGTGGTTGAGGGAGAGGGGGAGAACTTATGGAATTTAATGTCAATCATCCGATTATTTTTGTTATGGTGGGAATGCTGATTCTGGCGGTGTTGGGTCAGTCAGTCTATTTTCTGGTGAAAGCCCTTCGCCGGGCAAAGGAGAAAGGGATGGACGGGGCAGTGCTGAAAAAGACTATCTTTTCGTCGGCGGTCTTTACCATTGCCCCGGCAGTGGCCATTCTGGTGGGGGTGATCACTCTGTCAAAGAGTCTGGGGATCGCGCTGCCCTGGCTGCGGCTTTCGATTGTCGGTTCACTGACCTACGAGACTGTGGCCGCGGGGACGGCCCTGACGGAGCTGGGGGGCGGCCTGGGAAGCCAGATCGAGAATGCTTCTGATTATGTGACAGTTGCTTTTGTTATGACAGTAAGTATTATTATCGGGCTCTTTCTGGTCCCGCTTCTCACGAAAAAAATCCAGGGCGGGATGAAGAAGATCGAAAAACGGGACAAGGAATGGAGCGAGATTTTTACCAATGCCATGTTCCTCGGTATGATCTCCGCGTTCCTGGGCTATGTGTTCAGTGATGTGGGTCTTTTGTTTCACGGGGATACCTCCGGGCTGATCCCGGTCTGCGTCATGTTTGTCTCTGCAGTGGTCATGGTCTTTTGCGGAGTACTTTCTAAAAAACTGAATCAGCGGTGGGTCACAGATTATGCCCTTCCAGTGAGCCTGATGTGTGGTATGGCTGCGGCGATTCCGATTACGGCATGGCTGGGATGAGAGGAGGACAGGACATGAAGAAAAAAGAAACTCTTACTTATATGGACAGCGTCCACAGAGCTGGAAGAGCATGGGGGCTTACGCTTTTTGTGCTGATACTGGCTTTTCCTTTTGCACTGGCGATTATTTTTGGGGTTCTGCCCAAATGGGGGCCGCTTTTCCGGGGGACCCTGGCGATCCTGCCCATGTACTGGGCTGTGGGGCTTGTGGAGATTTTTACCTACGTGCCCATGCTTGGGGCAGGAGGTTCCTATTTGTCCTTTGTGACAGGAAATATTTCGAATCTGAAGCTGCCCTGTGCCCTGGATGCCATGGAGCGGGCTGGAGTCAAGGCAAACTCGGAGGAGGGAGAGATTATTTCGACCATCTCCATTGCAGTATCCAGCATTGTCACCACGATTATCATCATTGCCGGCGTGCTGCTCATCATCCCGTTATCGCCGATTCTCTCGTCGGAAGTCTTGACAGCGGCCTTTGCCCAGCTTCTCCCGGCTCTGTTTGGGGGCCTGGCGGTGGTCTTTGTGTCAAAGAACCTGCGGCTTGCCATTGCACCCATTGTCCTTATGCTGGCCCTGTTTATTTTTGTGCCGGCACTGAACGCGGGTACTGTGGGTATCATGGTTCCTGTGGGTGTTCTTTTTACGCTGGCTGTGGCAAGGATTTTATATAAAAAAGGGAAGCTATGATAAAATGAGCCTTGGGGCAGAAGGATAAAGTAAAAATAGGGGGATGGAAATGGCATTTTATATTGTTTTGGGTATTCTGGCAGTGATTTTGATTCTGGCGGGGATTATTCTCATCAGGACAGCGAATTTTAAGCCAAAGGATACGATATCGCTTCTCACTGAAGAGGAGGAATTTGATAAAGAGCGGGCTGTGGAAAATCTCAGAGAACTGGTCATGTGTAAGACGGTATCCCGTTATGACCATGGAGATGAGGATGAGAAGGAGTTTGAAAAACTGATTGGAAAACTTCCTGGGCTTTATCCCAGGGTGTTTGATACTTGCAGCCTGACAAAGTTTCCGGACAGGGGATTATTGTTCAGATGGGAGGGGAAGAGCCATGGTGATCCGTCTGTGATGATGGCCCATTACGACGTGGTTCCGGTCAATGAGGCGGACTGGGAGAAACCGCCTTTCGCTGGCATAATCGAAAATGGCGTGTTGTGGGGCAGGGGAACCCTGGATACTAAGATCACTTTTAACGGTGTACTGACTTGTGCCGACCATCTGATTGGCCAGGGGTTTGTCCCGGAACATGACATTTATTTTGCTTTTTCCGGCGGAGAAGAGGTCAACGGCATGGGAGCCGTACATATAGTGGATTATTTTGAGAAAAACGGCATTACTCCGGCTCTGGTGGTAGATGAGGGCGGGGCTGTGGTGAAAGATGTGTTTCCCGGCGTCAGCGCCCCCTGTGGTCTGATCGGTATTGCAGAGAAAGGGCTTCTGGATGTGCAGTACAGGACGAAATCGGCCGGAGGCCATGCATCCGCACCGAAACCTCATACGCCGGTTGGAATTTTGGCGGATGTGTGCTGCAAGGTAGAAAACCATCCTTTTAAGGCACATCTGACCAAGCCGGTGGCGGAGATGTTTGACACTTTGGGGAGACATTCTTCCTTTTTGTACCGGATGATTTTCTCAAACCTGTGGTGTTTTTCCGGGCTTCTGGATTCCATCTGTAAAAAAGGCGGCGGGGAATTGAACGCCCTCATGCGGACAACAGTGGCTTTTACCCAGATGAAAGGCAGTGACGCCTCCAATGTGATCCCGCCGGAGGCTTCCATGGTATCCAATATCCGCTTAAACCCGGAGGATACCATAGAAAGTGCTCTGTCCTATCTGCGGGAAAGGGCGGCGAATCCTGATGTGGAGATTACAAAGATCAGGGGAATGAATCCCAGTCCCATCTCGGAGACGAACTGTCCGGCCTGGGATAAAGTGGCCGGCGCGGTGGCTTCCACCTGGAAGGGGTGTCTGGTGTCGCCATATTTGATGGTACAGTGCTCTGACAGCCGCCATTATGGGAAGATCAGCAATCATGTGTACCGGTTTTCCGCCATGGATCTGACGGCCGAGGAGCGGGGGACCATCCACGGCAACAATGAGCGGGTACGGCTGGAGACCATCCACCGGGCTGTAGAGTTTTATATCCGGCTGATGAGACAATGCTGACAGACCAGAGCACGCTTTTGTATTGTGTTGTAAAAAAATGCGGAAACTCAAGAGGAGGATTCCATAGACTTTACCCTGGAAATGTGATAGAATAGCCGGCAGAAGGGGGCGTGGTACAGTGGCATTGACCAATGAGGATTTACTGGCGATCTCTCAGCTTTTAGATACAAAATTAGATTCCAAGCTAAAAGCAGAACTGCAGCCGGTGAAGGACAGTCTGAGAGACCTGAATGATAAGGTCGACCGAGTGGAGAGACGTCTTGACCGAGTGGAGAGACGTCTTGACCGAGTGGAAGAACGTCTCGACAAAGTGGAAGAGCGTCTTGACCAGGTGGAAAAGCGTCTCGACCAGGTGGAAAAGCGTCTCGACCAGGTGGAAAAGCGTCTTGACAAAGTGGAAGAACGTCTTGACCAGGTGGAAGAGCGTCTTGACAAAGTGGAAGAACGTCTTGATCAGGTGGAAGGGCGTCTTGGCCAGGTAGAAAGGCATCTCGACAAGACAGACCGTGAGATTGCAGGCGTTAAACTACATCTTGAAAATGTCACGGATCAGAACATCCGCCTGCTGGCTGAAAATTATGTGCCGGCGGCCAAACAATATGAGAAAGCTTCGGCCCAGGTTGGGGCGCTGGAGGCTGATATGGACATTGTGAAAAATGTAATCACAGACCACAGCAGGAAGCTGCAGGTTCTGGGATAGAGTTAGAAAATACGGGAGATAAAAGAAAAAATCGCTGGCGGTCCCATAGAAAGAGGGGCACAGCGATTTTTTGTCGTATGGGAAACACTAAAAAATTTGTTCACTGAAGTATGCTTTCGGAAGGAGAGACACTGTGGTATGGGGTGCAGTGACAGAAAAATTTCCACAAACAGGCTACTTAGAGGCTGGAATCTCAATCTGGACGATATAGTCTTCCATGCGGTCTGTCACCGTTTCGTTTATGATCTTTTCGTAGGAAAAGCCAGTGAGGGAAAGGCCGCACGATTTAGCGTAAGCAAGGATTTTTTCATATTTTGCGGGCATTTTATTCCAGTCTCCCTGATAAAATGCCTGCAGATATGTTCCGCAGGGCTGAATATGCAGCCCTGTTTTTTGCACACGGGGTACTGCTGCGCAGCGTGCCTCGGCGCGGTGAGCAGGAGAAGAGGAAGCTTCCCTGCTCGATTGTATACAAGAGGAGGGGAGGGGGATCTCCATAAATAGGTTGGAATAGCTGTCAAAATCCCTTTGGTACAGACAGCGGACAGGAATCATGGTTCCATAGGAGGCATCATGAAGATGGCGTAGCTCATATTCCTGGGTTTTGGCGAGGATTCGTTCAACACCTTGGTCATAGGAGGTTTCTCTGTCAATGTCCACAGTCACCAGGCAGCGTTCTTTTTTCTGGACGAGGCAGATTTTGGACAGATCCATGGCGGACAAGGTCTCCATGTTCTGGCGGTAATTGCAGAGGGTTTCCCGCACGGCCCTCAGATGATCCAGTTTTATGTCCAGCTCTGCGATTCTCTCATCCAGAAGACATTTCAGGCTTTTGGCAGAACGATCTTTGATAAATCCCTGTATTTCATTTATGGATACATCCAGCTCCCGCAGCAGAAGAATGGTCTCTAACAGAGAGCTTTGATGATAACTGTAAAAACGGTATCCATTCTCTGGGTTGATGGAGGCGGGCTTAAATAACCCAATCTCATCGTACCACATCAGAGTTTTTTTATTGATGCCATGGAGGGAGGCAAACTGACCGATGGTCAGCAGCCTGCTTTTTTGATTCATTGGAAAGCCTCCAATCTGTTTTATTTTTCTCTTGACCATACAGTTACTGTACGGTTTATGATATACGATATGGAGAAAAAAATCAAGAGAAAAGGAGTTCACATTCATGGAAGATCAGAATGCTTATTCAAAACCTGTAACTTTGAAACATATTTTAAAATTTGCCGTTCCAACCATTGCCATGTCAGTATTTATGTCCTTTTACACCATGGTTGACGGCTTGTTTGTGTCCAACCTGATCGGCACGGATGCCCTGTCGGCTATCAATCTGACAGCCCCCATCATTCAGCTTGTCACTGCCATTTCCACCATGCTTGCCACTGGAGGAAGCGCTGTCATCATGAAAAAGATGGGAGAGAAGAAGGCGGAAGAGGCGAGAGAAGACTTTACTTTCTTGATTCTGGTGAATGTGGTTGTCGGCTTTGCCATGTGCGGTCTGGGGTATGTGGCCATGGACTCCTTTTTTGCCGGAATGAATCTGTCTTTGGAGATGGCTGGATACTGTAGGGAATACTTAAGCCGTTATCTTTTATTTACCGTCCCTATTCTGTTGATGAACAATTTTACCCTCTATATGATAGCCAGCGGGAAAGCAACGCTCTCCCTGGTCTGTTCCGTGGCAGGAGGCGTCCTGAATATGATTCTGGATTATGTGTTTATTGCCTGGCTTGACACAGGAATCAGCGGGGCGGCCATTGCAACAGGAATGGGATATTCTGTGACGGCTGTCGTGGGAGTTGTTGTCTTTAGCCGTAGAAAGAGCCTTCTGCATTTTAGAAAACCTGTTTTTCGGCTTCGAGTCCTTTTCCGTGCGGCGTCAAACGGCTGTTCAGAGATGGCGACTGCCCTGGTTACCGGGATCATTACTATGATGTTCAACTGGACGATGCTCACTTATGTGGGGGAGAATGGGGTAGCTGCCGTGACCATTATTATGTACGTGCTTATGTTTGTAAGTTCTCTCTATACAGGATACTCGTACGGAGTGGCTCCCATGGTCAGCTTTTATTATGGAGAACAAAATCAGGAAAAACTAAAAAAACTGGTCGCCATAAGCCTGAAGGTAATTGGGGGGATTTCCATTGTGACGGTAATAGCCTCCTTGGTATTTACAAGACCTCTGGTATCTGTTTTTGCAAGAGAGGACAATCCTGTTTATGCTCTTGCGGTTACTGGAAACCAGATTTGTACCATCGCTCTGTTTTTCCTTGGGTTCAATATTTTCGCCAGCGGGATGTTTACAGCTCTTTCCAATGGCATAGTGTCGGCCATCTTGGCATTTTCCAGATCCTTTGTGTTCATGCTGATCACCATGCTTGTGCTGCCGGCTCTTTTGGGGGTGAAGGGTATCTGGCTGGCAACGCCTGTGGCAGAGTTTATGGCTCTCGTCTTGTCCGCAGGAATGTTTTTGAAATACAGGAGAAGGTATCAATATTAAAAAACAGCCCTGCGGATGGTATCCATCCGTGGGGCTGTTTTTTCATCTCCTGCAGAGAGAATGAGAGCGGCTTATTTCCGGCAGCCGCAGTTTCCGCCGTCCAGACCGTCAAAAGCCGGGTTGAAAGCATAGAAGTTTTTCGAATTCAGGTTATCCTGGACTATACGCATCGTTTCACCGAACCGCTGGAAGTGGATGATTTCCCGTTCTCTCAGGAAGCGGATGGGATCGCAGACTTCCGGATCTTTGATCAGACGGAGGATATTGTCATAGGTGAGCCTTGCTTTCTGCTCTGCTGCCATATCCTCATAGAGATCTGCAATTGGGTCGCCGGTGGACTGGAACTGGCTGGCGCTGAAGGGGAAGCCGCCGGCCGACTGGGGCCAGATTCCTGCCGTGTGGTCAATATAGTAGGGGGCAAATCCTTGTTCCTCCAGCTGTTCCGCTGTCAGATTGCGGGTGAGCTGGTGGACAATGGTTGCGACGATCTCCAGGTGGGCCAGCTCTTCGGTACCAATATTGTGCTCAGAAATGTTCCAAATCAAGCCCTATGCGGACAAGCCCGGTGCCTTCGGCTTATCTGTACATAGCTTTGTCAGCTATGAAAGAATCAGCAAGTGGGATGAAGAAAGATACAGGAAAGGTGGCAGAAAGCCTTATTTTATCGAGCTTG
>JAAWBT010000031.1 GCA_022792835.1 Lachnospiraceae bacterium | reverse complement strand
TTGTCCTCTCTCCGCGTACATCCAGTACGCCTCTGTCGTCCGCCTTGAAAAACAGCCAAACCACTGCAGGTGGAGTCGGGGAGTCGGAAAGAGGGGAATTCCCCCTTCTCCGACCGTGTATGCTCTTGTGAACCGATGGTATCATTGTCGCTGAAAACAGAAACCTTTGACTAAAGAATGGAGTGATTCGTATGACAGAAGAAAAAATGACAGCCCAGAAGGAAAACAAAATGGGAATCATGCCCATTAACAAACTACTGATCAGCATGTCCCTTCCCATCATGATTTCCATGCTGGTCCAGGCCATGTACAACGTGGTGGACAGCGTGTTCGTCGGGCGGGTTTCCGAGCATGCCCTCACGGCCGTTTCCATGGCCTTTCCCATCCAGAGCCTGATGATCGCCCTGGGGAGCGGCACTGCCGTTGGCATCAACGCCTACCTTTCCCGGAGCCTTGGGGAGAAAAACTTTGAGCAGGCCAACGCCGCCGCCTTAAATGGCATTTTCCTGGCCTTCCTTTCCTATGTGGCCTTCGCCCTCTTCGGCCTCTTCGGAAGCCATTTATATTTCGCCAGCCAGATCGACATCCCGGAAATCGTGGATTACGGCACCGCTTACTTAAGCATCTGCACCATTGTCTCCATCGGGATCTTCATGCAGCTGATTTTGGAACGGATCCTCCAGTCCACCGGAAAGACCCTGTACACCATGATCACCCAGGGAACCGGCGCCATCATCAACATCATCTTCGATCCGATCCTGATCTTCGGCTATTTTGGCTTTCCCCGCATGGAGGTGGCAGGGGCCGCCGTCGCCACTGTGGCCGGACAGTGTGTCGCCGCCGTCATGGCCCTGATCTTCAATCTGAAGAAAAACAAAGAACTGCAGTTTCAGTTCCGGAAGTTCCGCCCCAGCCTCTACGTGATCGGCCAGATCTACAAGGTGGGCATTCCTTCTATTATTATGCAGTCCATCGTGTCGGTCATGACCTTCTTACTCAATAAGATTCTTCTGATGTTTTCTTCCACGGCCGTCTCCGTGCTGGGCGTGTATTTCAAGCTCCAGAGCTTCATCTTCATGCCGGTCTTCGGTTTAAACAACGGCATGATCCCCATTGTCGCCTACAATTACGGCGCAAAGAAGCGGAAACGGATCATTGCCACCATCAAACTGAGCGTAGCTATCGCCGTGGGCATCATGCTGGTGGGCCTTGCGATCTTCCAGATCATGCCGGCCACCATGATCCGCATGTTCAACGACTCGCCGGATATGGTCGCCATCGGCGTCCCGGCCCTCCGGATCATCAGCTTAAGCTTCATCTTCGCCGGAGCCGGCATCATCAGCTCCTCTGTATTCCAAGCCCTCGGGAACGGCCTTTACAGCCTGATCATGTCCGTGGTCCGCCAGATCGTGTTTATTGTCCCCGTGGCCTACGTTTTTGCCATCACCCTGGGGCTTGACGCCGTCTGGTTCTCTTTCCCCATCGCAGAGATCTCATCCATCCTGCTGGCCATGTTCTACTTAAAGAAAACCTACGACAGACAGCTTAAAAATCTGCCGGAGTAAGAGAAGATCAGCTTTGTTCCTTCCGGGACACGCTCCCGCCAAGAAAAAGACGCCGACGGCGTCTTTTTATAGTCCTGTAAGGAAAGAACTGATTTTCTCTCAAGTTCTAGATATTAAGCCGCCTTGGGCGTCCTCTGCCACATTCCCCACAAAGCGGCATCAAGGAGCGCCCACGCGATGTAGATGATCATTGCATACCTGTCATTGGGCGGAGCGCCGTCGCCAAGGCAGAACCATAAAGTCAAAACACCGCCAAACAGCAAGTACGGCACAAAAGCAGAAATCGCCCTGCCTATGTTCCGGCTTTCTTTTTTCCACATATATATTACAGAAAGGATCCCTCCAAATACTATACTGATCACAAAGGAATACTGATAATAGAGATTATAATTTTTCGTTAAAGACGGAGTTTTAGTCGACATACAATGGAGATTCCAGGAATCATTCTTTTCACAGCGCCCATAGGCATGTAACAGCGAAGACACCGGGGAGACTGCCATTGCAAGAATATCCTCACCGATGTCCGCCAAAACCTTTTTTGTCTGGTTCTTAAAGACAATTGCCGCCATTTGCCGGTACATATCTTTGGCTCTCTCCTGCCCGACCTTCCCTTCCAGCAAAGGAGCCATCTGATACATGACATTGTTGTTGTGTTCATCAAATTTTCTGGCGTCCTCAATGGAGATCGCTTCCTGGATTTCCTGGGGGAAATCCGGATAATTTGCAGCCATATTCGGCCATACAATCCGGTCTAACAATACAAAACTCAGATTTGTCTGTACCCTTCCGTGAATACCAGGCGTCTGTGTCATGTGGCTGATCATCCTTACGGAGCCGATGGAAATCAAAGAGATGGCCAAAACGGCAATGGTGATTCTTTTGCGATTCTCCAATGTCCGGACCAGTCTGATGATCAGACAGATGGTCAACACCAGAATACAACTGTATAACCTGTCTGCCCTTAAGAGACTCTGTACCATTAATGAGACCGTCACCAATATACAGGCGCTGACTTTCACGGATGCCTCATTGAGAAAAACCACCATACCTGTCAAAAATAAAATCAGGGCGGAGGTGGCCAGAGAATCTGTCAATACCGTAAAATTCATAAATGTAATCATGGGAATCGTCACAAGATAGAAGCTGAAAAATACATGAACGATCTTTCGGTCTGCCAAAAACTGATCCCCCGCCAGAATGACTTCATCTAATTTTCTCACTCCGTACAAAACGGCCCCAAAAGAAGCCATGGTCTGCATTGTATATAAAATGACCGGAAGGGGGATGGAAGTGACAGATTCAACCCATCCGATCCCCCTCAAAAGAAGGGGATACAAAACCGGCCTGTACTCATCTAAAATCATGGTTTTGCCAAGCTCCAGATATTCTTTCGAATCGCCAAATGCAGGGACTGCCGTAAAATTGCGGATCATCCATAAAATGCCGAACATAATCTGGATCCCCATCATGCAGTAAAACACGATTTTCATGATCCTTGGCCAGTCAAGCCTTTTCCTGTTTTCCACGGTCCCATTCCCCCCTTTTAAATATAAGTTTCCGCTGAATCTGATAACTCACAAAAAACAGCAGCGTATCAACAATCAGCTTGACCAGCACCTCGTCTGCCCTCAGCCGCTCCGTCACCGTTGAAACCAGAACTGCCGAGGCCAGCCCCTGCACAATACACAGGCTAAAGTATCCGACGGCCGATAAAAGCAAAGGGCGGTTGCTTCTAAAAACTACAGATCTGTTCATCCCAAAATTGTAACACGCCGAGACACTTCTTGCAATCGCCGTGGCAATCCATATTTTATATTTCCACTTCCCAAAGACCAGTTTTGAAAACAAGGCGAACAAAGATAAATCTAACAGACTGGCACTCAAAGACGAAAAAACATATCGGAAAAATGTTCGAAATATCACATAATAAATTTTCAAGGAATCCACGACAGGGTTGAAATGTGTCTCCTTATTGGCCTCCAGATACACAGTTTCAACAGGTACCTCACAGATACCGGCCTTTTTCCCGACAGCCATCAGCATTTCTGTCTCGTATTCAAACCGTTTCCCGGGAAATCCAAGGCATTCATCAATCAGGCAATTGGGGATGCCCCGCAGCCCTGTCTGAGTATCCCTGATATCCATCCGAAGAAAATATTTAAAAATTTTAACCGTGAGATTATTTCCAAACCGGCTTTTCGGAGGAACCTGCGGCAGCGAAAAATCCCTGGAGCCCAGAATCAATTTCCCTGTCCCATCGGTAAGTGCGGCGGCAATTTTTTCCACATCCTTCACCAGATGCTGGCCGTCCGAATCCACAGTGATCACTCCGGCATATCCATCAGGCAGATACTTCTCTTTATAATAAAAAAAGCCTGTTTTCAATGCCTGACCTTTTCCCTCATTCCTTTTATGCTTTAATATGGTGCCGCCCATATTCTGTATTTCTTCAAAACAACGGCTGCTTGCGCTTCCGTCGTCGACCACAATAATATCCTGGAAGCCTGCCTGGATCAACTCTTTGATATAATCTGCAAATGTATCCGGAGGATTCAGCGCAGGAATTAAAATGACTGCTTTTTCTCTCAATCTGTTATACCCCCACTCAGCCATACCCTTCCTCCGCAATTTTTTCTTTTCCCGGCCATGAGGACTATCCAGTACAATCCTCATGGCCTATCTGTCCACTTCAGACGACAGAGATTTCTCACTCCCCCCAGGGAATATTCGGGTGCTCAATCCCTTTGTCCCGAAGCATCAGATTCTCCACCGCCTCAGAAGCCTTCATCCCCTCAAAAAGTACCTTGCCTATCTCCTTGGTGATGGGCATCTCCACCCCGTATTTGTCGGCCAGTGCGGCGGCCGCCTTGGCGGAATACACCCCCTCTACCACCATCTGAACCTCATTCATGGCTTCCTCCATGGTCTTTCCCTGGCCCATGAGGATACCGGCCCGACGGTTCCTGCTGTGCATGCTGGCGCAGGTCACGATCAGATCCCCGACGCCGCTCAGCCCATAGAGCGTCTCCATGCGGGCCCCCATTTTAAGGGCCAGCCTGGTGATCTCCGCCATGCCCCTGGTAATGAGAGCCGCTTTCGTGTTATCCCCATACCCAAGTCCGTCGGCCACGCCCGCCGCCAAGGCAATCACGTTCTTCAGAGAACCACCCAGCTCAATGCCCATGATATCAGGGCTTGTATAAACCCGGAATACACTGCACATGAACGTATTCTGGATGTATTCTGCGGTTTTCCTGTCCCTTGCGCCCACGACGCAGGTGGTGGGAATGCCACGGCCCACCTCCTCTGCATGGCTGGGGCCGGAAAGCACCGCCACGTTGGCCTGGGGGATTTCCTCCTCGATCTGCTCCGAGAGGGTCATCAGGGTCTCCTCCTCAATGCCCTTTGCCACATTGACGATGATCTGTCCCTCTGCCACGAAAGGCTTCATCCTCCTCGCCGTCTGCCGGGTAAACACCGAGGGCACCGAAAGGACCATAAGCTTTGCGCTTTTCACACAAGTCTCTAGATCCCCCGTGATCTCCATGTCCGCCGGAATGGGAACCCCAGGCAGGTTCTTGTGCTCCCGCTCCCGCTTAAGCATCTCCACTTCATCGGGGATGGCGGACCAGACCTTCACCGTATGTCCTTTTTTATAGAGCAGCAGAGAAAGGGCCATGCCCCAAGTCCCGGAACCGATAATACTGATATTCGCCATGATATCCTCCTTGTTTTCTCACTTTTTTGAGCCGAATTTATTCTCCGTGCCATTTAACAGCCGTTTGATGTTGGCCCTATGCTTCCAGTAGGCCAGGGCCGCAAACACAAACACCACCACATAAGACTCTGTCAGGTAATCCCCGGAAATGGGCAAAAGCCCCGCAAAGCCAAGGCCCAGCCACATGCCCAAGAAAATGGTCACCACCAGAAGAGAACCGATGGAGACAATCCTGGTAGCCGCCACGCTGATAATAAAAGCCGCCAGACAGACCAGGGTGATCCGCCAGTCCATGGTGATGATCACACCGGAAGTGGCCGCAATGCCCTTGCCGCCTTTAAACTTCAGGTAAAAAGGATAATTATGCCCAAGTACCACGCCAAAACCTCCGTAGAGTACCAGAAGCGGCGCCATCTCCGGCATAGTCCTGCCGTAAAGATAACGGACCAAAAGACATAGGATCACGGCTTTCAGAAAATCACCCAAAAACACGATGGCCCCGGCCTTCTTTCCCAGCACCCGAAGGGCGTTGGTGGTTCCCGAATTGCCGCTCCCATACTCTCTGATGTCCTTGTGAATGACCTTTCCGTACAGATAACCGGTCTGAATAAGCCCGAAAGCATAGCCGGCCGCAAGACAGATGATTCGTTCCATAGAGCTATTCTTTCTCCTTCCTTTCCCTGGTAATGAACCGAAGAGACGTACCGCCGAAACCAAAGGCACTGCGGATTTTGTTTTCCAGATACCTGGTATAAGAAAAATGCATAAGCTCCTTGTCATTGACAAAGAGGACAAACGTCGGAGGCTTCACCGCCACCTGAGTCATATAGAAAATCTTTAAGCGGCGGCCCCTGTCTGAAGGCGGCTGCTGCAGGGCCAGGGCCTCCATCAAAATCTCATTTAGCACACCTGTCGCGATCCGCAGGTTCTGGTTCTCGATGACCACGTCGATATGGTCAAACAGCTTGGGAAGCCGCTGTCCCGAAAGGGCGGAAATATAGAGAATGTCCGCATAAGGCATAAAGGACAGGATCTCCCGAATCTTCGCCGAAAACTTATTGACCGTGGAATTGTCCTTCTCAATGGCGTCCCACTTATTGACGGCGATGATCATGCCCTTGCCCCGCTCGTGGGCAATCCCGGCGATCTTCGCATCCTGCTCCGTGACCCCTTCCGTGGCGTCGATGACTAACACCACCACGTCGGCCCGCTCCACGGCCGTCACTGTGCGGATGATGCTGTAACGCTCCAGTTCTTCTTTGATCTTGTTTTTTCTTCTGAGCCCCGCCGTGTCGATGAATACATACTCTCTGCCGTTTCGCTTGATCACTGTGTCAATGGCGTCCCTGGTGGTTCCCGCAATGTCCGACACGATCACCCGGTTCTCCCCCAGAAGCTTGTTGACAATCGAAGACTTCCCCACGTTGGGCTTGCCCACAATGGCGACCCTGGGCCTTTCATCTTCCTCCTCCTCTCCCGCCCCTGCGGAAAAATGGCGGACCACCTCGTCCAGAAGATCCCCGATCCCCAGCCTTCCGGCAGCCGAGACAGGAACCGGATCCCCGATCCCCAAGTTATAAAACTCATAGACATCCGCCTGGAACTTTTCGAAGCTGTCCACCTTGTTGACTGTGAGCACTACCGGCTTGGCCGAACGCCGCAGCATGTCCGCCACTTTGGCATCCGCATCCTGAAGGCCCTGCCTCACATCTGTGATAAACACGATCACATCCGCCGTGTCGATGGCGATTTGAGCCTGCTCTCTCATCTGGGACAGGATAATATCTTTGGTATCCGGCTCGATCCCTCCTGTGTCAATCAGGGTAAAATTATAATTCAACCAGGTGCAGTCCGCATAAATCCGGTCCCTGGTCACGCCCGGCGTATCCTTCACAATGGAGATCTTGTCTCCTGCCAGCGCGTTGAACAATGTCGATTTTCCTACATTTGGACGGCCCACAATGGCCACAATCGGTTTACTCATCCATTCACTCCTTCATATGGCCGGCATCTGCTTTTGCTGTCTCTTCCTCTTTTGCTCTCCGGCCTGCCGGCCTCTCCGATGCCCCTTAACGCATCTACAAAGTCCCATCCGCTTGATTTTACAACATCTATCTCCGTTTGTAAAACAGATTCTACTTCTTTTAAAGAAATATCGTCCAAAAAGAGGGGTTCTCCGTTCTTAAACATGTTGACGGGAAGAAGAAGCCTCTCCCCCAGATCCTTTCCAGTAAGTTCTCTGATCAAGTCCTGTCCCGTGATCAGGCCAGACACGGTGATCCACTCCCCAAAAAACTGGTTCTTCACAGCATAGACTGACACCAAAAGGCCGGGAGTTTGCACACACACTTCCTCTGCCAGCCTCTTAATAAAAGGCGCCGCCAGTTCCCCCGTTGCAATCGAAACCTTCCGTGGACAGGCTCCCTTGTGGCTTTCCTCCAAAAGAGCCTCCCTGACCTCTGTCTCCAGAAGTCTTAACATCCCCACGCCGTTTTCCAGCTGGAGATACCCGTCATACCGCTCTTCCTCCGGCAAAGGCCGTCCTGTCATCAGATAAAATTCGTCGCTGGCGTGGACAAAATGACAGCCATATTCTTTTAAAAACTGCTTCTGCCACCGCTCGATGCGGTCAATGGTATCTTCCATCTCCTCTTTGGACAAAGGCTCCAGAGGAAACAGTCCTTCCCGGTATTTCGTAAGGCCCACCGGGACCACGGAGACACTCCGCATATGGGGCAGGAACCGTCCCAGAGCCCCGATGGTCTTATCCAGTTCCTCCCTGTCATTGATCCCCTTGCAGAGCACGATCTGCCCGTTCATCTCCACCCCCGCCTCAGAAAGCCGGTCCAGTTTTTTGAGCGCCTCCCCGGCAAACCGGTTGTGGAGCATCTCGCACCGGAGAGAGGGATCCATAGTGTGAACCGACACGTTGATGGGCGCCAGGTGATAGGCAATGATCCGGTCAATGTCATGGTCACTCATATTGGTCAGAGTAATATAATTGCCCTGCAGAAAAGAAAGACGGCTGTCGTCATCCTTAAAATAAAGAGTCTCCCGCATGCCAGGCGGCATCTGGTCGATGAAGCAGAACATGCATTTATTTCTGCAAGAACGGTACTCGTCCATAAGGCCGTTCTCAAAGACGACGCCAAGATCCTCGTCCTCGTCCTTTTCCACCTCTAAAAGCCACTCCTCCCCGTCCGCCTTCCGGATCAGAATCTCCACATAGGTTTCTTCCATATAATATTGGTAATCAAAAATGTCCTCGATCCTGTGCCCGTCAATCTCCAAGAGCACGTCCCCGGCAGAAAGCTCCAGCTCCTTTGCCAAAGACCCCACCGGCACACAGGTGATCACATGGCCTTCTTTTTTCATAAAAACCCCATTTCCCGCCGGAAACTTCCGGCGCGCTTCCTATCATACCAGTATTTCCATTCTTTGTAAAGATTTGTACCCTCTGTGTCTCTTTTTGTACTTGCGAAATACCGCAGGAAATGTTATAAATTGTATATAAAGTACCTTCAATCGACAAGAGTATAACCGGAGGCTTCTCATGTCCAACAATTACGCATTCAACAACACCATTCCCGTAGCGCCTTTAAAAATCTGTCCACTGGAAAGCTGCAGGGACTTTGCCAGGAAAGTGAACAAACACATTGTCCGGTTCCGCAAAAACGATACGGAAGAACTCCTTCGCCGCCAGGCCAGCCTGGAATATCGGGGATATGACTGTGATTCTTATCTGTTAGATGCTTCCTGTCCCCGCTTTGGTACCGGTGAGGGAAAAGGCGTCATTCATGAGTCTGTCCGCGGCACCGACCTGTTCATTATGGTCGACGTGGTCAATTACAGTTTGACTTACACCGTCTGCGGGCACCAGAATTTCATGTCTCCTGACGATCATTATCAGGATTTAAAGCGGATCATCGGTGCGTCCGTGGCCAATGCCCATCGTGTCAATATCATTATGCCCTTTCTCTATGAGGGTCGTCAGCACAAGCGCAGTAAACGAGAATCCTTAGACTGTGCCTATGCGCTGGAGGAGCTTTCCAATATGGGAGTCTCCAATATTATCACCTTTGATGCCCATGATCCCAGGGTTCAGAACGCCATCCCTCTTCACGGTTTTGACAATTTCATGCCCCCCTATCAGTTTATCAAAGCCATCTTTAAAAAGAACCATAATCTGATCATTGACAAGGACCATCTGATGATCATCAGTCCCGACGAAGGCGCCATGGGACGGGCCGTCTACTTTGCCAATAATCTGGGCGTCAACATGGGCATGTTCTACAAACGCCGCGATTATTCTACTGTTGTGAACGGACGAAATCCCATTGTGGCCCATGAATTCCTGGGGGCAGATGTGGACGGAAAAACGGTGGTGATCATCGACGATATGATCTCCTCCGGAGAGAGTATCCTGGATACAGCCAGGGAACTGAAGGAACGCCGGGCGGACAAGGTCATCATCTGCTGTACCTTCGGCCTCTTCACCGACGGCTTTGACAAATTTGATGAGTTCCATAAACGGGGCTATTTCGATTATGTCGTAACCACCAATTTAAATTACCGTCCAGAAGAACTTTTGACCAGAGAGTGGTATCTGGAGGCCGACATGTCCAAATTTACAGCCGCTATCATCAATACCATCAACCATGATCATTCCTTAAACAGCATCATTGATCCCACGGAAAAGATTCAAAAGCTGGTGTCCAAATACAATAAAAAGCGGGAAAACCAGTTCCGCCAGCTGGAGCTGGACTTTCAGTAAAGAATCCTTCGATTACAGGCGGTCCTGAGAGACCGCCTGTAATCATAAGCTCCTTCCTGTCTCCCGTCAAAACCAGGTCTCTCCCCTTCTCGAAATTTTATGTATTTTCTCCCGGTAAGGACCAGAAACCTCATCGGCAAGGAGCCGGTCAATCACAGAAAAATCCCCCCAAAAATGCATGGGAAAAACCCAGTCCGTATCTGTGATCCGCATAAAATAGTCGAGCCCCCAAAAATACCGCTCCTCCTGTCTGGGGTCAAGAGGCACGAAGGCGGCATCAAAGTGACGGCCCGCAAGCTTTTCCATCTCTGCCTTGAATCGTCCCGTCATGTCCTTATATTCTGCTTCCGTCTCCCCAATCCAGGTCCACCAGTTTAAGTCCCCGGCATGGTACAGACTCTTTCCCTCATAATCCAGGAGAAAGGCCACCCCCTCGTCAGTGGAAGCCAACGTCTCCACCACAAGCGGCCGTCCGCCCGCCGTAAATTCTGCTCTCTGGTTCTTTCCCAAATAGGTGATGCGGGCGGCCGCTTTATCAGAGATTCCCATCCTCTTCCTGTAAGGCTCGCTCATGCGGATATCCTTTGAGAGAATAAACTGCACAGCCGGATATTCTTCGGCCAGACGGAAAACAGACCGGTCAAAGTGATCGTGATGTTTGTGGCTGGCAAAGACCATAAGTTCCTTTTCCTTTGGAATAACCGGAAGTTCCCCCTCAAAATAATCAAATAGGAAGGCTGTCCGGTCAAATTCCACCAAAAAGCTGCTGTGATGAATATAAGTGATTTCCATAAAACTCCTTTCCGCCTCAGGCATATTTCTTTTTCAAATATTCCAGATAATACCTGGGATCTAGCCCCTCGCCTGTCGTTTCCAAAAGCAGCTGTTCCATCCCCTTCGAGGCCCCAAACCGGTGGATATGTTCTCTCAGATATCCGGAAATCTGATCCATATCCCCACGTCTCAAAAGCTCCTCCAGGTTTATTTCCCGGTCCATGTGGGCATAAAGCTGGGCCGCCATGGCATTTCCCAGGGCATAGGAGGGAAAATACCCAAACTCTCCCATGGCCCAGTGGATATCCTGAAGAACTCCCTCCCCGGCTGTCTTTGGAGTCACCCCTAAAAATTTTTCATAGAGACGGTTCCACTCCTGTTCCAGATCTTTGACTACAAGGGTTCCGCTCATGAGTTTTTTCTCCAGCTCATACCGGACAATGATGTGGAGACAGTAGGTCAGCTCGTCAGACTCGGTCCGGATAAGCCCTGGTTCTGAGCGGTTAATCGCCCGGATAAAAGCTTCCATGGAAATGGCCTCAAGCTCCTCAGGAAATGTTCTCTGCAGTCTTCCATAAATAGGTTCCCAGAAAGCCCGGCTCCGCCCCAGCATATTTTCGTAAAACCGGGACTGGGACTCATGGACACCGCAGGTTCCCCCATCCAGAAGAGTCCCTGCCACCTCATCATCATTTCCCTGTTCAAAAATCCCATGGCCCGCCTCATGGATCGTGGAGAAAATAGCGCTTTCCAGGTTATTTTTATAATAATGGGTCGTGATACGCACATCGTCTCTGTGAAGGCTGATGGTGAAGGGATGCTCACTTTCTGAGAATACTCCTCTGGAAAACTGGAAACCCAGATAAGCGGCCAGCCATTTATTCCAATGGCGCTGTTTTTCTATATCAAAACTCTGAAACAGGAAATCATAGCTTTCCGGCTGCGCTTTGTTTCTCTTAACCACGTTCTCTACCAGAGGCCCAAGGCCCTCTTTCAGCTCACCGAAAAAAGCATCCAGCTTCTCCACAGAAAAGCCCTCTTCATAATCAGAAAGCAGTACGTCGTAGGGTGTCTGCCCTTCCTCGGCCCGGTAAGAGGCAAAGGCTTTCTGCATGGATAAAATTTCCTCCAGGACCGGGGCGAACAAAGCAAAATTATCCTGCTTTTTTGCCTGGCTCCATTTCTGCACTGAGATGGCAATCAGTTCCGAAAAACAACGATATTCTTCTTTTGGAATAGAAGCAAGCTTTTTTTGTTCTTTTTCTATCCGGCAGATCAGGGCCTTTTCCAGAGGAGAAATGCCTCTGCAGCTTGTTGCCTGGGACAAAAGCTCTCCACACTCTTCCCCTGCAAAAAGCTCCTGATAAGACGCCGAAAGGACTCCGTAAACTTTGGATGTCCGCTCTGCGGCTGCCTTCGGCGCAAGTGTCTCATTGTCCCAGTCAAACAGCGTAAGCGCCGTCCGCAGAGCATTTTCCTTCTCCAGAAAATCTGAAAATTCCTTCCAGACATTTGTTTTGTTCTGTTCCATAGTCTCCCTCCGCGTCAGTGCTTTTTCATAAATGAAGAGGACGCCTTCGCATCCTCTCCTTTATTGTATCCTGTTTTTTGTTAATCATTCCTGCTGGTCCAGAGACTTCTTTTCTTAAGATCCAGATATTCATGGTAAGCTTTTTCCATGATCTGCTTCTCATTCTGAAATTTTAACAGATGATAAGCTTCATAAAATTTATAATATCCGGAATCCAGAAAGTACTCTTCCCGCTGTGGTTTACTGTAATAGCTGTCAGCCATCATTAAATACCAGTGTACATCTTTCTCCACCGTGTCCTGTGGAATGTGAAACGAATACTGGCTTTTTCCAATATATTTGACAATGGCAGCCCTGACGCCCGTTTCCTCTCTCACCTCACGAAGCGCCGTCTCTTCCCTGGACTCATCTGCCTCTACAGTTCCCTTCGGCAACACCCAGCCCTCATACTTATTTTTATAATTTTTGTAAAGGACAAGGATTTTCCCCCGAAATATAACCACACCGCCGCAGCTCGTTGCCTCAATCATCGCAATCCCTCCTGGTCCTGGTGTGCAAGTCTATTGTCCCTAGTATACCCCATTTCCAAAAAGGACGCAAGGGGACATCTTACCTTGAAAAATATCCTTCAAAAATTTTTTTTGCTCCTTTTGTCGCCACGGAACCTCCCGTCCCTCCATTCTCATAAATAATGCTGATCACAATCTCCGGGTTCTCTGCCGGGGCGAAGCCCACGAACCAGGCATGACTGTCCTCTTTATTGGAGTTAAACTCCGCAGACCCTGTTTTTCCGGCCACCTGATAACTGTCGGAGCGCAGAGAAGGGCTGGTGCCCTCATTGACCACGGCTACCATGAAATCTGTCAGTGTTTCCGCCTCAGAGACGGACAGAAGCCTCCCGGCCGACTCCGGCATAAACTGCTTTACCACTTTTCCGTCTGCACTCTCCACCCGCTCGATCAGATAAGGGGACATGAGTATGCCTCCATTGGCGATGGACGCCGTGATCATGGCATTGTGCATGGGCGAAATCATGGTCTTTCCCTGGCCGATGGCTGTCTGCACCCTCTCCGAAAGGTCAGATGCACCGTCCATCACAAAAGAGCTTGACCGATACTCCACGTCCTCTGAAAACGGCAGTTCCTTATTGAAGAAAAAGCTTTCGCAAAGGGCATGGAAGCTGTCCAGATTCAAGGTCCGGCCGATGGTGGCAAAAGAGGTATTGCAGGAATTGGCCAATGACAGCCTCAGATCCAGTGCTCCATGGACATGTCCTTCATAACAGCTCATCACCGAATCCCCATACTCCATAGTTCCTTCACATTCATACCGGTAATCCTGCCAGGTCTCCCCATTTTCCCGGATATATTCCAAAGTTGTGAGAAGCTTAAAGGTGGAGCCAGGCGGGTAAAGTCCCTGGGTCGCCCGGTTTAACAGGTTTGCATCTGTATTTTCCTCTGAGATCAAACTTTCCCAGTCCTCTGCCACCGTATTGGGATTGAAGTCCGGTTTGGAGACCATCGCCAGAATCTTTCCTGTATCCGGCTCTAAAATCACGCAGGCTCCGTTATATTCTCCCAGCGCATCGTAAGCCAGCTGCTGAAGTTCTGGGTCCAATGTGGTCACCACATGGTCCCCCGGATTTTTGATCTCATCCATCTCATTGCTGACCTGGTCCAGCAGGTTCAGGTGGGTAGAGAGGAGATATTGTCCGGCCAAAGCCTCCAGCCCGGTTGTCCCTGCATCCGAATAGCCCACCGCATGGGCAAACAAATTGCTGTAAGGATACTCTCTTTTCTCATTTCCCTCTGCGTCCTCCACAGTCTTTGCCAGGACCTCCCCGTTTTTGGCCCGGATCTCCCCGCGGACCACCCGCTCGGAAAAAGTATCCAGCCTGGCATTGTAGGAACTATTGACAGTCTCCTCGCTTTTCCCCACCAGATACCAACAGAAATAACCAATCGTGGCGAGAAACATCATCGTAAAAAATACTGCGGCCAGACGGATCTCTCTATTGACGGTTCTGGTCCGTTCTTCTACGTGGAGAATTTCTTCTTGCTCTTTTTCCTGATTTTCCAGGGCCCGCTGCACCCGCTTCATATCTTTTTTCGTATAAGGCCTGTCGCCTCCGTTCCAGCTTTTCTTCCTGCTCAATTCGATCAACCTCATCCTGTTTTAAAATGTATAGTCCCTGTATGATTCCGAACATAAGAAAGGTGCTCATGATGGAGCTTCCGCCGTGGCTGACAAAGGGGAGGGTGATTCCTGTGGACGGAATAAATTTAATGACTCCTCCAACATTCAAAAACACCTGTGCTCCATAAACTGCCGCCAGGCCAAAAGCGATAATCTTGTAAAACATACCGTCCATCCAGGTGGAGATCCACAAAAACTGCAAAAGACAACTTAAGCAGATCAGAATCAGGGCAATGGCAAAAATCCCGCCAAACTCCTCGGAGATCCCGGCAAAAATGAAATCAGAGCGGACCACCGGAACTTTCTCCGGCATCCCCTGATAAAGCCCGGTCCCAAGGAACCCACCGCTCCCGATGGCAAAAAGAGACTGCAAAATCTGCCACCCATCTCCCCTGGCATCCATCCAGGGATCCTGCCATACCTGCACCCGGACCCGGACATGAGAAAACACCTTGTAAGCAAGCACCGAGGCCACGCTCCCGGCCGCCGCCCCGCCGATCAGGTAAAAATAGCTTCTGGTCGCCACAAACAGCATGAGCAGATAAGCGATGAAATAAATAAGCGCCGCCCCCAGATCTTTGGAGGCCACAAGGATCAATACATGGAGCGCCGCCACCGCAGTGGTCACAAACACCCTCTTAAAGCTCAGACTGGTCTGAAACATGGAGGCCACGAAAAACACAAAGGTAATCTTCACAAATTCCGAGGGCTGCAAAGAAAAAAGACTTCCGATTTCAAAGGACAGATGGGCCCCATAAGTCACTGCACTGAATACAAAGATTGCCGCAAGCGCTGCGATACCGATTCCCCCATAAATCCAGCCAAACCGCCACAGATACCGCATTCTTCTCACAATGACCGGCGCCACCATTGCAACTGCCGCCGCCGCAACTGTAATGATAAAATGACGCACCGCCCTTTCCGGCCCCAGCCTGGTCAGCATAATAAAGCTGACTGCCAGAAGCATACAAGTGTTGTTGAGGAGAAGCCTGGAGGCCTTTCTATAAAAAACACGGAACAAAACCAGGTACAAAATAAAAAACACCACCTGCGCCCCATAGAAATAGACCATGGAAAGCTCATCTGTATAGAGGATAATCGCCAGATAGCCGGTCAAATGGAGGGCAAACATACAAAACAACTGCATCCCACAGGCCTGATTTCTCCTTTTGTGGGTCTTCATCCTCAGATAATGATAGGTCGACATCGTATACAGAATCATCAATACCAGCATAATGTACTTTGCCGCCTGGATTCCAATATTTGTCACGTTTTTATCACCGCCTATTCTGCCCCCCGCCGGAAATGTCCTCTGGTCCGGTTTCCGGGCTGATAATCATAGTTTCTGCCTGCAAGCGCTGCCTCGTAAACCTGAATAATCCGGGAAACCTCATCCGGCCCTTCATCCATAAACTGCAGGCGCAGCATCCTGGTCCCCATGGCCGCAATATCCGGAAGCTCCTGCGCCAGCCAGAGAGGCGCACTGTTGTAAATCACATTATAGCAGAAACGGCAATACTGTTTTACCGGAAAATGCAGCCGTTTCCGGTCGCTTAAGAAAATCGTCCCGTCTGACGCCCTGGCTTTTGCTCCATGGGACCTTCTCTTTTTCAGGCACGACTTTAAGTTTTTTTGCACACACTGGGCCGAAACCATCATGGGCAGTCTTCCATATACAATCATCTCGCTGCCGGACATCCCCCTCTCCAAAAGCTCTCTCCGGTTAAGCTCCAGAGGGGCTGTGTCCATGGCAAACCCCCGCCCAAAAAGCGCTTTCCTTGCCTCTGTGTTAAAGGTATACAGCGATGCATCCGCCACAAACTCACAGTTTTTTTCTTCCAGAAGGGAAAATTCATCCAGGTTCCGTAAAAGGAAACCATCCACCTGCCCGCTTTCTTTCCAAGAAAAGGGCTCCTGACTCCGCCAAATTCTAGGAAGGGCCAGAAAACACTCCTTTCCTTCCTCCCTACAGACTTTTATCAGCTCCAAAAGCTGTTCTCTTCCAAAGGTTTCCACCGGCAGATAAACCCGGCTCACCGCCGGCTCTCTGACAGCCGCAAAAAACTGCGAAGCCTCTTCCGTCAGAACAGAAAAACTGGGCCGATCCGTTTCTTTGACCACAAAGGAAGAATCTTCTCTGTCTGAGGCCCCTGTCCCGGAAAGTCTCCGTTTTCTGCGGTAATGGCTCAAAATCTCCTCCGTCAAAGCTGACACCGCATTTCGCCTGAGCTCATTGAGTCCTCCCATGGGAAAAAAACAGTTTTCGGAAAGCTCCACCTGCAGCTCTTCCAGGACAAACGGGCTCTCGCCCAGCTTCTCCACCTGCTTTCTCACATCTGCCTCCGAGATGGGTCTGCTCTTTGCCGCAAGCGCGGCTCCTCCCTCCACAGATGCCAGAACCTCTCCCATCCCAAATGACAGTTTAACAGGCAAATCTTGCGCAATTCTTATGTTTCCCTTTATTTTTTCTTTTTTTTCCTGTTTTATATAATTCTGATCCAGTTCCTCCCACAAAGCGGCATTCCCCTGGCGGAATGGCCTCTCAGAAAACGCCACCATATGTTTTCCGTTATGGACATGAAAATACCCATCCGAAAAGCCTCCTCTGTCAAAAAGTTCCAACAGAAACACTTTATCCTTTGCTGCCGCCTTCCAGCCTCTACTCCCCACTTTCTTGTACAAATCCACATATTTTCGGTAGAGACTCACCACTCCAGCCGTATATCTTGGGCTTTTCATGCGCCCCTCTATTTTCAGCGAACACACACCGGCATCCAGAAGCTCCCCCAGACTGTCCAGTCCGCACAGATCCTTCAAGTTCAGCAGATATTCCCCGGCCACATTCCGAAAGCGTGCATTCCCCTCCCAGGCTTCATAGGGAAGCCTGCAGATTCCTGCACAGCGTCCTCTGTTTCCGCTTCTCCCGCCGGCCAGACTGCTGAAAAGGCACTGACCGGAATAAGAGTAACACAGCGCGCCGTGGACAAACGCTTCAATCTCAATATCCACCTGTTCATGGATCCGTTGGAGCTCCTGGATGGAAAGCTCCCTGGCTGTCACGATCCTGGAAGCTCCCTGCCGCCTCGCCTCCTCTGCCCCGAAAACTCCGGTAATGGTCATTTGAGTGCTGGCATGAAGGGGCAGATCAGGAAACCACCGTCTCACTGCCTGCCAGACCCCCAAGTCCTGAACAATCAGGGCATCTACTCCCGCCTCATAGACGGGCGCCAGGAATTCGTACAGTTCCTGTGAAAGCTCCTGTTCCTTTAAAAGCGTATTGACTGTCAGGTACAATTTTTTTCCGTGAAGGTGCACATAGTCAATGGCTTCCAGCAAACGGTCTGTTTCCGGGTTTTCTGCGTAGGCTCTGGCACCGAACCTGGTCCCTCCCATATAGACGGCATCCGCGCCTGCACTTACCGCCGCTTTCATGCTTTCAAAGGAACCGGCCGGAGCCAGTACCTCAATGATCCTCTCTTCCTTCATCGCTTACTCCCTTTATTCGATAGAAAAGGGGGCCTGCCAAAAATCCGCTGCCCCCTGACTTTTATCTCTTTTGTCTCTTCTCCTGCTCCTCCAGAAGCTCCCGCTTCATCTCCTCCAACTTGAGCTGAACCGTTACCAGCTGGTGCTTCAGACTGTAAATCTCATTGGCCTGGGACTCTGTCTGGGCTTCCAGCTCATCCAGCTGTCCCACCGCTTTAAAATAATCATCCGCCACATTCAGTTGAAGCATCACATTCTGATAATCCGGGGGCTGGCGTAGAAATCCATCCACCCTCCGCAGCTGCGCATGTTTTCCATTCAGGTAACCAGCCACTTTCTGCAAGTATTCTTCACTTTCATAACCACCCAATGTATATACTTTTCCGGCAATGATCACATCTGTATAATTCCTGGAACTCATTCCGTTTCTCCTTATGTACCCGTTCTGGACATTCCTGTAGAAAACGACAAAGAAATCTGCCGTTTCCTATAGTCTTATTATAAAGGGAATTCCCATAAAAAACAACCAGAAAAAATAGATACCGCCGGAGAAAAAGCACAAGATATAGTATTATTTCTGATTTTCCACACCAGATTCATAAGGGCAGGCAAGGCCCAGATGATGATAGGCCCGTTCTGTGGCCATCCGTCCTCTTGGAGTCCGGTTGATAAACCCGTTTTTTAAAAGATAAGGCTCATAGACATCCTCCAGGGTTCCCACATCTTCCGAAAGAGCCGCCGCCAGAGTTTCCAGGCCCACCGGACCGCCCCCAAATTTCTCCATCATGGTCAGAAGAATCCTTCTGTCCGTATGATCCAGACCAAAACTGTCCACATCCAAAAGGTCCAGAGCGGCAGAGGCCACCAGCCTTGTAATCACACCGTCATAGCGCACCTGTGCAAAATCCCGAACCCGTTTCAAAAAACGATTGGCAAGGCGGGGGGTTCCCCTGGAGCGGGAGGCGATCTGCCTGGCCCCTTCCTCCTCAATTTCCACCTGAAGTACAGAAGCCGAACGCATGATAATAGCAAGAAGTTCCTCCTCTGTATAAAACTCCAGATGGTGGATCATTCCAAAACGGTCCCGCAAAGGCGCTGTCAAAAGTCCTGCCCTGGTCGTTGCTCCCACCAACGTAAAGTGGGGAAGATCCAGCCGGATGGAGCGGGCGGAAGCTCCCTTTCCGATAACAATATCAATGGCATAATCCTCCATGGCCGGATAGAGCACCTCCTCCACCTGCCGGTTCAGACGGTGAATTTCATCCACAAAAAGCACGTCCCCGTCATTGAGATTATTTAAAATCGCCGCCATTTCCCCGGGCTTTTCAATGGCCGGACCTGCCGTGATTTTAAGCTCTGAGCCCATCTCATGGGCCAGAATCCCCGCAAGAGTCGTCTTTCCCAATCCCGGCGGGCCGTAAAAGAGTACATGATCCAGCGCCTCCCCCCGGGATCTGGCCGCATCAATATAGACCCGCAGCATGTCTTTCGCCTTCTGCTGTCCGACATACTCGTCAAGGGTACGGGGACGCAGATGGTTCTCGATCCCCTGGTCCTCTCTGGTAAACTCTGTATTGATCACCCGCTTCTCCATGGGCCAAAGCTTCCTTTCTTATCCACTCCAAAAAAACCTGCCACTGCACAAGTCTGCAAAAGGTTTTACCGGATACGTTGTAATCAGGCAGAACACATCATACCCTTAAAATCTTGTCATATGCCGGAGCGCTGCCTTCAAAAGCTCTTCCACCGTAAATGCCTCGGCTTCTTCCACCTGGTTCACTGCTCTCATAGCCTCTGCACCGCTGTACCCGAGAGCTGTCAGGGCCTGCACTGCCTCGCCTCTCACATCTTTCGAGAGAGCGCCGGATTTCCCCCCTGTGAGATCTCCCCCGCAATTTCGCTTCCGCTCAAAGGCTTCCTCCAGTTTAAACTTGTCCTTAAGCTCCAAAATCAGCTTCTTCGCCGTCTTAAGGCCCACGCCGGGCGCTCTGGCAATGGTCTTTGCATCCTCAGAGAGTACGGCAAACTGCAGCTCCTCCGGCGATATGGCTGAGAGCACCCCCATGGCCCCCTTCGGTCCGACCCCGCTCACTCCGATCAGAAGTTTGAATACCTCCAGATCCTCTCTTGCAGAAAATCCGTAAAGCCTGGGAACCTGATCCTGTCCCATGGAAAAATAGGTATAAACCTTGATCTCCTCTCCCACAGCCATCTCAGACAGCATAGAAAAGGGCACCTGGATCTGATAACCAATCCCGCCGGTTTCCACAATCAAAAATTCACCGCTGATTTCCTGAAGGCTTCCTTTTATATATGAAATCATGGATCTGTTCCTCATTTCTCCCTCTTGTCCAGAAACAGTTTAACACAATTCTGCCCGCAAGGCAAGCTTTTTCGCACAGGTGTTCTATTTTCTCTTGACACAACTGACAAAGCCCTTTATAATGAGGACATGAAAACTATTACAAAAGAATTTGTATGTGACTGCCATTACAATCTATCCCGCCTAGGCGACCCAGAGCGCCTGCTGTTTTTTGACATCGAGACCACTGGTCTTTCTTCCAAGAAGGACATGGTCTACCTGATCGGCTGTACGTACCTTCGAGGCGGCAGCTGGCACATGAAACAGTGGTTTGCTGATTCTTTGGAGGCAGAGGCCGAACTTCTCCTCCACTTCTTCCTGTTTGCCTCCCGTTTTTCTTTATTGATTCATTTTAACGGGGATTCCTTTGACCTCCCCTTCTTGAAAGAACGGGCCAGCCATCACCACACCCCTGTCTCCGGCCATATCCCAAAAAGTTTTGATCTTTACCGGAATCTGAAACCCTTAAAAAAGCTGTTGGGCCTTGCAGACTGCCGCCAAAAGACCTTGGAAGCTTTTCTCGGCACGGGCAGGGAAGACCCTTATGACGGAGGACGGCTGATTCATTTTTATTGGCGATATCTGCGCACCAGCGAAGCCGCGCTCTATGATGCGCTCCTTCTTCACAACGAAGAAGACGTAAAGGGGCTTCCCGCTCTGCTCTCCCTTCTCTCCTATCGGGATCTTTTCCTAGAAGAGCTTCGCCCGGTCTCAGAACGGCTGACGCCCCCTGAAAAAGCCAATTCCTGTTCGAGAGAACTCCTTGTCACCTGTACCCATGATTCCTGTGTCTTACCTGTCCCTTTTCAGTTTTCTGCCGAAAACTGCCTGATCTCTGGCAGGGAAAGCACTCTGATCCTTCAGATCCCATTGTCAGAGGGAACCATGAAGTATTTTTTCAGGGATTATGCCAATTATTACTATCTGCCTGAGGAGGACCAGGCCATCCACAAAAGTGTCGCCGTCTTCGTTGACCCGTCCCGCCGGCAAAAAGCCACGGCAAAAACCTGTTATCAAAAGCATACGGGGCTCTTTTTTCCTATGTCCGGAGATCTTCCAAAAGACCGTCCGCACTTTTATTCTGAATACAAAAAAAATCCTCCCTGCCTGGAATACACAGAAGGAGTTTTTCTTGACTCCTCCTTTTTGCAGAAGTTTCTTCTTGCAACTCTCCCAAAATAATGGTATGCTTTTATCTGTTACTTGTCGTTTCCCGTCGATTTCTGCAAATCGTATATACAATTTTGTGTCATTCAGGAGTATTTTATGGGAGAGTCACGAGACCTTTTGAGAAGGCTTATGATATATTATGCCAGCGACTATGAACTTCTCTGCCCTTATCAGCTCGGAGATACCATTTACGATGTATATGCCTCATATAGTCACTATCATTGCTTTGAACATGCTTTTATCCGCAGCACCCTGACCCTATCTCGGAGCGATCTGAACCATTTTGCAGATCAGCTTGCCACTCTGATCGAGCCTGAGATGGTCAGAAATGGCAGGCCCTCTCCTCCTCAGAGCCACATCTATACCTATGTAACCGGTATCTTTATCAGTGAACAGAAGATCCCCGAGGATATCCGTCGAATGATCCGCCGCTTCCGCTATTACCGGGGCTACGGTTATTATAAAAATGGTTATTGTCAGGCCAGAATCGCCGCCTTTGATATGGAAGCCGGCTCTCTGATCATCAATCCGGCGGCCAAAGAATTGATCCAGGAATATCAGCGGATTTTGAAATAGCTGCCAATGGTTTTATAGGGGACAAAGTTTCTTCTTATACGCAAAAAACGCCTTTGGAAACTTCCAAAGGCGTCGCCAATTCTACCTCATATTTTTTATTCTTCTACAGAACCTTTCTCCGGCATCTCTTCTGTTTCTTCCGGCGCGACCTCTTCTGCCGCCACCTCAATCGGAGCCTCCAGAGCTTCCAGAGCCTTCATACTGAGACTGATCTTCTTATCCTCGCCGTTGAAGTCAACTACCTTCGCCTCAATCTCCTGCCCAATGGTAAGCACGTCGGAGGGCTTCTCCACATGCTGTCTGGAAATCTGAGATACATGAAGCAAGGCATCGATTCCAGGCTCCAATTCCACAAAAGCGCCGAAATCCGTCATTCTGGCAACACGACCGGACACAACATTCCCCACCGCATAGTTGTCTGCCGCCATCACCCAAGGATTCTCATCGGGGAATTTAAGGCTTAAGGCAATCTTATCGCCATTGATATCTTTGATAAATGCGCGGATCTCTTCGCCGACCTTGAAGACCTTTTTGGGATTCTCTACCCGTCCCCAGGACATCTCGGAAATGTGAAGCAGACCGTCCGCACCGCCCAGATCAATGAACGCGCCGAAATCTGTGATATTCTTTACGACGCCTTCGACCACCTGGCCGATCTCGATCCGCTCAAACAATGCCTTCTGCAGCTCTGCCTTCTTGGCCAGAAGAAGCTGCTTGCGGTTGCCAATGACACGTCTCTTTCTGGGATTGAACTCTGTGATAATGAATTCAATCTCCTGGTCTGCATATTTCTCCAGATTCTTCTCATAGGAATCAGAAACAAGGCTCGCAGGAATAAATACCCGGGCCCCCTCCACATTGACACTCAAACCGCCGTCCAGGACCTGGACTACCTTTGCTGTCAGGACTTCGCTGTTGTTAAACGCCTCCTCCAGACGCTTGTTTCCGCGGTCAACAGCCAATCTCTTGTATGACAGAAGAACCTGTCCCTCACCGTCGTTTACCTTAAGTACTTTTGCTTCCATCTCATCGCCCACCTGGACGACGCTCATCAGATTCACGGAAGAGTCATTGGTATATTCATTCTTACTGATAATGCCGTCTGACTTGTAACCTATATTTAAGATGATCTCATCTTCTTTCACACCGATGACTGTACCAGTGACTACCTCTCCTGTTCTAATAGTTTTTAACGATTCTTCCAAAAGCTGCTCAAAACTTAATTCTGACATTCGTGTGAACCTCCTCTATGATATGATTCGGGGTGGATGCACCCGCTGTGATACCTACGCTTCGCTTTCCCTCCAGCCACTTAGGCTTCAAGTCTC
>JAAWBT010000030.1 GCA_022792835.1 Lachnospiraceae bacterium | reverse complement strand
TAAGTGGTGTTGAAGTCTGGGTCTTACGCAACAGGGCCCTGTGAACCGTGTCAGGCCAGGAATGGAGCAGCACTAAGCAGGATACCTTGTGTGCCGTGAGGCTGCCTGGGCCGAGCTGGCTGTAGAGGTAACGTTTGTGGCGCGTTTTTCGACGCAGGATGTGCGGATTTTAATAGAAATTATGAAAAGCGGTAAAGCCTATAGATACAGAAGTCCTGTGTATTTATAGGCTTTCATAATCTTATGCCGGGTGCCCTTTGGGCATATTGGAAAAAGCAGAAAGGAGTCCGGTATGTATTGCTGTAATTGCGGAAAAAGGCTTGGAGATGAAGATCAATTCTGCGATAATTGTGGAACGCCTGTGTACGGAGAGACTGATATGGCTGCAGAGAATCAGGAGCGGGAAGAAAAGCTGCAGGCAGAGAGTTTGGAACCGGACGAAGGGGGAACCGCTGTTTTAGAAAGCAAAGCGGATTTTGAGGAAGCAGGGCCAGTCTCCCTGGAGCCGTCATCCGGTGAGGGGCCGGCACTTTCTGATCTGGAAAGAAAGATCATGAAAAACATGGAGGATGAGCTGATTCTCACCATGCCGGAAGCAGCGGCACAGAGTCGGGAATCCATGGGAGGCAGCCCGCCCCCCCACGCTCAGCCGCCTTATGGAAATAGCCAGCCTGAGCCGCCATTTTATGGAAAGGAAACCGGAGGAAAAACGCCGAAGAAGAAAAAGGTCCTGATTGTCACTCTGGCTTGTACTGTGGCAGTGCTTGCAGTGACGGTCGCTGTGTTTGTGTTTCTTCTGCTGAGTCCGGAGAATCAATTAAAGGAATGTGTAGGAGACAGAGACTGGGCCTCAGCTTCCAGGCTGTATGAGAAAAGCTTCAGGGGGAATGAAAAGAAGGAAGAGAAGGCAGATGAGATCCTGCGGTCTGCGGTGGATGAGCTGAAGGAAGAATTTATTGCCGGAACCATGGATTATTCCACGGTGAAACGCCATTTAAAGGGAATTGAGAAGTTCTGGGATGATTCTTATGTGGAAGAAGTGCTGGAACAGGTGCGGGAACTGGGAGATTCCAGAGAAGCTTTTAAAGATGCGCAGGAGTATATGCAGAAAGAGGAGTATGAGGACGCCATCCGGCTGTACGGTGAAGTCATAGAAGCGGATGCCAATTACGAGACAGCGAAGGAAAAACTGGAAACGGCGAAAAACCGATATAAAGAAAAACTTCTTGCAGAGGCAGAGGCTTATGTAGAAGTGAAAGATTACGATTCTGCCATCGCTCTTGTGGAGAATGGCCTTGAGATCCTCACGGGTGATACGATGCTTGATAGCCGTTTGGAAGAACTGCAGGGCGAACGGGAAGAATATGGGATTGAAGCTATTTTGGAGGAAGCCAAAAAACTCGCTTCCCAGAACAATTATTTTGAGGCAATGGAGGCAGCCCGACAAGGACTTGAAGAAAAGCCTGGAAATGATAAGCTGGAAACAGCATTAAATAATTATAGCGAAAAATATAAACAGGATATTCTGGCTAAGGCAGAGAATGCTGTGGGAACGGACGAGAATTATGAAGCGGGGATCCTGGTCTTTGACAGCGCGTTAAACACTCTTGACGGAGATTATGCAAAAATTGAGCAGACCATCCGGGAAAAGAGGGAGGAATATGTCCAGCGGCAGCTTGAAAAAAGTCAGCGGGAAAATGAACAGTCAGCGATTGTTGGCGTGTGGCAGGGAATCATGGTGTCCAGCGACGGTCTTGAGGCTCCCATGGATCAATTTCTGGCCTGGTCGGGAATGCAGGGCATGAATACAGTGATCGACTGTCAGCCCTCGGGCAGTTTCCATCTGGATATTTTGGGGGAAACGGCAGATGGCGCCTGGAGACGGGATGAGGCAGGGAACGGCGTTTATTATCTGGATGTCGGCGGGGATGTCAAGCAGGTCCGCATTGATCCATCCGGAAGGCTCCATATGAACCTGAACGGCATAGAATTGACATTTGAAAAGACGAGAGAGGCCTGAACGGAAAGGGCGAAAGGAGAGAAAATGGCAAAGGAAAAGAAACTGGTAGAATCAATTACATCCATGAATGAGGATTTTGCCCAGTGGTATACAGATGTGGTGAAAAAGGCAGAGCTGGTGGAATACTCCAATATAAAAGGATGTATGATTATCCGGCCGGACGGTTATGCGATCTGGGAGAATATCCAAAAGGAGCTGGATCGGCGGTTCAAAGAGACCGGTGTGGAGAATGTCTATATGCCCATGTTCATCCCGGAGAGCCTGCTCCAGAAAGAAAAGGATCACGTGGAGGGGTTTGCGCCGGAGGTGGCCTGGGTAACCCAGGGCGGCCTGGAGACTCTTCAGGAGCGGCTTTGTGTGCGCCCTACCTCAGAAACCTTGTTCTGTGATTTTTATTCCAGGATTATCCAGTCCCACAGGGATCTGCCAAAGCTGTATAACCAGTGGTGTTCCGTGGTGCGCTGGGAGAAGACCACCCGTCCTTTTTTGCGCTCTGCGGAGTTTCTGTGGCAGGAGGGACATACGGCCCACGCGACTGCCGAGGAGGCGGAAGAGAGGACAATCCAGATGTTAAACGTATATGCAGACTTCTGTGAGGAGATCCTAGCCATTCCAGTGGTGAAAGGGAAAAAGACGGACAAAGAAAAATTTGCAGGCGCCCATTCCACCTATACCATCGAGGCGCTGATGCATGACGGCAAGGCACTCCAGTCCGGTACCAGTCACAACTTTGGAGACGGGTTTGCAAGGGCCTTTGATATTCAGTATTCGGATAAAGAAAATAAACTTCAGTATGTGCATCAGACTTCCTGGGGGTTGTCTACCCGTATTATCGGCGCTCTGATTATGGTACACGGGGACGACAGCGGATTAAAGCTGCCGCCCAGGATCGCGCCGGTCCAGGCCATGGTTATTCCGATTTCTCAGAGAAAAGAGGGGGTCATGGAGAAAGCGGCAGAGCTTTGCGAGCAGCTGAAAGCGGCAGGAGTTCGGGCGAAGTTAGACGGCTCTGACAAGAGCCCCGGCTGGAAATTCAGTGAGCAGGAAATGCGGGGGATCCCGATCCGTGTGGAGATCGGGCCTAAGGATATGGAGCAGAATCAGGCAGTGCTTGTGCGCCGGGATACCAGGGAAAAGCTGGTGGTATCGCTGGATGAGCTGGGAGAAAAGGCCGTTTGGCTTTTAGATACCATTCAAAATGACATGCTTGCCAGGGCAAAAGAGCACCTGGAGACCCACACTTATGAGGCGAGAACCTATGACGAATTTAAGGAGATTGTGGCCGAGAAACCTGGCTTTGTAAAAATGATGTGGTGCGGCGATGAGGCTTGTGAGCTGAAAATCAAGGAAGATACCACGGCCACCTCCCGCTGTATGCCCTTTACGGACGAATCCCTGGGTGATGTCTGCCCTGTATGCGGCAGGCCTGGGAAGAAATTGGTCTACTGGGGAAAAGCATATTAAAATTTAACATTGACAAACTTCCTCTGAGGCGTTATGATAAATCTATCAGCAAGAAGTTCCGGGGACTGACGGATAATTGTGGAGTACCACAGTGGAACCGGAATCATAAACGGCCGACCGTCTGGGCAGTATTTCATTTTGTGAATACTGCCCTTTTTCATTTGGAAAAGGGCAGGAAATATAATTTTCCAAGGAGGGTAACATTATGGGATTCAAAACAGACATTGAGATTGCACAGGAAAGCACCATGTCTCCGATCACGGAGATTGCCGAGAAAGCCGGCATCGACGAGAAGTATCTGGAGCAGTACGGAAAGTACAAGGCAAAAATTGACTACAATTTATTGAAAGAGTCTGACAAAGAAAACGGCAAGCTGGTTCTGGTGACGGCCATCAACCCGACTCCCGCAGGGGAAGGCAAGACTACGACCACCGTGGGTCTGGCGGACGGCCTTCAGAAGCTGGGCAAGAAGGTTATGGTTGCCCTCCGCGAGCCTTCCCTCGGACCGGTCTTTGGCGTAAAGGGCGGCGCGGCAGGCGGCGGCTATGCCCAGGTGGTTCCCATGGAGGACATCAACCTGCATTTCACCGGTGACTTCCACGCCATCGGCGCGGCCAACAACCTGCTGGCAGCCATGATTGACAATCATATTTTCCAGGGCAACGCCCTGAACATCGACCCCAGGAAGATCACCTGGAGACGGTGCGTGGATATGAACGACAGACAGCTTCGGAACGTAGTGGACGGCCTTGGCGGACGGACCAACGGAACGCCCAGAGAAGACGGCTACGACATCACCGTGGCTTCCGAGATCATGGCGGTGCTCTGCCTTGCCAGCGACATCAATGATCTGAAGGCAAGACTGGGCCGCATCATCATCGGCTACACCTATGGCAAAGTATCCGAGCAGAAGCCGGTGACAGCCCATGACCTCCACGCAGAGGGCGCCATGACTGCGCTCTTAAAAGATACGCTGAAACCCAACCTGGTACAGACCTTAGAGCATGTGCCCGCCATCGTGCACGGCGGCCCCTTCGCCAACATCGCCCACGGCTGCAACTCTGTGACAGCCACCAAGATGGCGCTTAAGCTGGCGGACTATGCCATCACCGAGGCAGGATTCGGCGCAGACCTGGGCGCAGAGAAATTCCTGGATATCAAGTGCCGGATGTCCGGACTTCGTCCCAGCGCGGTGGTGATCGTGGCTACCGTAAGAGCTCTCAAGTACAACGGCGGAGTTCCGAAGGCAGATCTCAACAACGAGAACCTGGAAGCCTTGGAGAAGGGCATGCCCAACCTGTTAAAGCATGTGAGCAACATCAAGAACGTGTACGGTCTGCCCTGCGTGGTTGCCATCAATGCGTTCCCCACGGACACCAAGGCAGAGCTTGACCTGGTGGAAGCCAAGTGCAAGGAGCTTGGCGTCAACGTGGCCCTGTCTGAAGTATGGGCAAAGGGCGGCGAAGGCGGCGTGAAGCTGGCAGAGGAAGTGATCCGCCTGGTGGAAGAGCCGAACAACTTCAACTTCTCCTATGAACTGGAAGGTTCCATTGAGGATAAGTTAAACCAGATCGTACAGAAGATCTACGGCGGAAAGAGAGTGGTTCTTACGGCCAATGCCCAGAAGCAGGCGAAACAGCTTGAGGATCTGGGATATGGCAACTGCCCGATCTGTGTGGCAAAGACCCAGTACAGCTTAACAGACGATCAGAATAAGCTGGGCGCTCCGACCGATTTTGAGGTGACTGTGCGGAATCTGAAGATTTCTGCAGGCGCAGGCTTTATCGTGGCCCTGACCGGGGAGATCATGACCATGCCCGGACTGCCCAAGGTGCCGGCAGCCGAGAAGATCGACGTGGACGAGAGTGGAAAGATCACTGGATTGTTCTAAATAGACTTTCTTTTGTGCTCGTGTGCATATACAGGGGGGACAGTCTTCCGGCTGTCCCTCTTTGTCGAACATCATTTAACGGAGGTAGGAAAAAATGGGTTTTTCAACCGTGAAATGCAATGAATTTGTGGAAGTGCTTGCTTCCAAGTCCCCGGTTCCGGGCGGCGGCGGTGCAAGCGCTCTGGTGGGAGCAGTCGGTACGGCTCTCGGAAACATGGTGGGTTCTCTGACTGTAGGCAAAAAGAAATATGCAGACGTGGAAGAGGAGATGTGGGAGCTTAAGGGAAAGGCAGATACTCTTCAGAAAGAGCTTCTGACCCTCATTGAGCGGGATGCAGAGGTATTTGAGCCCTTGTCCAAAGCCTATGGCATGCCCAGGGCGACAGAAGAGGAGAAGGCAGAAAAAGCCCGCGTCATGGAGATTGTCTTAAAGGACGCCTGCTCTGTTCCCATGGAGATCATGGAGAAATGCTGTGAAGCCCTTGACCTGATCGTAGAATTTGCCGCCAAGGGTTCAGCACTGGCCATCAGCGACGCCGGCGTGGGAGCAGTATTTTGCAAGGCGGCTCTGCAGGGCGCAAGCCTGAATGTGTACATCAACACAAAATCCATGGCAAACAGAGCGTATGCAGAAGAATTGAACCAGAAGGCCGACGCCATGCTGGCAAAATATACGAAGTTGGCCGACGAGGTGTTTGAGAGCGTGTTAGGACGGTTAAAATAATTTAGGAGGGTAAAAAGAATGGCAAAGCAGCTGCTTGGCAAAGAGGTTACTGCCGCACTGAATGAAAAGATCATGGGGCAGGTGGCAGAACTGAAAGAGAAGGGAATTGTTCCCAAGCTGGGAATCGTCCGGGTCGGCGAGAATTCCAGTGATATTTCTTATGAGAAAGGCGCCACCAAGAGATGTGAAACTTTGGGCGTTGAGGTGGAGAAGATTTTGCTTCCAGAGGATATTTCCAAGGAAGAGCTTTTAAAGGTGATCGACAAGGTGAATAAGGATGATTCCATCCACGGCGTCCTGATGTTCCGGCCTCTTCCGAAGCATCTGAAGGCAGATCAGAGCGAGATCGAGAATGCGCTGGATCCCGCCAAGGATGTGGACTGCATGACGGACGGTTCCATGGCCGGCGTCTTCACCGGAAAACCCCTGGGATTCCCTCCCTGTACTCCCCAGGCATGTATGGAAATTTTGGATTACTACGGAATCGACTGCAAAGGGAA
The DNA here is from genome assembly GCA_022792835.1 of Lachnospiraceae bacterium. GTDB lineage: Bacteria > Bacillota > Clostridia > Lachnospirales > Lachnospiraceae > Lientehia. Next base: position 30,728 of record JAAWBT010000030.1, on the reverse strand, counting down.
AAATGCGGTGGTCATCGGCCGGAGTCTGGTAGTGGGCAAGCCTGCGGCTATGATGCTGATGGCAAAGAACGCAACAGTGACCGTATGCCATACAAGGACCGTCAACACTGCCGAAATTGCAAAGGGCGCGGATATCCTGATCTCTGCGGCCGGCGTGCTCAACAGTTTGACCAAGGATTTTGTAAGTCCCGGACAGGTTGTCATTGATGTATCCATCAACTGGGATGCAGAAAAGCCCAACAGCAAGGGCGGCAAGGGCGCCATTGCAGGCGACGCTGTCTATAATGAGATCGAGCCCATTGTTGAGGCCATCACGCCTGTGCCCGGCGGTGTGGGCGCTGTGACGACCTCTGTCCTGGTGGGACACGTGGTGGAAGCCGCCATGAGAACCGTAAAATAAACAGATAAGAACAAAAACCAGCCGTTTGCCTTTTTGTGCCGCAGCTATTATTTGCCTGCACAGGAAAAGAAATGGCTGGTTTTTTCTATACATAGTTAAGAAAAATTTAAAGAATCCAGCCGGTTTTTAGATTAATCTATAAAGAAAATAACTGGAAAAACAGAATAAAAAGGACAGGGGGGATGATTTATGGCAAAGGGAAAACGGATATGTTTCATCTGTGGGCTCTTCATGCTGGCAATTTTTGGATGTGGGAAGAAAAAAGAGGAGAAAGTGGCGGACAGATCGGTCATGTCGGTGAATCGGTGCTTTACAAGAGATGGAATGGTGCAGATCAACGTCTCGTCGTTTACCGGGAAAGTGGACTATTTTGATTATAAGACAAAGACTTACCGTCCCTTGTGCGGGGTTCCGAACTGCCTTCATGACAGCGTTGAATGTTTTGCCGTCTATCTCAACAAATATACATGGCTCATCGGACGCCTTGGAGATAAATGGTACTACCAGAAGAGTCTGCCGGACGGAGGTGGAGTATTTTGCTGCAGTGACCTGAATGGAGAGAACGAAAAGGAGATTGGAGAATTTTCTCACGGCACTGCCGGAGGAACCGCTTTGTTTTTGGATCATTACCTGCTGACCGCAACCCATGACTGGTTTATTGACGAGGAAACCGGAGAGGTCAGTGAGAAAGGAAAATGCAGCATTTACCGCTATGATTTTGAGACAGGAAAAGAAGAAGCACTGGTTCCGGAACGGGAGGGGGTAATAGACGTGTATCGCTTATATGGCTGCTATGAAAATCTGCTGGTGTATCTGGAACAGGGAGAAACAGAAGAGAGCTGGTGGGAATTAAACATCCTGGACATGGAGAGCGGAACCGTCACAAAACCTCTGGGGGAGAAAAGACTTTGGGTTGCGGCCGATTATGCCATAGATGGAAGCACTCTGGTGTGCAATGTGAAAGAAGGAGATTCCCGGAAAGTGATTGAGCTTAATGTGAAGTCCGGCGAGTGGAAGGAACTCCCCCAAGAAGTGGAAAACTTTGCAGCGATTTTCTGGACCCCCAAGCTTAAGCTCTTAACATTCTGGGAAGAAGAAGCGGGAGGATGGAAAACCTATCAGTATGGAGAGGATGAGGAGCCTGTCCTGGTGCGGGAGGATGGAGAGTACCCCTGGTTTCAGCCCTTAAGCATGGCAGACGACCTGCTTGTCGGGCGGTATGGAGAAGAGATGGTGAGCAGAGAAGACGGATTTGAGCTGGCCATCATCCCCACAGAAGATTATCTGGCAGGGAAAAACAATTTTACGCTCCTGATGTATTGACAGATTGGGGAAGATGGCTGTTTTCCGGGCAAGGGAAAGATTTCTCCTGCCCTTATTTGGCTTGTCTATAGTTTTAACAGCGTCTTCTTCCTGCGCAGGTAATAGGCCAGGCCAATCAAATCGGCCAGGAACCAGCCAATAGGCACAGATACCCAGATACCAATGACTCCGATCGCCGCAATGGAGGAAAGGGTGTAAGCCAGAAAGACGCGGGTGCCCAGAGAGACTACTGTGAGTACCACCGACATGCCGGGCTTTGCTATGGCCCGATAGAGACCATAGAGCAGGAACAGGCAGCCGATGCCGCAGTAGAAGGCCCCCTCGATCCGAAGATACTGGACCCCAATGGCAAGAATCTCGGTCTCATGAGGCTTCACGAAGATCAGCATCAGAGGTCTTGCGAAGATACAGACTCCGGCCGTGATGATCAGGCAGAAAACCACAGAGGAAGCGACAGCGCTTTTGATGCCCTTCCGGATTCGTTCCGCTTTTCCGGCTCCATAATTCTGGGCGATGAAGGTGGAGAAGGCATTGCCGAAATCCTGGACCGGCATGTAGGCAAAGGAGTCGATCTTCACGGCGGCGGCAAAAGCGGCCATGACGGTAGGGCCGAAGCTGTTGACCCGTCCCTGGACCATCAGGATCCCGAAATTCATGATGGACTGCTGCAGGCAGGTGAGAAAAGAAAACTGGGAGATTTCCGGCAGGATGCCAGGTTCCAGATGCAGATGCCTTCTGCTAAGTCTGAGTTCCGGAAATTTTACCAAGGTGTAAATCAGAATGCCGATGCCAGATATGTACTGGGAGATGACTGTGGCGGCAGCTGCCCCGGGAGCGCCCCAGTGGAATACCAGCACAAATAAAAGATCCAGCCCGATATTTAAAAGGGCAGAAATTCCCAGAAACAAAAGGGGGATCACAGAGTTTCCCACAGCCCGGAGCAAAGAGGCAAAAAAGTTGTAGAGGAAGGTGGCTGTGATTCCAATGAAGATCACCCACAAATAACTTCGCATCATTTCATAAATCTCAGGCGGCGTCTGCAGAAGTCTCATGATCGGGTCAATGAAAAGAAAGACGATCAGATTCAAAAAGATGGTGCAGCCTGCCACCAGCAGGAAGGAGGCAAAGATACTGTACTTTAACCGCTCCATATTCTTTGCGCCATAGCAGGTGGAAAAGACAGCCCCGCTTCCCATGCAGAGCCCTAAAAGGATTGAGGTCAAAAAAGTCATAAGCGTGTAGGCAGAGCCGACAGCAGCCAGAGCGTTGGAACCTAAAAACTGGCCGACAATCAGAGTATCCGCAATATTATAGAGCTGCTGCAGAAGGTTTCCCAGGATCATGGGAAAGGCAAAAAGCAGCATGGTTTTCGTGATGCTTCCGCTTGTCAAATCCTTCTTTTTCATAGGGTTTCCCTCCTTATTTCCATTTTTCATAGACATCTATTGCTGTTTCTGCGCCTTAAGCGTTGCCCGTTTGTCAAGGAAGATCCCGGCACAGACCACAAGAATCCCGACCAGCTTGCTCAGAGGAAATTCACCAAGAAGAATCAGATCCGCCACAATGCTTGCGCCGATTTGCCCGACCAGGTTGAAGATGGTTGCGTGAAACACCTTCATTTTTCCATAGGTAAGGTTGTTAAGCAGGCAGGCGCCCCCGCCCAGGGGACCTGTCAGATAAGCAAGGAAAGGAGCCTTTGCAAATCCAGAGACAGGAATCTGAAAGCCGGAAGTACAAAGAAGCAGAACAAAAGACAGGAGCGCTCCCACACCTGCGATATAAAACCCTCCGGCAATGGGCCCCACATAATGGCTGGCTTCAAAATTAAACATACGGGCCAAAACCGTAATAAAGCCGAGAAAAACAGCAAATAAAAGAAGAAACAAAAGCATTCCCTGCCCGGCAATTCCCCGGAAAGAGTCTGCGCCGGCAAAATTGATCACAAACACACCGGCCAGAATGCAGAAGAAGCCGAGAATTCTGTTGCTGCGAAAGCGCACCTTTTCGGAACCGAACCACCCAAAATGGTCGACAATGGCCGACATGATGAGCTGCCCAGAGACAGAAAGACAGACTGTGACCGCACTTCCGACTCTGGCCACCAGATAGCCGGAAAAGCCCATGACAGAGGCCGCACAGATGCTGCCCAGATAGACACGGGGCGGCATTGCCCCGGGTTTGGGAAATGTTCTGGTCGGAATAAATTCCAGAAGAAAACATGTGAACGCATTTAAAAGCATACTGATAAAGCCGACACCAAACACTCCGATAAAAGGAGAGAGCACGCCATTGCAGCTGCTTTGGACAGAGACCATGACGCCAGAGATCAGTGCCAGAACGATGTAAAACATGATGAAAATCCCCCTGCGGCAAAGCCGCTGTATCTGATATGTAGGAAGCAACATTACTGATTATAGTATGGAAGAGGGAAATAATCAATACATTTCTGGCAATCTGAAAAAAACTGTGATATGATAGAAGTGATTTGTTTTCCCTGAAGAAACGGAAGCATTTTAATACCAAAAGAACAGGAGGAAATCACATGGCAACTCCACACAATCAGGCAGAAATGGGACAGATCGCAGAGAGTATACTGCTGCCGGGCGATCCCTTAAGAGCCAAATTTATTGCAGAAAATTTCCTGGAAAATGTAACAAAGTTCAATTCCGTGAGAAACATGCTGGGCTTTACCGGCACCTGGAATGGAAAAAGGGTGTCTGTCATGGGTACCGGCATGGGCTGTGCCTCTATCGGGATTTATTCTTATGAACTGATTCATTTTTACGGTGTGAAAAATCTGATCCGGGTGGGTTCTTGCGGAAGTATTCAAGAAAATCTTCCAGTGGGGAATCTGGTTATGGCCATGGGGGCCAGCACAGACGGAAACTTTGCCCATCAGTACCATCTCCCCGGAACCTATTCAGCCACAGCTTCCTATGAGCTTTTGGAGAAAGCAGTCCGGTCGGCCGCTGCCCACGGGTATCCCTGCCGGGTGGGAAATGTGCTGTCTTCCGATCTGTTTTACACGGAGACTCCTGAGTGGAAACAGTGGGCAAAGATGGGGCTTTTGTCTGTGGAAATGGAAAGTTATGCCCTTTACTGTAACGCAAACCGTGCGAACGTCTGCGCCCTTGGAATTTTCACCGTATCCGATTCCATCGTGACCGGAGAGGGGCTTTCCGCCGAAGAACGCCAGACAGGCTTTACCAACATGATGCAGGTGGCTCTGGAAACGGCAACTGCGTAAACACTAAGAGGATTTTATGAAGTACAAAAAGCTGATTGCCAACAGAATACTTCTCACCGGAATTTTGCTGGTGATTCAGGCAGTGTGGCTGGTGATCTTCCTCCGGAGGCTCATCAGCTATTCTGCATGGGTAAATGCCGGTTTTACCATATTGAGCATTCTGATCACTCTTTTTTTAATTGGAAAAGAAGAAAATTCAGCCTACAAAATCGCCTGGATCATTCTGATTCTCTGCCTTCCCTTGTTTGGCGGCCTTCTTTATCTTTCCTTTGGGAATAAAAATCCATCCCAAAATATGAAGAGAAGGCTTAAGAATGCCCACCGGAGTATGGCAAAGGGATTCCGGGGCGGAACAGAGGCCATAGAAGAGCTTTGGAAGATTGACGAGAGGGCGGCCGGTGTCAGCGCCTATCTGAAAAATGCCAGTGATTATGGCCTTCACAAAAATACAGAGGTCCGTTATTATCCCCTTGGGGAGCTCTTATTCGAGGAACTGCTGGAAGATTTGGAGCGGGCAGAATACTACATTTTCATGGAGTATTTTATCATTGAAGAGGGAGTCATGTGGAATCGGATCCTTGAGATTCTGGAGCGGAAAGTCTCCCAGGGAGTGGATGTCCGGCTGATCTACGATGACATGGGCTGCGTGACCCTGTTGCCCCACAGCTACAATAAACAGATGGAGCAGAAAGGAATCCGCTGTATGGCGTTCAACCGGATTGTCCCGTTCTTTGCCATGGTCATGAACCACAGAGACCACCGGAAGATCACAGTCATTGACGGCCACACGGCTTACACAGGAGGCGTGAACCTGGCCGATGAATATATCAATGTAAAGAAACGGTTCGGTCACTGGAAGGATTCTGGGATTCGACTGGAGGGAGAGGGGGTCTGGAATTTCACCCTGATGTTTCTGGAGATGTGGAACGCTTACCGAAAGGAGGACGGAAGCCTGGATCAGTTTAAACCATGGCTTCACCATCCGAAGCCCTTTTCGGCGAGAGGGTATGTGCAGCCGTTTGGCGATACCCCTCTGGACAATGAGACTGTGGCAGAAAACGTCTATATTGAGATTTTGAATCAGGCCAGGCGTTATTGCTATATTTTTACGCCTTATCTGATTGTGGACGACGAGATGAAGCTGGCCCTTTCTCTGGCCGCCAAGCGGGGGGTGGATGTGCGGATTGTGACCCCGGGAATCCCGGACAAGCCGCTGGTGTTTCGGCTCACCCGCTCCAACTACGTCCCGCTTTTAAAGGCCGGGGTGAAAATCTACGAGTACACGCCGGGATTTATCCATGCAAAGAGCTATGTATGTGACGATGAGTTCGCTGTGGTGGGCACCATCAACATGGATTACCGAAGTCTGTATCTTCACTTTGAATGCGGAACCTTTATGTACCGGACAGACGCAGTGGCAGACCTCAAAGTGGATGCCATTCAGACCATTGGACAGAGCCGTCCTGTCTCCCTGAAGGATTGCCGGACCGGCCTTTTCGGAGGCCTTTTTGACTCCATCCTTCGGATTCTGGCCCCTCTGTTTTAAAGGAGCCGTCAAAATTGATCCAAAAACTGTCGCCTGAGAAGAGAGGAGAGCCATGGGAGATTTAAAAACGACAAGATGGAGCAGCCAGGTCACGCCAAAGAATGTCTGGAGGGAGTATCCCCGTCCCGCCTTTGCCAGACAAGGCTGGTTCTCCTTAAACGGCCAGTGGGAGTATGCCTTTACAAAGAAAGCGCAGATTCCCTCTCAGTTTGACGGACAAATTCTGGTGCCCTTTTCCCCGGAAGCGCCGCTTTCTGGTGTGGGACGGCAGCTTAAGCCAGAAGAATTCCTCTGGTACAGAACATACTTTTCCCTTCCGGAAGCAGCCTTTTGTGACGGGGGGAGGCTGCTTCTCCACTTTGGCGCTGTGGATCAGACCTGCACAGTCTATATAAATGGAAAGAAAGCAGGAGGCCATACAGGCGGATATCTGCCCTTTACGCTGGATATCACAGAGCTTTGCCAAGAGACAGACCAGGAACTTCTTGTGCAGGTGAGGGATTTAAGCGACACGGGATGGCACAGCCGGGGAAAACAGAAATTAAAATCCGGCGGTATGTTTTACACAGCCCAGAGCGGCATCTGGCAGACGGTCTGGCTGGAAACGGTGCCGGAGCATTACCTGAAAAGCGTCCGTATCCGGCCGGACTATGACAAAAGCCTGGTGAGAATCCGCCTGCAGGGGACAGATTCCAGAGTAAGGCTGACGGTTTTTGAGGATTTTACGGACGAAACACTTCGGCATTTTCTGGAAACGGGAGAGGTCTGGGAGCAGGAGAGGTATTCTTTGTGGGCCGACTGCGGCAAAGAGTGGGAGCTTCCCATGGAGGAGTTTACAGCCTGGACGCCAGAGACGCCGAAACTTTACGGCCTTTTATTGGAAGGAGGAGAGGATAGGGTCCTCACTTATTTTGCCATGCGAAAATGCTCTGTGGAGATGGACGACGCAGGTATTCCCAGACTTTTCCTGAATGGCCGTCCTTACTTCCAGAACGGGCTTTTGGACCAGGGCTACTGGCCGGACGGACTCTATACGGCGCCCTGCGACGAGGCTCTCATTTTTGATATTGAGACGGCAAAATCTATGGGCTTCCATATGCTCAGAAAACACGTGAAGGTGGAAATGGCAAGATGGTATTATCACTGCGACCGTCTGGGCATGATGGTATGGCAGGATATGGTAAACGGCGGGAGCGCCTACCATTCCTGGTTTGTCACCTATCTGGCAACAGCGGCTTCCTGTCTCCATATTCCCGTAAAAGATACCCACCGGAAGTTTCTCTCCCGCAGGGAAAAGGAGGGACGGCTGGCCTTTTACAGAGAGATGAAGGCCATGGTGAAAGCCCTTTACAATCATCCATCCATTGTCGTCTGGGTTCCTTTTAATGAAGGATGGGGTCAGTTTGAGACAGAACTGGTGACAAAGGAGCTTCGGAGGATGGACCCGTCCCGGCTCATTGATGAGGCCAGCGGCTGGTTCGACCAGGGAGGCGGGGATTTCTTAAGCATCCATTCCTATTTTTTCTCCTACAGCTTAAATAAAAATTCTGTTCCCAGAGCCATGAAAGAAGGAAGCAGAAAACGGGCGGCAGCCCTCACGGAATACGGCGGCTTCTGTCTGCCGGTGGAAGGGCACAGATATTCCCCAAAAATCTACGGGTATCGGCAATATCAAGAGGCAGGGGAGCTTTCTGACGCGCTGGAGGCCCTGTGGGAAAAGAAGGTGAGATCAAGAATCCGGGAAGGACTGTCAGCGGCGGTCTATACCCAGCTTTCCGACGTGGAGGAGGAGATCAACGGGCTTTTGACCTATGACAGAGAGGTTTTAAAAATTCCGGCAGAAAAGATGAAAGTCATGAACAAAAGGCTGGCCCACATCCCGGAAGAGACCATTGCCGTTATCGGCGGGGCCCACGGGCCCACGTCTGTGTTTCTGGCTGGAAAATATGACAGTATCTCAAAAGAGGAAAGGCAGCGCAGGCAGAAGATGAAAATGAAACGGCAGACCGCAGGCATCGTCCCCAGCGGACATACCACAAAAGAGCTGAAAACTTATCTGATCGAAACCTATGGGGCTAAGCCGCTCCCTGAAACATCAGAAGAATATAGGGCATTGTACCAGACTATGAAGGGGAACCTGGTCCTTAAAGAAAGGGAAGAGCTTTTGAAAACCCCAGAACCAAGCCTGCCTGGCGACTTGGGATGTCAGCCGGGCAGACGGTTTGGAAGGCTGTCTCAAAAAAGAAAGCTGAAAAAAACAGACCAGAACGCTCTCAGGGCTTATATGGAAGCCTTTGAGCAGCGGTTTAAGGAGGCGAAGGAGCTGCCGGACGAGGTCATTCCCATGTCCTATTCCATCTACCGCTTTCCAGTCCTGGAAGACGAAGAAAAGATGGGGGAGATGACCGTGGAACTGGAGGACTTCCGGCAGAAAATCGGCATATCTTATGCCAATTTCAAAGGCCAGGAAGAACCCAGGGAAATCTCAAAGGATATTATCCGGTATTTCGGCGTCCGCCAGGAAGATATCGAGGAGCAGAGCGAACGTCTGATCACCTATTTATATGTGCTGGGAAGGATTTAGACCTCCAGCTTCATATCTCCGTCCTGAATCCAGCCTTTCTTTCTCATAAACCAGGCGATGGCAAAGGCCATGGCTCCAGGCAGAAGGAAATGGAGCAGAGCAATCTTAAAAAGTACCAGCCAGACGCCTTCTGAGGCGGTCATGGTCTGGAAAGTCATAATCTGCCCCACCAGCCCGGCAGTACCCATGCCGGAGCCGACCGGATTATTGGTCATATGGAATACCAGTGTGGAGATTGGCCCTAAAATGGCGCTGGTGATGATGGCCGGGAGCCATATAATGGGTTTGCGGACAATGTTTGGAACTTGAAGCATACTGGTTCCGACCCCCTGGGCCAGAAGCCCGCCCATTTTGTTTTCCTTATAGCTGGCCACCGCAAAGCCGATCATGTTGGCGCAGCATCCCACCGTGGCGGCGCCGGCAGAAAGGCCGGAGAGGCTTAAGGAGACGCCAAGGGCGGCGGAGCTTATGGGCAGAGTGAGGATCATACCCATGAGGACGGAAACGATGATTCCCATGAGGAAAGGCTGCTGCTCTGTCCCCCAGTTGATCAGGGTCCCGAGAGAAGTCATAAAGGCGGAGATGGGCGGACTTAAAATCAGGCCCACCACAGAACCGGAAACAATGCAGACAATGGGTGTCAGCACGATGTCCAGTTTGGTCCTGCCGGAAATCAGATGTCCCAGCTCAATGCCCACATAGGCAGCGATAAAAGCTCCCAGAGGCTCTCCGGGGCCTGCAAGGATGATAGCGCCGTCCACCAGGACCTGGCCTGCCATGATCTTTCCTGCGAATGCGCCCACCATACCGGTGGTGGCAGCGGAAAGCACTACCAGAGGGCTTTCCTTAAATTTGCAGGCAACGCCGCAGCCGATGCCAGCCCCAGTTAAGGCCGCGGCGACTTTTCCGAACAAAAACAGATAGTCGCCAACAGCCCCGCCGATGAGCGTCCCGATCTGCTGGATGATGGTTCCCACGATCAGGGTGGAAAAGAGACCTGTGGCCATGCCGCTGAGGCCGTCGATAAACAGCCGGTTCAGCCATTTTTTCATAATCAGTTACCGCCTTTCTGTCCATACACCGCGTTTGCGTGTATTTCCATGTGTAAAGATATTTTATATCAACTGTCTTGTCAGTTGAGCCTTTCCAACTATAGCACAAAATGAAAGAAGACGCAAGCAGAAAGTAGAGCAGAGCGGCGAAATGGAATAAACCACATTTTGCCGCTCTGCGCAGGATTAAGATTCCATTGCGGAACCTTCCCATCCATGGTACAATAGACAGGAAGATGAGAGAGGGAGGCAGTGATTTTATGAAAAAGATATGGACAAGATGTTTAAAGTCAGGCATTGTCCTGATGTTAGTTCTTATTCTGGCTGCCGGCTGTGGAAAAAAGGCCGAAGAGACTACAGAAGCGGCCACAGAGCCGAAGACCACCCAGGCCCCGCCTGAAACTCTGGCACCGGCGACCACCCAGGCAGAGACGGAACCAGAGACACAAGCCGCCCCGGAAGGCATGGTGCAGAGCTTTCTGACCGGGAAATGGGTTCCGGAGGAGATCGGCAGAAGACGTCCCGTGGCCGTGATGGTCAGCAATGTGCTGGCGGCACAGCCCACATATGGCTTAAGCCATGCGGATGTGGTCTATGAGACGCCGGGGGAGGCCAGCGCCGTCCGGTTTGTGGCGATTTTTGAGCAGTACGATGATGTGAAAGAGATCGGCTCCGTCCGGAGCGCCAGAACTTATCACGCATTTATCCAGGAAGAGTTTGAATCCATTTTCTTCCACTATGGACAGGCAGAATATGCGAGACCTTACCTGGAAGGCGGAGAATGTGAATGTGTCAACGGTGTGACGGGAGCCAGCGAATGGGCCTACCACAGCATGGACGACAGAGAGCCGCCCCACCATCATTTCACCAGCGGAGAAGAAATCAAGTATGCCATTGAGCGGCTTGGCTATTCCACAGAGTATCCGGAAAAGTATCTGCAGAATGGCCATTACAAGTTCCTGGAGGAAGGGGAGACTCCCCATATGCCGGGGGCAGCTCCCGCCAATAAGGTGACAGTCGGCTATGTGTCCAACAAGCCCTGGTTTGAATACAGTCCGGAAGAGGATTTGTACTACCGGTATCAGTTTGAGGAACCCCATGTGGATGTGGGAAATGACAACGTACAGCTTGCTTACGATAACATCATTATTCAGGTCTGCGATTATGAGCATTACGACAATACGGACTATCTGAACATTGATATGCAAAGCGGAGGCGGCGGTCAGTTTATCACCGGCGGCCAGGTAATCCCCGTGACATGGAAAAAGGACGGCGTGTGGGGCGTTACCCGTTACTATGATTCAGAGGGAAATGAGATCAAACTGAAACAGGGACGCACCTGGGTCTGTATTGTCCGCACCGAACGGGCAAACCGGGTAGAGATCGAGTGAGAACCCATATTAAATCAGGAAGAAAAGCGATTCAGAAAGAACCGATTTTCTTCCTGATTTTTACATAATATCAACCTCCTCCTGCATATACTTAACGAGAAACATGCCACAGGCAGCTTTTTCGTACACGATGGCGAATCAGCATATACAGGAGGGATTTTTTATGGACAGTTTTCACGTATACAAGGATATCGAGGCACGGACCGGAGGGGAGATTTACATAGGCGTGGTGGGGCCTGTCCGCACAGGAAAATCCACCTTTATCAAACGGTTTATGGATCTTTTGGTACTTCCCGGCATGGAAGATGCTAATGAGAGGAGCAGGGCCCAGGATGAGCTTCCCCAGTCTGCGGCTGGAAAGACGATCATGACCACAGAACCCAAATTCATTCCCAAAGAAGCGGCGGAGATTGAAGTGGGGGAAGCCCAGGTAAAGATTCGGCTCATCGACTGTGTGGGCTATATGGTGGATGGAGCCAGCGGCCATGTGGAGAATGATGAGGAGCGGCTGGTAAAGACGCCCTGGTTTGACTATGAGATTCCCTTTACCCAGGCGGCAGCCATTGGGACAGAAAAGGTGATCCGGGAACATTCCACCATCGGGATTGTGGTCACTACAGATGGCTCGTTTGGCGAGATCCCGAGAAACGGATACATAGACGCAGAACGGCAGACCATTGAAGAATTAAAGCGGATCGGAAAGCCTTTTTTGATGCTGCTCAATACCAACCGGCCTTACTCCGATGAGGCAAAAGAGCTGGCGGCCGAGCTTTCAGCCGAATATGACGTACAAGTGCTGCCGGTCAACTGCGAGCAGTTAAAAAAGGACGACATTACCAGAATCCTGGGAGAAGTCTTAAATGAATTTCCAGTGACAGAGTTAGACTTTTTTATGCCCAAGTGGGCAGAAATCCTGCCGTCAGACCACTGGCTCAAAGAGCAGATCGTCACCATCGTAAAAGGATTGATGGGAGAGATTGTCCAGATGAAGGATCTGTCCCAGGAATATACGCAGGAAGAGGACTCTTCTGTCCGGCGGGTCCGACTCAGGAAGGCCGATTATTCCGACGGGACTGTTGCTCTGGACGTGGTGGTGGACGATGCAGTATATTACCAGATTTTAAGTGATTATACAGGAATGGAAATCGGCGGGGAATACCAGCTTATGGGCATTTTGAAGCAGTTCGCCAAAACCAGGGGAGAATACGGAAAGCTGAAGAATGCCATGGAGGCGGCGAGACAGAAAGGTTACGGTGTCATCATGCCAGATCGGAGCGAGATACTTCTGGATGACCCGGAAGTCATCAAGCATGGCAATAAATTTGGCGTGAAAATCCACGCCCAGGCCCCCTCCATCAACCTGATCCGGGCTTCCATCGAGACGGAGTTAGCCCCCATTGTGGGAGACGAGAAACAGGCGGAGGATCTGATTACCTACATCCGGGAGAACAGCAGAGAGAACGAGGACGGTGTCTGGAATACCAGTATTTTCGGGAAATCCATCGAACAGATTGTCACTGACGGCATTCAGGCGAAGGTGGCCCAGATGACCGATTCCTGTCAGATGAAGCTTCAAGATACCCTCCAGAAGATCATCAACGACTCCAACGGGGGGATGATCTGCATTATCATTTAACCATTAAGCCACACACAAATCGGCGGTCCGTGCAGAGTTTTGCAAAGGGCCGTCTTTTTTCTTGTTGGCGGTTGTGTTTTGTGGTATCCTATAGGGAGCGGTAAATGAATTTGCCGTTTCCTATAAAACTTCGGAGGCTGTACACGATTTTTGTATAGATAGAAGGAGAGGACAGCTCATGGACAGACAGACAATGACATATGTAGGATTTTTTCTGGCGGTTTGTATCTTTCTTTTTATCCAGTCAGTACTTGCTGACAGGCGGTTAAAAGAGAGACTGAGAGTTAAGATCACAGAGCAGTGGGAAAGATCCCGAACCGGGAATATTCCCTGGAGGAATTTGAGAAGATATCCCATTATTACCTGCGGCGGAAGGGAAGCCGCTTCTTCATTGACGATATCACCTGGAACGATCTGGGAATGGATGAGATTTTTCTTCTCCTGAACACAGCGGATTCTGCTGTCGGAGAAGAATATCTGTATCACGCACTCCGTACCCCGGAATTTGACGAGTCAGTCCTCAAAGAGCGCTCCAGACTGGCAGACTTTTTCCGAGACAACCAAGAGATCAGGGAGCAGTACAAAATCTGTTTTGGAAGAATGGGGAGAAGACGGAGGGTGGCCCTGTCTGATTATATCGGAAAGCTTTCCAACATGCCGGATTTTCCTCTGCTGCCCCATGCGGCCTCCATACTTCTTCTGTTGGCCGGCATCGGAGTCTTTTTTGTCCGTCCATCCTATGGGATTGTAGCGCTGATCGGGGCCATTATCATCAACAGCATCACCTATTATAAATATAAAGGCGACATGGCAATGTATTTTTCCTGCATGGCTCAGGTGGCTGACCTGGTGGAGTATGGCGGGCAGCTTACAGATATTCCCACAAAGGAGGAGCTTCTTGCATCTTACCGCAAAGGGCTGCTGGCTGACTGTGGCACGTTGCGGCAGATCCGAAGACACGCCTGGGTCCTGGTGGATAAAAGTGACCTGGGTGGAAATCTGATCAAGGTGGTTGTGGACTATCTGTGTATGATGACCCACCTGGATTTGATCCTCTTTCGGAACATGGCGGATACCATCAGGCACAAGGGAGATGTGCTGGAGCGGCTCATGGAGACCATGGGACGGCTGGAGCTGGCTTTATGTATTGGTTCCTTCCGGGATCTGGCAGAGGAATTTTGTATTCCTGTATTTCATAAAAAGCCCCAAAGGACTTTGGCCTGCCGAAACATCTATCACCCGCTGGTGGAAAACGCTGTGGCCAATTCCATTGAGACAGGAAAGCCTGTATTGATCACAGGCTCTAACGCCTCCGGTAAATCCACTTTCTTAAAGACCATCGGCCTGAACGCTATCCTGGCTCAGACCATTTACACAGTGACAGCGGCTTCCTATGAGGCAGACTTTTTCCGGGTTTATTCCTCCATGGCTTTGAGCGACAGCCTGGAGACCAAGGAAAGTTATTATATGGTGGAGATCAAGTCCTTAAAGCGGATTCTGGATGCCATTTCCGGGGAAACGCCGGTGCTGTGTTTTGTGGATGAGGTCCTTCGGGGGACCAACACTGTGGAGCGGATCTCCGCTTCCTCCAAAATCCTTTTCAACATGGCGGGAAAGAATGTACTCTGCTTTGCTGCAACCCATGATATTGAGCTGACCTCCCTCCTGGAAGGGGCTTACGACAATTATCATTTTGAGGAACAGGTGGAAGAGGGCGACGTGTCCTTTTCCTATCAGTTGGAAGAAGGCCGTGCAAAAAGCCGCAACGCCATCCGGCTTTTAAGCCTTATGGGATATGAGGAAACCATCATCCGGGAGGCAGAAGCGATGGCAGAACGGTTTGTGAGGACTGGTGATTGGAAGCTGTAGGAAAACAAGGAGAATAAAAATCATGATGAAAGTAACATTATACACGGACGGCTCTGCCAGGGGGAATCCGGATGGGCCGGGCGGCTACGGGGCAGTGCTTCAATATGTAGACAAAAAAGGCGTGCTCCATGAAAAAGAATTGTCGGCGGGATACAAAAAGACCACCAACAACCGTATGGAGCTTATGGGAGTGATTGCAGGCCTGGAAGCGTTGAACCGGCCCTGTGAGGTGAAGGTAGTCTCTGATTCCGCTTATGTGACAAAGGCATTTACAGAGCACTGGATTGAAGGCTGGATCCGGAGAGGATGGACCCGGGGCAAAAATGAACCGGTAAAAAACGCAGACCTGTGGAAACGGCTTCTTAAGGCAAAGGAACTTCATCAGGTAACCTTCCTGTGGGTCAAAGGCCACGCCGGCCATCCAGAAAACGAACGGTGCGACGTTTTGGCGACAACTGCTGCCGACGGGGCTGTGGATACCCTCCTTACGGACCCGGGTGCATCCGGAACGGGCGGCTTTTAAATATCATTTTAATATTTTTGAAAAATGCCATAAAGTTTACAACTTGTATACATCTCTGTGTTAAAATGGTTCTGACAGGAGGGATAGGTGCAAGATGAAAAAGATTCTGATCGTAGAAGACGAAGAGGCCATCGGGATTCTGATGTGCCGCACACTTTTGTCCGAGGGTTACCAGTGCGACTGGGTCCGGACAGGGACAGAGGGTGCGGAGCAGATTGAGAGGGTCTCTTATTCTTTGATTTTGTTAGATATCATGTTGCCGGGCTTGAATGGCTATGAGCTTTTGGAATACATCCGGCCTCTTGGGATTCCAGTGATTTTTGTGACTGCCAAGGGGCAGGTTTCCGAGCGGGTCTATGGGCTTAAGCTGGGAGCGGACGACTACATCACGAAGCCTTTTCAGGTGAGCGAGTTTTCCGCCAGAGTGGAGGCGGTGCTCAGAAGGAGCGGGAACCACAAACAGGCGGTAACCATTGAAGACGTCACCGTAGATTTTGAGGGGCGGGCAGTCATAAAAGGGAATGTGCCTGTGCCCCTCACAGCTAAGGAATACGGCCTGCTGGCAGAGCTGGTCCTCCACAAAAACGTGGCCCTTTCCAGGGAACAGCTTTATGAGACTGTCTGGAATGAGCTCTACACAGGGGAGACGAGGACTCTGGACTGCCACATTCAGAGGCTTCGGAAGAAGCTCTGCTGGGAGGACAAAATCCGGACAGTATTTCGGGTGGGCTATCGTCTGGAGGTCTGACCGCCTGGTGTCTGGAGGATTGACAGGATGCGGCTGTTTGTAAAAATTTTCTTTTCTTTTATGCTGGTACTGACCCTTGCTCTTTGCAGTGTAGAATACTGCATGGTTTCAGGGAGCTTTGAGCAGGCTTTGGAACAGGAGATAAACCATGAGCTGGAGCAGTTCCAGTTTATCCGCATGGTGACCTATATGGGCGGCACCCAGATGGGAGAAGAACAGCTTGGAGAGCGGAGCATGCTGCTTGTGGGAGCAGACGGGGAGAGCCTCTACTCCAGCTTTTCAGAGGCGCTTTTGGATGCGTCCCTTGGAATCGAACAGTCCGGAAACATCACTTATGTGGTCCGGGAGACGAAGGGGAGATACATGCTTTTTGTGGCAGGAGAGCTCCCCTTCGAAGATTCCATGCAGGTCTTAAAAACAGCGACGGATATTTCCCATATCTACGAGGAGAGGAGACTTTTAGAACAGCAGTACAGCTACTATATTTATGTGGCTCTATTGATCTGCGGCCTTCTGGCGGCAGGGATCTCCTATGTGTTGGTGAAACCTTTAAAGAGACTTCAACTCTCAGCAGATAAAATCGCCATGGGAGAGTATTCTGGACGGGTGAAGGAGAACGGACAGGATGAGATCGGAGAGCTGGCCCGTTCTTTCAACCAGATGGCCGAGGCCGTAGAGCAGAAGGTGGAAGAGCTTAAGCTGGAGGCAGTCCGAAAGGAGCAGTTTATGGGGGATTTCTCCCATGAGATCAAAACTCCCATGACGGCCATCATCGGATATGCCGATACCCTTTACCAGAAAGAGCTGTCCAGGAAGGAGACCAGGGAGGCGGCAGGCTACATTTTAAACGAAGGTATGCGCTTAGAATCCCTGGCAAAAAAAATGATGGGTTTCATTGCGCTGGACAATGAGGATTTGTGCTTTGAAGAGATCCCGGCAGATGAATTTTTTCAGGACATTTTGCAGACCATGAGCCCCTTTTTTTCGGACGGAGAAATATGCTTTCGGATTTCCTGCCAGGAGGGGTGCCTGTACGCAGAATGGGATCTTTTAAAAACCCTGGTGATCAATCTGATCGACAATGCAAAAAAGGCGGAAAGCCGCCGGATTTTCCTGAGAGGAGAGCCGGAGGAGGAGGGATATCGGATCACCATAAGCGACGACGGAAGAGGGATTCCTGCAGAAAGCCTTTCCAGAGTCCAGGACGCTTTCTATATGGTAGATAAATCCAGAAGCAGAAAACAGAATGGGGCCGGGCTGGGATTGGCCCTCTGTAAAAAGATTGCGGCTCTTCACGGAACCTTTCTGAGCTTTTACAGCAGAGAGGGGAAGGGGACCACCATCACCATCTGGATTCCGGGAAGGAGGGAGAGACGTGACAGGAAAGAAACAAAAACAGAAAATTAACTATCTGTTGGCAGGATTTGGCCTGCTCCTTGCCCTTCTTCTCATCAGCAGCCTGGGAATGTGGCTGGTTCAGGAGTTTCTGGAGCATTTTGACGGAAAAAAATACGGGGAGGCAGTGGCCCTGGCGGATGATACCTGGCAGCAGTCCACTGAAAGTGTAAAGTCAGAGTCCGCCAGTCTGGAGCAAGAGGATTTCGGGGAAGAGGGGATAAACGCCATTCTCCTAGATGGAAACCGGCTGAATGACATAGAAAGGCTCCAGGTTTTGTCAGGATTATCCATGAAATTGTATGGAAGTGCCTACAACCAGTATCTGGAGCGGGAACCTATAGAGGAGATCGAGCTTTCTGAAATGGCGGCCAGAGAGCAGGCTGTCCAGTTTCTGGAGCTTCTCAATTCTGCGGCTTCTGGATATACGCCTTATGTGCCGGAGGAGATCAAGATGAGCTTCCGTGCGGACAAGGTCCACCCCTCCGCCTCTCTCTGGGTGGCGGACCTTACCTCCTACGGCTGCATTGTCTTTCTCTATATGGATGCCAAGACAGGACTTCCCGTCCGGTTCTATGCCGGGTACAATCTCCAGGCGGCCGGTTATGGAAAGGGGGCTGAACCTGAAAATATCATGACTCTGGATGCCATCGCCGGCAGCAGAGACTGGCAGACAGGGAATCCTGAGGTCGTAAATATTATTTTTTCTTATCTGACGGGATATCTAGGCACGAATTTTTACACGAATCCGGTTACAAGCCGCAATTATCAGGAAGGCGATGAGAGTGGATACTGGTATATTTCCCCAATCGAACAGTGGATGAGCGATGATTACCGGTATGTGCTGACCTGCGCTTTCCGAGAGGGAGAACTGTCCATGGGACACTTCTCGGAATTGGACCTGGTCCTCTCTCCCTTGGAGGGACAGGAGGAGGTCCGGATGGAATTTACAGAGCGCTATCATTATTGGGGAGGGGCGGGAACGGACAGATAGAAGCTGCCTTTAGAATCTGCTTGCGAAAGCGTCCTCTTTGTGATAGGATAAGAAAATAGGTGAACTGATGTTTCAGAGTTTCACAGATATAATATAAGAAATCGCATAGGAGGAATTTCCATGGCATTTTTTTCAGAGCTTTATCAGATGGCAGTGAAGTTTATCTTTCTGGGGGTAGTTGCCTTTGGCGGCGTGATGTGCGGGATCAAATTGAGGAAGCGCAAGAACGCGAAGGAAGGGGAATAATTGTGGAAGCTTACGGTGTCAATAAGCTGCGCCGGATGTTCTTAGAATTTTTTGAGACCAAGGAGCATCTGGTGATGAGAAGTTTTTCCCTTGTGCCCCACAATGACAACAGCCTGCTGTTGATCAATTCGGGCATGGCGCCTTTAAAGCCTTATTTTACCGGGCAGGAGATTCCGCCAAAGAGACGGGTGACTACCTGCCAGAAGTGCATCCGCACGGGCGACATTGAAAATGTGGGAAAGACGGCTCGCCACGGCACCTTTTTTGAGATGCTGGGCAATTTTTCATTTGGGGATTATTTTAAACGGGAGGCGATCCACTGGTCCTGGGAGTTTCTGACCGAGGTGGTGGGATTATCTCCCGACCGTCTGTATCCTTCCGTCTATCTGGAGGATGACGAAGCGTTTGAGATCTGGAATAAAGAGATTGGCATCCCTGTGGACCGGATTTTTAAATTCGGCAAGGAAGACAACTTCTGGGAGCACGGCGCAGGTCCCTGCGGCCCCTGCTCGGAAATTTATTATGACCGGGGGGAAAAGTACGGCTGCGGGAAGCCCGGCTGTACGGTGGGCTGTGACTGCGACCGGTATATGGAAGTATGGAACAACGTCTTCACCCAGTTCAACAACGACGGAAAGAACCATTACACGCCGCTGGAACAGAAGAATATTGATACAGGCATGGGGTTAGAGCGTCTGGCCGTGGTGGTCCAGGATGTGGACTCCATTTTTGCGGTGGATACAGTCAAAGCCCTCTTGGATACTGTGGCAGGACTTGCCGGTGTTTCTTATCAGCAGGAGGAAGCAAAGGATGTTTCCCTGCGGCTGATCACCGATCATATCCGCTCCTGCACCTTTATGATCTCTGACGGCATCATGCCCTCTAATGAGGGAAGAGGCTATGTACTTAGAAGGCTCCTTCGCCGGGCGGCCCGCCACGGCAGGCTCCTTGGAATCGAAGGAAAATTTTTGGCAAAGCTTTCTGAGACGGTGATCGCTTTATCCAAAGACGGTTATCCGGAGCTTTATGAAAAGAAAGAGATGATCTTCCGTGTTCTGACGGAGGAAGAGGATAAATTCAACAAGACCATTGACCAGGGACTCGCCATTTTAGGCGAGCTGGAGGAAAAACTGAGGGGAGAGGGAAAGAAAGAGCTTTCCGGCGAGGATGCTTTCCGTCTCTATGATACCTATGGCTTCCCCCTTGACCTGACCAGGGAGATCCTGGAGGAGAAGGGGTTCTCGGTGGACGAAGAGGGCTTTGTAAAGGCCATGGGCGTGCAGCGGGAGATGGCCAGAAGCTCCAGAAAAAAGAGCAACTACATGGGCCGTGAAGATATTTACCAGAATTTGAGCGCGGACCTTACCACAGAGTTTACCGGATATGGGAGTCTTACGGACGAGGGCTTTGTGACAGCCCTGACGACCACCGATGAGATCGTGGAGGCCCTGACGGACGGCCAGTCTGGGACGATCATTACAGACAGGACTCCTTTCTATGCCACCATGGGCGGCCAGAAGGCGGATTTCGGAGTGATCTGCACAGAAGAGGCAGAGTTTGTGGTGAAAGACGTCATTAAGCTGCAGGGCGGAAAGACAGGACATGTGGGGGCTGTGACAAAGGGAATGTTCCAAAACGGCGACAAGGTGACCATGAAGGTGGATGCATGGAACAGGGCAGAGACCTGCAAGAACCATAGTGCCACCCACCTTTTACAGAAGGCTCTCAGAATCGTGCTGGGAGGCCATGTGGAGCAGGCGGGCTCTTTTGTGGCTGCCGACAGACTCCGTTTTGACTTTACCCATTTTTCTGCCATGACAAAAGAGGAGCTTGACCAGGTTGAGGAGTTGGTCTGCGGGGAGATCGAGAAGGCCGTTCCTGTGACCACTGAGGTTATGACTCTCGATGAGGCTAAAAAAGCCGGGGCTATGGCCCTGTTTGGAGAAAAGTACGGCGACACAGTCCGTGTGGTCTCCATGGGTGATTTTTCCAAGGAACTTTGCGGCGGAACCCATGTGGCCAATACGGCTTCCATCTCCACCTTCAAGATTGTATCCGAGGCCGGAATCGCCGCGGGCGTGCGCAGGATTGAGGCACTGACCGGAAAGGGAGTGGCTCGTTATTATAAGGAGCTGGAGGACGAGCTTCACAGGGCGGCGAAAGCAGCGAAGACGGAGCCGGCAGGGCTGGTGAAAAAAATTGAATCCCTTCAGGAAGAGTTAAAATCCCTTCATGGAGAAAATGAAAAGCTTAAAAGCCAGCTTGCAAAAGACGCCATGGGCGATGTGATGAGCAAGGTGCAGGAGATTGGCGGCGTGAAAGCTCTGGCCACATCCGTAAAGGGCGTTGATATGAACGGCCTTAGGAATCTGGGAGATCAGCTGAAAGAAAAGCTGGGAGAGGGCGTCGTGGTCCTGGTCTCTGAGCTGGACGGGAAAGTGAACCTGATGGCAACAGCCACAGAAGAAGCTCAGAAGAAAGGCGCTCATGCGGGCAATCTCATCAAGGCGGCGGCGGCTTTCGTCGGAGGCGGAGGCGGAGGCCGTCCCGGTATGGCTCAGGCTGGAGGGAAAAATCCGGCAGGAATTCCCGATGCATTAAAGAAAGCTCTGGAAGTGCTGGCAGAACAGTTAAAATAAATCAAAATGGGTATTGACGAAATGGCAAATTGTGCTATACTTAGTGTAGTGCGAAAAATATACCCAAACAGTTGTATTAGGCACAATACACAACTGGAGGGAGGTTAGGTGTGAGTCTATGTCAAACGTTATTGTGAAAGACAATGAGAGTTTAGATAGTGCCTTGCGCAGATTCAAAAGAAACTGTGCGAAGGCCGGCATTCAGCAGGAGATTCGTAAAAGAGAGCATTACGAAAAACCCAGCGTGAGACGCAAGAAGAAGTCTGAAGCCGCTAGAAAACGGAAATACAATTAATTGTGCGAAAAAAAAGAGCTGTTGGTTACAACAGTTCTTTTTTTTGTCTCTTTTTCATAGACTGAACTGTAAAAGAAGAGAGGTGGGCCCATGAAAAAAAGACTTGATACTCTGGTGGAGGCGCTGGAGCTCCCAAAGGATCTGTGTCTTGGCGCTGCTGTGATCACTGCTGTGGGCTGTGTGGAGATGACTGTGGAAAATCACAGGGGTCTTTTGGAGTACACACCGGAATGCATCCGGATCTTAAGTGGTATGTGCCGGATTCACATTTGTGGCGAACATCTGGTCATCTCTTACTTTGGAAGAGATGCCATGAAGATCAAGGGGAGGATTCGGAGTATCAGCTATGAATAGAAGAGACAAATGGCAGGGACAGTTGACGGTCCGGGTGACAGGAGGGAGCCCTGAACGTTTTTTTAATTTATGCAGTTTTCACGGGATCTGGCTGGAAGCCATGGAACAGACAGAGGGCGGAATCTCGGTTCTGATGAAAGCAAAGGAATTTTTCCAGGCCGCAAGGCTGGCGAAAAAGGCGGATGTGAAACTTCGCATCACAGAAAAAAAAGGACTTCCATTCTGGATGAAAAGAAGCAGGAAGCGGCTGGCTTTCTATATGGGAATCCTTCTGTGTCTGGGGCTTTTATATGCTTCCTCCCTGTTCATCTGGGACATTCACATGGAGGGAAATCTCAAATATACGGACAGCACTCTGCTTCAGTTTTTGGAGGAACAGGGCTATGTCCACGGAATGGCAAAATCGGGGATTTTATGTGAAGACATTGAAAAGGCGATCCGAAACCGATACAACGATATCACCTGGGTGTCAGCCCAGATCACAGGAAACCGGCTGATTATCCGGATCAAAGAAAATGAATTGACGGAACCAGAGCAGGAAGCAGAACCGGCAGCTCTGGGACATGATGTGACTGCAAAAAAGAGCGGAAAAGTGGTGTCCATTATTACCAGGACCGGAACTCCGCAGGTTCACGTGGGAGATGAGGTGGAGGCAGGACAGATCCTCATTGCAGGCACACTGGATATTTTCGACGAAGGCGGAAACCTTTTAAAGACGGAACAGGTACAGGCGGACGGCGATATCATTGCCGCTACGCTTTATCATTACGAAGACCAGATCCCCCTTTCTTCCCCGAAAAAACACTACACCGGGGAAGAAAAGGAGCGTCACTATCTCTGGCTTTTTGGCCGCCGCCTCTTTCTTCCCGGCGGAAAAAATCATTATGAGCTGTTCGATGAAACGGACACCTATGAAACCCTCCATCTGTGGGAAAACTTTTATCTGCCCTTAGGCTATGGCACGGTGACAGCCAGAGAATACGAAGAGGCCTTGCAGGTCCTTTCTGAGGAAGAAGCAAGGGCAAAGGCAGACAAACGGTTTGAAGACTACTGCAAATCCCTTGCTGCCTTGGGCGTAACCATTAAGGAGGCCGCCTGTAGTGTGGAGGTGAATGGAGATTCCTGCATCGCAACTGGAACGATTTATGCAGAGGAAGCCATCGGAAAATGAAGAAACGAAAATTTCAAAAAAGGGGTTCTATTTATGGAAAAAGGTGTTAAAATAGGAGGGAGTGTCATTGATAAACAGGAAATAGCGAAAAAAGGAGACAGCAGAAATTCATGGCGATTGTGGAAACGATGATCGACATTCCGGCAGAGCACGAACGGAATGTCTGTGGTCAGTTTGATTCCTTTTTAAAAAAAATTGAAAAGACCCTGAAGGTGACCATGGTATCCCGGGATGGGCTTTTAAAGGTTATTGGACCGGAGCAGGCCATATCTCGGGCGGAACGAGTTCTGAAGACGTTGATTGGGCTTTCCAGGCGGGGAAACAGCATCACAGAGCAGAATGTGGATTATGCTCTGGCTCTGGTGTTTGAGGAGAAGGATGAGAAGATTCTGGAGATTGATGAGGATTTTATCTGCCGGACCATTTCCGGAAAGCCGGTAAAGCCAAAGACCCTTGGACAGAAGGAGTATGTGGACGCCATCCGGGAGAAGATGATTGTATTTGGCCTTGGGCCTGCCGGCACAGGCAAAACCTATCTGGCCATGGCCATGGCCATCCAGGCATTTAAGAATAATGAGGTCGGACGGATCATTCTGACCAGGCCGGCCATTGAAGCTGGGGAAAAGCTTGGTTTTCTGCCAGGGGACCTACAGAGCAAAATCGACCCCTACCTGCGGCCTCTTTATGATGCCCTCTATGAGATTATGGGCGCGGACAGTTATCTGCACAATGCAGAGAAGGGCCTGATTGAAGTGGCTCCTCTGGCCTATATGCGGGGGCGGACCCTGGACAATGCCTATATTATTCTGGATGAAGCTCAGAATACGACGCCGGCCCAGATGAAAATGTTTTTAACCAGGATCGGCTTCGGCTCCAAAGTGATTATCACCGGTGACATGAGTCAGAGGGATCTTTCTGGGGACGGGCCCTCCGGCCTTGATGTTGCAGTAAAGGTTCTGGAAAAGATTGAGGATATCAGCTTTATCCGCCTTTCCAGCAAGGATATTGTGAGGCACCCTCTGGTTCAGAAAATTGTTCAGGCCTATGAAGCCTATGAAAGCAGAAACCGGTCCGGGGAAAAGAAACGCTATTCCGGCACAAACAGACAGCGGGAGAGATAAAATGACCTGTGAAATTTCTTACGAGGCAGGGGAGCCTCTTTCCATTCCCTATGAAGAGATCGTTCGCACTGTGGTGGAGACGGCCCTTGATCTGGAGGGCTGTCCTTATGAAGCGGAGGTCAGTGTCACCTTAACTTCTAAAGAAGAGGTGAGGAGGCTGAACCTGGAATTCAGAGGGATTGATCAAACGACAGATGTCCTTTCTTTTCCAATGGCAGAATATGTACGTCCGGCAGACTTTGACTTCTTAGAGGAAGATGAGGCCATGGACTGTTTCAACCCGGAAACGGGAGAGCTCCTTTTAGGGGATATTGTCCTTTCGGTGGAAAAAATCAAAGAGCAGGCAGAAGCATACGGCCATTCTCTGAAGCGGGAGCTGGCTTTTTTGACCGCTCACAGCATGCTTCACCTTATGGGCTATGACCATATGGAGCAAGAAGAGCGGAGGATTATGGAGGAGCGGCAGCAGCTTTTGATGGAAGCTCTGGACATTCCGAGAGACTAAGAGGAAAAAAGAGTTATGGGTACCAAGAATCAGCGACCAAAGAAAAAAAAGAAGGCCAACAATTTTCTGGTGCAGGGCTCCATTCTTGCGGCGGCGGGAATTCTGGTGCGCATCATTGGTATGGTGTACCGCATTCCCATGCAGAACAAGATTGGCAGCGCTGCCATGGGGATTTATTCGTCGGCTTATTATATCTATAATATTATGCTTCTTCTCTCGTCCTACAGTCTTCCTCTGGCCGTCTCAAAGATGGTGTCGGCCAGGGCTGCCCTGGGACAATACAAAAATGCTTACCGAATCTTCAAGAGCTCTCTGATTTTTTCCCTGATTTCCGGAGGGATCGCCTGTCTGGTGACCTTCTTTGGAGCGGAATTTTTTGCGGCAAAGATCCTCAATGAACCGGGAGCTGCCTATGCCATCAAGGTACTGGCTCCGACTATCTTTCTTATGGCGTTTTTGGGGACACTGCGTGGTTATTTCCAGGGACTTGGCACCATGATGCCAACGGCTGTCTCTCAGGTACTGGAGCAGATCGCCAATGCGGGAGTCAGTATTGTGGCCGCGTTTCTCTTATTTGATATCGGCGCAGGGCGGGATCTGGAAAAGGGGACCCAAATGTATGCCGATTCTTTCGGGGCTGCAGGCGGAACTATTGGTACGGCCGCAGGGGCTCTTGTCGCTTTTTTGTTTTGCCTCCTTATCTTTTTCATGTATCGGAGAGTACTGAAACGTCAGATACGGCGGGACAGGACTGTCATGTTAGAGTCCTATGGAAATATTGCCAGAGTTCTGGTAGCCACCATTGTTCCGGTTATCATCAGCGGTACGGTCTACAATGTCAGCAGCCTGATTGACAACAGCATTTATGGGTTTTATATGAAATCCTCAGGGGAATCCGGCCAGTATATGGCCAACTGGGGGGTGTATTCCGGCCAGTATTATCTCCTGATCAACGTTCCCATTGCGATTTCCAACGCACTGGCTTCCTCCATGCTCCCGGCGCTTACCAGAACGGTAGCTGAGGGAAACAAAGGGGAAATTTTAAGGAAGGTCAATGTGACAGTCCGGTTTTCCATGCTGGTCGCCATCCCGGCGGCAGTGGGGCTTACGGTTCTTGGTTTTCCGATCGTGAGTCTTTTGTTCCGTCAGGATACCAGGCTGGGAGGGGACCTTCTGTTCCTTGGCTCTCTGGCAGTGGTGTTTTTCTCTCTGTCTACCATCACCAATGGGATTTTACAGGGCATCAACCGGATGAAAACGCCGGTCATCAATGCCATGATTTCTCTGGGGCTTCACGTGGGCATTTTGGCAGTCCTTTTATACGGCCTGGACATGGGGATTTACGGTGTAGTGATCGCAAATATGTTTTTTGGACTGACTATGTGTATTTTCAACGGAATTTCCATTGCCAGATACCTTCACTACCGTCAGGAGGTCAAAAAGACTTTCGTGCTGCCCTTTCTGGCTTCCGTCATTATGGGGGCTCTTTCGTACGGAATGTATTACCTTCTGCACATGTTCACGGAAAGCAATGTGATTGCCTGTGTGGCGGCGGTGGTTTTGGCGGTTGTCGTTTACTTTGTCTTTTTGCTCCTGTTTCGATGCATCAGTGAAAAAGAGCTTCGCAGCATACCTATGGGCGGGAGAGCTGCCAGAATCGCAAAAAAGCTGCATCTTCTGTAGGAGCTTGTATTCTGTAGTATATTTTTCTTCATAAGCGTTCATACTAAAAAGGAGAATCCTGCCGATGCAGGATTCTATTTTATATAAACGGGGTGACTGCTGCTATGAAGAAAACGATTTGGATCTGGGTATCCGGCTTTTGTCTGTTTTTTTTCCTGTTCTCCACAGTCTATTATTTCAGCTATCGGAATCTGGAACTTGAGAAACAGCTGGAGCTTGCCAGGGAGAAAGTGAATGTCCTGTCCGCAAAAGGTCCTGAGGCCAGGGAGGCGGAGGAAGAGTCCACGAAAGAGACGGATGAGGGACCGGAAATTTTAGAGGAGAGTGCTGTGGCGGCGGAACATCAGAATGTACTCTCCGTAAACAACGATATGTTGTATATTTCTCAGAATTACAATGAATCTGACGGACGGCTCACGGAAACCATCCTTCCCATACCAGAGGAATACATGGGACTCACAAGAGAGGGGCTTATTGAGCGGCTGAAAGAAGAAGGCGGCGGGAAAAGCTTGGTCTCCTTTTCCGACTCACGCCTTGTGATCCGGTGTCGGGAAGCCGTAAATCCGGACAGTTACCGGTTTCTTCTGCTTTTGGAGGAAGGTTATCTGAAAATCTATTACAGCGACAGAAGTGATGTCTACATGGAAACCTATCTGACGGAAGAGGAGCTTCCGCAGAGTGAGGTGGAGGTGCTGAAAAACGGATATTATATCAAAGGCGTCGAGGAGCTGTACGATTACCTGGAATCTATCACAAGCTGAATTGAAAGGAAATAGTTGCCGAAATTCCCGCTGTGGATTATAATATAATAAGTGCAAAAAACCGGTGTTTTGAAGTTGGCCGGCGCTTAGATGTGAGGGATTTGGGTCATGGGGAAAGAGAAAAAAACAAAAAAAACAGTGCTTGAGCGGAGCTTTATTGTGCTTGTCATACTGATCTTTTTCACATTGGCGATTGTTGTGTTTTCCGTGTCCAGGAGAGTCTCGAGGGAGATGTCCGAGGCTGCTATCGGAAATTTAAGTGAAAGCCTGGAACTGATCCAGGGCACTTTGGAGTCCATCCTGGAGATAGAGGCGGAATTTCAGAAGGAGATCGCCCAGGAGTTAGGTGCTTCCGGGACTCCAGAGAAGTTTCTTGCGGCCTGTAAAAGTAACAGGACCATGACAAAACTTTCTCTGGTATTTTCCGGGGAGTCGGAAGGTATCTCCAATACAGGAGAGATATTTTCTCCGGGCGAACTGGATTTTTCAACAGGAAAAACAGTTGGGGAGCTGCCAATCTCCAAATCCTATCTGAATGATATGGGGACCTGGGCTTATACCATGTCCTGCCCTGTCCGTTCATACGATACACAGATCGCTACCCTTTATATTGAATATATCTATGATGCCCTGGATGATGCCCTTCCGGACAGTTTTTATAATACCAATGCGACCCTTTATCTGATGGACACCATCAGCGAGAGGCTGGTATTAAAGCCCAAAGGAATGGGAGAGCGGGATGCGGGACATCTGAACCTGGAGGATTTCTGCCGCGCCAACAATATTGTGGAGGAAGATATCCTGGATATGATTGCTGAAAACCTTAGAGGCGGAAAGAATGTCCTGTTCTACCATGAGGTCCGGTCAAGGGAAGCGCTGATCTACATGTGGGCAGTGGAGGAAAGCACTCTTTACCTGATTGGATATGTACCTGTGGAGGCAATCCAGCAGGAAGGCACTGCGGTCAACCAGAATCTCTATATTGTAGTCGCCTCCATGTTGGTTGCGTTTTTGGTGTGCTTTATCCTTTACTTTTTAACAGAACAGCAGAAAAATAGGATTCGGAAAGAGCGGGAGGAAGAACGGAAGATACATAACAAGCAGCTTGCAGAGGCTTTGCAGGCGGCCCAGATCGCCAGTCATTCCAAGACCACCTTTCTTGCCAATATGTCCCATGATATCCGAACGCCTATGAATGCGATCCTGGGATTTGCCACACTGCTTGAAAAAAATGCCGAGTATCCTGCCAGGGTCCGGGAATATACAAAAAAGATTACAGCTTCTGGGCAGCATCTTCTTGGCCTGATCAACGATGTGCTCGATGTCTCCAAGATTGAGAGCGGGAAGGTGGTGCTCACCATCGGAGAATTCGCTCTGAACCATGTGGTGGCTTCTGTGGATTCCATTATCCGGCCGGCGGCAAAAGCCAAGGGGCAGGAGTTTGAGATTATAGTGACAGGTGTCACCCATGAACGGCTGATTGGAGATGAAACCAGGCTGAACCAGATCCTGCTCAACCTTCTTTCCAATGCGGTGAAGTATACGGGAGAGGGAGGGACAATCTGGTTCCGTATCATTGGTTTAAAACAGCATTCACCTCAATATGAGCATATCCGGATCGAGGTGGAGGACAATGGTTTTGGAATGACTCCAGAATATCTGGAGGTCATTTTTGATGCGTTTACAAGAGCGGAGAACAGTACAACAAATAAAGTTCAGGGAACGGGACTTGGAATGGCCATCACGAAAAACATCGTGGAGCTGATGGGCGGAACTATCCAGGTTTCCAGTGAAGTGGACAAAGGAACCTTGTTTACTGTGGAGCTGGAACTTCGAATTCCAGAAGAAAAAATGGATGGACAGTTCTGGGAACATCACGGAATTTCACGGCTTCTGACCGTGGACGATGATGCGGATATCTGTAGCAACATCCGGAGACTGATGGAAGATTTCAGTGTCTGTGTGGATACAGCTTTAAGTGGAGAAGAAGGAATCAAACAGGTTCAGAAATGTCTGGAACAGGGAAGCCGTTATGATGTTATCCTTTTAGACTGGCAGATGCCGGAGGGGATGAGTGGACTGGAGACGGCAAAGAAACTCCGCGAGCTCCTGCCGGGCCATGTTTTGATCTTTTTCCTGACCTCCTATGACTGGAATGAGATCGAGGATCAGGCAGTCTCTGCAGGAGTTGACGGATATCTGACGAAGCCGTTCTTTGTGTCTGCCTTTATGGAAAAGATTCTGGAGCTTCCACAGACCTGGAAACCGGAAGAGGAGCAATTCGCCACAAAAGGTCATAACAGTCTTAAGGGCTATCATTTCCTTGTGGCTGAAGACAATGAGATCAATGCAGAGATTGTACAGGAATTTTTGGATATGGACGGCGCATCTTGTGAGCTTGCGGAGAACGGCCTTCTGGCCCTGGAGCGCTTCCGGGATACAGAGCCTGGGCGGTTTGATGCCATCCTCATGGATGTTCAGATGCCGGTTATGAACGGTTATGATGCCACAAGAGCCATCCGTGCTCTGGAACGGGAAGACGCAGGTACCATACCGATTATTGCCATGACGGCAAATGCCTTTTCAGAGGACGTGAAAGACGCCATGAAGGCCGGTATGAATGCACATGTAGCAAAGCCCATTGATATGGAGCTTTTGAGAGTCGCTGTCAATCAATTTTCAAATAGGAGGAATTGAATCATGAAAGGGTTTTTGAGACGATTTTTGTCTGTTCTCCTGGTGGGAACCATGGTTTTTTCCCTTTTTGCCTGCCAAAAAAAGCAGGAAACGGTAGGTAATCTGGCAGATAATGAAGAACAGGAACAAACGGTGATCAATCTGTTTGGGCCCATGGAAAAGTCGAAACCGGATTTGAAAAATGCCGCCAGGAATGCTTTTGACCAAACGGTGATCATGGCGGAGGAACGTCTGGGACTTCAGGTGGAGTATAGAACCTATACAGCAGAAAATTATCAGGAAAAAACCTATGATGATGTGACCCTTGACCGTGTGCGCAGCCATATGGATGACCTGTATCTGTTAAATCCGGATACCATTCAGATGCTTGGTTCGGAAGGGAAGCTGGCAGACTTGTCCGGCCTTGCCTGCGCAAAAAATCTGAGGGATGTGGTAAAAACGGCCAATACGGTGGACGGAAAGCTGGTGGCCATTCCCCAGGAGGTGGTAGCCCACGGTCTGTTTATCAATAAAGACCTGTTTGATCAATATGAACTGGCTATTCCAAG
>JAAWBT010000029.1 GCA_022792835.1 Lachnospiraceae bacterium | reverse complement strand
GCGCATTGTCCAGTGCTTTCACGCCAGGAAACGATTTCGAGATATTCGTCATTTCTACCAATGTTTTCGGCATCTTTCCACCTCTACTTTTAAATAGGAGCAGCCAGAACGGCTGCTCCCGCATTTTTTATCAATCTTTATCCGGTTTTCCGAGCCCTCGCCCGGTTTCGGATCTTACTGCCAGCCGTCCGTACCGAACTCGTCTACGTTCTCAGCAGTGATCAGGAAAGTATCAACAACGATCTCAGGCTCAATGCTCTTTCCTTCCAGAACATCGAAAGCAGCCATCATGGAGTCATAACCCAGAGTCTCAGGGGACTGAGAACCGGTTCCTTCCATATCGCCGTTCTTGATCATGAGCTTGGCATCAGGATTTCCGTCCACGCCGTATACCATGATATCCTTCTCAAGCTCTACAGTTGCCTGCTGAATTGCATTGACAGAACCCATAGCGGAAGGATCGTTTACTGCAAAGATTACATCCAGGTCGGGGTCAGCTACGATCGCGTTGCTGACAACGCCCAGGGAAACTTCCATATCGCCCTGGCCGTCCAGGTCGTTGATGATGGTGTACTTCTTGCCACTCTCATCCAGCGCATCCTTGAAGCCCTGCTTACGCTGTACACATGCGCTTGCACGGTCAGAGTTGAGGATCAGGATCTTTGCATCTTCAGGCATCTTGGAGGCAGCATCCTTGCCTACCACATAACCTGCATTGTAGTTATCAGAAGCAATGATGGTCTCTACGATACCGGTACTGTTGTCTACAGGGGTATCAAAGTTGATAACAGGAACGCCTGCATTCTTGCACTCTTCCAGAGCAGACATTGCTGCGGTGGAGTCAGCAGGAGCAACCAGCATCGCGTCGCAGCCTGCGCCAAGCAGATTGCTGATACCGTCGTTCATCTTAGCCTGATCGCCGCCAGCATCGATGTCAACCAGAGTTACCTCATAACCGGTTCTCTCTTCGATCGCCTTCTGTACGCCATCCTTCACTGCCAGCCAGAACGCATTGTTCAGGGTTGCCGGAGCATAGCCGATGGTGATCTTCTTGGTCTCACCGGAAGCAGCCGGCTGAGTCTCCTTCGCCGCATCTGTCTCCTTGGGAGCTTCTGTCTCCTTAGGGGCTTCCGTGTCCTTCTTAGCCTCAGTCGCCTTGGGAGCCTCGGTCTCTTTCTTTTCGTCGCCGCCGCCGCAGGCCGCCAGAGAAAGAACCATTGTTGCTGCAAGAAGCAGACTTAACACTTTTCTTTTCATTTTTGTTTCCTCTCCTTTTCTTTTTTTATAATAAACAGCCGCCTCCTCCGCTGTCTGGAATCAAACACCCTTGGATGGCCTGCTGCTATTACCTTATTCTGCTCTCTGATTCTAAAAAGCTTTCTTTTTCTTTCCTTTTGTTTTTTTCTTTTGTGTTTCTTTGGTTATTATTTTTTTGTTTCCCTTTCATTTTTATATCATGTTATCACATATTTGTCAATAATATCTTTAAACTCCTTTCCACTTTTGTCAAAAAAAACAAGAGTGCTTTCTCAGCACTCTTGTTCCACACTTTATTTCTGTTTCGTTTCCTTTCATTCTGCAAATTCCAGATTTGTCTTTTTTTCCAGAATGGAATAGTCAAAATCTTCCAGCCGCTTATCAGTGATCAATCCGTCTGTTCCTTCCGTCAGTCCCTCCACCTTTAAAAATGAGGACTGACCAAACTTGGTATGGTCTGCCAACACAAACTTTTGCCTGGAGGCCTCCACCATAGCCTGTTTGGTGGACATTTCCAGAAAACTGCTTGCCATGTAGAGACCCTCTGAATAAATCCCATTGACCCCCATAAAGCATTTGTCCCCCTGCATGCTTCGGAGCATCTTCTCCGCCATACTCCCGAGAACCGCATTGCTCTGGGTCGTGATGGGCCCTCCCGCCATGACTATATGCAAATTTCTGTTGGCTAACAGTACATTTACCGATGGAATTGCGATACACACCACAGTCAGATTGCTGTAACTGCCTGCCGCAATGAGTTTTGCCAGCTCCAGGACTGTGGTAGAATCATCCAGGATAATGACGTCATTGTCGCAGACATATTTGATGGCTCTTCTGGCTATCTTACGTTTTTCTTCGATCTGAAGAACCGCCAGCTCCTGCCACGGAAGCTCGTACTGGCCATGATTTAAGATCAGAGCCCCGCCGTGGGTCCGATACAGCTTCTGCTCATTGTGCAGCTCATCCAGATCTCTCCGCACCGTCACTTCCGAAGTTTTTAAAACCTCGCTCAGCTCTGAGACCTTTACCGATTTTTTCCGGTTCACGATCTCCAGTATTTTTTCTTTCCTCTCCTCCGAAAACATAAGAGCCCCCTGGTTGATTTCACATACTATGTGTTCATTATAACCTTTTCCGACAGAATAATCAATTTTGAATTTTCTTGAGTTTCTGACATAACACATTCATGGGGTCAGGTATGCTGCGCGATTGCTTCTTCAATCTGTGCTTTTACGAGGGCGGCAATCTCTTTTGTCCGCATTCCCTGGTATTCTTCAAAGGTAAGCGGCAAAAGGTAATGGAGTTTCACCGTCACGGGCCGAATAGAATTCGTATCAAAAGCCTTATAACTGTCAATCACCGCCACAGGAACAATGGGACAGCGGGCATTCACCGCACTTTTGAAACTGCCGCTCTTAAATTCCAGAAGGCGGTTCCCCTGTCTGCTCCTGGTTCCCTCCGGAAAAATCAGGTAATTCCTGCCCTCTCTCACTTCTTTTGTCATCTGATTAATAACCCGCAGGGAATCCCGGATATCTTCCCGATCCATGCACTGACCTTTCAGAAGCACCCGCACCTGTTTAAGCAAAATGACATTCTCCACTTCCTTTTTCATGACCACCGCAAAAGGCTGCGGCGAGGTCTCCAGGAATCCCAGCACATCAAATAGTCCCTGGTGATTGGGAAACATAACATACCCCGGCTCTTTCGGAAGGTTTTCTAGGCCATGAGCTTCTATGGTCACCCGCCCTGCGCGATTGGCACGGATGGTAATATGGCGCAGCAGTTCAAATTTCTCTTTCTCTGTATGTTTCTCACTTCTTCCCCAACTCCAGATTTTGAAAAACCAGACCGGCGCCATGATAAACAGCCGAGCTACCATCAATACGATCCGCTTCATACTTTATGCAAAAGGATTCTCGCCGGGATACAGCATGCCTTTGGGCTGATTGAAGCCGATATCCTCCACTCCCAGATAACGGAACACATTGAAAATGGCCTTTCCGTAATGTCCAAAAGCCACTGCCCCGTGGTGGGGGAAGTTCTTTTCGATCAGTACATGCCGATAGAAACGTCCCATCTCGGATATTGCAAAAACCCCAATTCCTCCGAAAGACCTGGTCGCCACAGGCAGAACCTCGCCTTCTGCCACATAGGCCCGGAGTTTCGCATCTGCCGTACTCTGCAGACGGAAAAAAGTAATATCTCCAGGTACAATGTCGCCCTCCAGGGTGCCTCTGGTAGACTCTTCCGGAAGGGTTCTCGTCATGATGAGCTGATACTTCATCTCGCAGGACACCAATTTGCCGGAAGCTGTGTTTCCACAGTGGAAGCCCATAAAAGTATCTCTGTGAGTGTACTCACAGCGCCCTTTGATGCTCTCCTCATACATATCGGCAGGAACGGTATTGTTGATGTCAAGGAGCGTCACTGTATCCTGACTGATAACCGTCCCGATGTATTCGCTTAAAGCTCCGTAGATGTCCACCTCACAGGACACCGGAATCCCCTTTGCCGTCAGCCTGCCGTTCACATAGCAGGGCACAAAGCCGAACTGAGTCTGAAAGGCCGGCCAACATTTCCCGGCGATAGCCACATAGGGCCTGGAGCCTTTGTGGGCTTCTACCCAGTCCAACAAGGTCAGTTCATACTGGGCCAGGCGAGGCAAAACCTCCGGTTTTTTATTGCCTTCTCCCAGTTCCGCTTCCATCTCTTTTACCACCTCAAAAATCCGCTCATCGTTTTCATGATTTTTAAAGGACTCAAACAGATCCAGTTCAGAATTTTCTTCGATCTCCACGCCCAGGTCATACAGACGCTTGATCGGCGCATTGCAGGCCAAAAAATCCTGGGGTCTAGGACCAAAGGAAATGATCTTCAGATTCCTAAGGGCCACTGCTGTCCTCGCCACAGGCAGAAACTCGTGGATCATGTCTGCGCATTCCTCTGCCGTGCCCACCGGATACTCTGGAATATAGGCGCGGATATTCCGAAGCTTTAAATTGTAGCTGGCATTCAGCATACCGCAGTAAGCATCTCCCCGCCCCTGTATCAAATCTTTCTGGCTCTCCTCCGCAGCCGCCACAAACATCACCGGGCCGCCGAACTCTTTTGCCAGAAGCGTCTCAGAGCTTTCTGGTCCGAAGTTTCCAAGATACACTGCCAGAGCATTGCAACCGGCCTCACGTACCTCAAAAAGCGCCTTCCTCATATGCAGTTCATTCTCCACGCAAGTGGGACATTCATAAATTTCTCCATATTTTTTTTCATAAGCCGCTGCCAGGGCTTTTCTCCTGCTCTCGGACAAAGACATAGGAAAACAGTCACGGCTCACCGCCACCAGGCCAATTTTGACTTCAGGAATATTGTTCATTTCCTCTCCCTCCTAAACATATAATCGCTTTCTTTTTACCGCCTTTTATACCGTCTGGGCAAATGCATCCATAATGAGCATGGCAACTGCCGCCCCGGGATCTTTTAAGCTTCTGGAAGCCTCTCCCCTGGTTGCAGCTCTTCCGTGAACTGCCAGCATGGTCGTTGTCTCCTCAAATCCTTTCTCCGCAGCCGACCTTGCGTCTGCCGCGGCTGCCTTCAGATCTTTACCGGCAGCCTTTGCCGCCTTAAGCGCTTCTACAGCCGGGACCATGCCGTCCAGGAAAGTCTTATCTCCCACCTTCGCTTTTCCCAGATTCATAACGCCTTCCGCATATCCTTCAAACAGCTCCACACTCTCTGCAAGCCCCGTCGTCATCTTTCCGCGCAGCCTTTTACCTGCCTGCATAAGCCCGGAAGCCATCAGCGTACCCATAGTGGACGGAACTGCAATGGACATGGCCTTTCCTGCCGTATAAAGAAGCTTTCCGGAATCTGCCTCCCCACTCCCGGCTACTGCCTTATAGGCCGCCCCAAAGCCGTCGGACATGGTAAGTCCCAGATCTCCGTCACCGACCACACTGTCCAGGTCAATCAGATAATCTTTGTGGTCTGCCATGATTTCACTGGTTTTCTTTAAGAACGCTACCAGGCTGTTGACATCCTCGCCTTTCCTGCTTTCTTCCGCCTTCTCTGTCGTTTTTACCGCCTTTTTCACATCCATCTTCACAGTACCCTCTGCAGATACACTTCCCTGATGGAAGAAAGGGGTCTGAGCCGGTTCTCCGAGAAGCCGCTCCAACTCCTCATCCAGCTTCAGCACAGAAATGGACACCCCGGCCATCTCCAGAGCCGTGGCGTATTCACCCACATAATATTTCTTAGCCGTGATATTTCTGCTCTTTAGCACCGCATCGATTTTCCTGGTGACAATATACTGCTCGTCAAGGGTTGTGGCCCCAAGACCGTTCACGAGAACCGCCACCCGGCTTCCGTCGATCTCATCGAAATCTCCCAGTATCTTCTCCAGCATCTCTTCCACAATCTGATCTGCCGGTTCCAGTTTTCCCCGGCGGATTCCGGTTTCTCCATGGATGCCCATGCCGATCTCCATCTCATCATCCCCAATGGAAAAGCCCGCATGGCCTACTCTGGGAACGATGCAGGGAGTCAGGGCCACACCCATGGTGCGCACGCTGGCCGCCGCTTTCTTTGCAACTCGTTTCACTTCGTCCAGGCTCATCATCTCATCGGCGGCTGCCCCGGCACACTTATATACAAAGAAAATGCCTGCCACACCGCGGCGAATACTTTTCTCTCCCGGCGCCGGCAGAGGGCCGGAAGCCACGTCGTCTGCCCCCAGAACGGTTTCCACCCGAATCCCGTCTTCAAATTCGGCCATCTCAGCCGCCATATTGAAATTGAAAATATCTCCGTTATAATTTCCGTAGATATAAAGGACTCCCGCACCGGAATCAATGGCCTTGGTCACCGCCAGCATCTGCTCAGAGCTGGGAGACTGGAAGACATCGCCTACACAGCAGCCGTCTAACATGCCTCTCCCCACATAACCTAAAAAGAGAGGAAGGTGACCGGAACCGCCCCCTGTGGCAATCCCAACTTTCCCTTCCTTCTTATTTGCAGTTACCAGGCAGCGCAGATCATCCGCCACATAAGTCACCAGATCCGGATGAGCCACATAGATCCCTTCCAACATCTCATCCACATAATGTTCTGGCGCATTGATAATTTTTTTCATGATTTCCTCCTCCTGACACACCTGCTGCGTCATTTGAATAATTTGGGAAAACTTTTCTTCCAAATCTTTCCTTCCATTTCACAGAGCGCAGCTAAATTTTTTAGTTCTTTTGCTATATCTTTTGTGTTTATAGTAACAAGTTCCTTTCTGATTGTCAACAATCTTTTGTCATGTTTTTTTATTTTTATTCTTTATTTCAACTCTTTTTATCCATTATGCCCTAATCACCTTTGACTTTTTCCTTAATTTTTAGAATTTACTAAAAATCGCTTGCTTTTAAGTTCCTTTTATGCTATAGTTTTTTCTAAAATATAGTGTTTGCCTTTTTTAATATTGGGGAGAAATCATGAAAAGCAAAAAACCATTACAGGATATCGCCGCCGAGCTTGGAGTCTCACCGGCCGCTGTCTCCTTCGTTTTAAACAGCAAAAAAGGGGTCAGCGAGGCTACCCGCACCAGGATCACTTCCGTTTTGGAAAATTACGGTTACAGGATTCGAAAAAGCTCTACAGGGCATGGAAAGACCACAGAGCGGATTCCCAGAAGCATTCGCTTTCTGAAATACAAAAATTCTGCTATCCTGGTAGACGAAAACGGGAATTTTGTCTCGTCAATTATTGATTCTCTGGAAGAAGAGTGCCGTAAACTGGGATTTGACCTGGTGATCACAGTCTTTGGTCCGGAAAACCGAGAGGAGATATACTCACGGGTATCTGCGGAACCCATGGACGGAATTGTCGTACTGGGAACAGAACTTGATGCTGCGGATTTACCTTTTTTTGAAGCTCTTTCCGCACCAGTTATTTTGATAGACACCCCCG
This sequence comes from Lachnospiraceae bacterium, assembly GCA_022792835.1. GTDB lineage: Bacteria > Bacillota > Clostridia > Lachnospirales > Lachnospiraceae > Lientehia. The sequence goes on along the minus strand of JAAWBT010000029.1, from coordinate 1,085 downwards.
CTCCCGGCCGGTCTTTAAATTGTGTCACTATGAATAATGAAGAAATCACAGAAAAAATCGTAGACTATTTTTACCAATTGGGCCACCGGGAGATCGGATATCTCCACAGTTCCATGGATACTGGAAATTTCCATTCCCGCATGTGCGGCTACCGCAACGCCTTAAGCCGGCTGGGCCTGTGTCTAAGAGAAGAACATATTTATTCCCTGACTCCCTCCATGACCGGCTCTTACGAAGAAATGTACCACCTTCTGGAAAAAGGAACTCTTTTTCCTTCCGCCTTGCTTGCCGATAATGATATGATCGCCTTGGGGTGCAGCCGCGCTTTAAAGGACAAAGGGTTGCATCTCCCTCAAGATTGCTCGATCATCGGGATTGATGACATTTCCTTCAGCTCCATCTGTTCCCCGCCTCTGACCTCTGTACGGATTCCCTGCAAAGAACTGGGTTCTATGGCAGCACAGCTTCTCCATTACAAGCTGACTCACCCTGACACCCCCCCGGCCAAGGTACTTTTAAGCGGCGAACTGATCATCCGCGGAAGTGCCGTCGCCCCAGTCTGACAGCCCTCGTCAAATTGCACAAGGAGCCGCCATACTGCACATTTAAGATCCTGGAAGCTGAAACAAATTGTGCTCCCCTGTGCATAAAAAAGGAGCAGTCACTCCACAGTTTTTTAACCGTTAAAGTGACTGCTCCTTTTTTATTCTTGCCAGAGCTGATTATTTCAGAGTAACCTTTGCACCCTCGCCTTCCAGCTTTGCCTTCAGATCCTCAGCCTCTTCCTTCGTAGCCTGAGCTTTCACAACCTTGGGAGCGCCGTCTACGACTTCCTTCGCTTCTTTCAGGCCAAGACCGGTAGCTTCACGCACCACCTTGATAACCTTAACCTTGTTGGGGCCAACCTCAGTCAGCTCAACGTCGAACTCCGTCTTCTCTTCCTCAGCCGCTGCGCCTGCACCTGCTGCCGCCACGACAACACCTGCTGCTGCAGATACACCGAACTCTTCCTCACAAGCTTTTACCAGCTCATTTAACTCTAACACGCTTAACTCTTTGATCGCATCAATAAATTCTGCAGTCGT
>JAAWBT010000028.1 GCA_022792835.1 Lachnospiraceae bacterium | reverse complement strand
GTGGTCTGGGGCGTGGGCTATAAGGTAGAAAAGCTTTAAAAAACGGAGGGCCTGCCATGAAGGTGCGCAGATATACGCAGAAAAAGAAACTGGGAGCAGTCTTGCTTTTTGTCCTGTTTATGTGTATAACGGTGGCCGGAGGGGCGGGCCTTTATTATGTCAATAATTTCGGGAGTTATCTCTACAGCAAGAAGGAACTGATTCAGACGGGCCGGTTTGAAAATACGGCGACCCTGGAACAGAAGATTCTGCGAGATACCGAGGATATTTTTGCCTATGCCTCCCTCTCCCAGTTTTTTACCAAGTCTGATGAGGAAAACAGAAAGAAAGCCTTATATAATGTGGAGATCAACGGCATCCAGTACTATCTGTGTATCCAGGATCTGGAAAACATCATGCAGGAAAGCGCTGCATGGAGGGGCGTGGCGGAAGTACAGCAGGAAGAAGCCGCAGACAGTGGGGAGTTGGTGGAAACGGACTCAGAACAATGGGAACAGGAGATTTCGGATGGGACCGTTGATCTCGGGACAGCTGGCACAGATGTTATGGAAGGCGGCACCATTCTCGATTATATCCATGCGAATCTGGAGATGTATGAGGAAGAGCTGGGGGAGAGGCTGGAAGCAATCGGTTATGGGGAGGAAGAGATCCGGGCGGCAAAACAGAACTGGTACGGGCTTTCGGATGCGGAACGTTTAGTGCTTGTCAACAGGCTGGACATGACAGGAGCCGGGCAGATTATGACGGTGGTCTTAAAGACAACGGCGGAGATTTCCATTTATCCGGGGCAGACCTGTCTGGTGACCTATGATTTCCTGCAGCAGAAAGAGGTTCAGTATGAGGAAATCGCCCTGGCGGATTTGTATGAACGGGGGATAGACCTTTTAAACCGATATTATGAGCTGGCGAACCGGTTCGATACGGAGAAAACGAATCTGCGTTATCTGATCTATGAAGAGAGCTCTCTCCTCAGGCAGACCAACGATGAGACCAATGCGGATGAGATCAGTAATTTTGAAAAATATATTTCTTATGACAATGACACTCATATTATCAAGAGTAATTTTACTAAGACAGATCTGAATCTGTGGAACCTGGATTACCTGGCTTCGTCGCTGGTGGGGGTCCATTCTGGAGCCTCTTTCACGATTGGGCTGGATACCAGGTACTTGGTGGCGGATGATTATAAGCTGATGGCAGAGGGATTTGCCCGGTGCCGGCCGGTGCTCCTTCTATCCCTGTTTGCTATTGTCATCGGAATGGTAGGAAGTATTCTGTTTTTCATTTATCTGATGGCTTCGGTGGGGCACAGAGAGGGGCATGAGGAAATCTGCCTGGATAAATTTGACCGATGGCCCACAGAACCGGCCGCTTTTCTGATCATAGGGGGGATTATAATTTTTGTCTCTCTGTGCGGCTGGCTGGCAGGGATTTTTGCCAAAAGCTTTTTTACTTCGCGGCACATTTACACAGTGATGCAGATTGTGTCTGTGGCAATTTCTGTCATCATCGGACTGATTGGATTTTTTAGCCTGGTAAAACGGCTGAAGGCTGGGATCGTGTGGAAAAACAGCCTTTTAAGGAAAATGTGTGCTGTCATCAGAAAATGGGGAAGAGCTTTGATCCGCAACTGGCCCACCAGCGGGAAAACGGCAGCAGTGATTATTGTGTATTGGGTGATTACGATCCCTCTATGTATGTTTATCACTATCAACCGTTTTTGGGGATCATTTTTCTTCTATGTGACAGGTATTATCGTCTTCGTGGGCGTACAGGTGGCAGCGGCGGGACTGATTTTGTGGGCAGTTATCAGCCGGAGGCGGATTCTGGAAGGTGTGGAACGGATTTCCGGAGGGGATCTGGAATATGTGATCAGCGACGAGGGGATGCTCGCTGACGACAAGCGGCTGGTGGAGGCAGTCAATAATATCGGCGCCGGATTTCAGGATGCGGTGGACACGGCTGTAAAGAGTGAGAGGATGAAAGCAGATCTGATCACAAATGTGTCCCATGATATCAAAACGCCTCTTACTTCTATTATTAACTATGTGGATCTGATGAAGCGGGAGAATATAGAGGATGAGACGCTGAAACGGTATCTGGAGGTTTTGGATCAGAAATCCCAGCGGCTTAAGAATCTGACGGAAGATCTGGTGGAGGCATCCAGGGCCAGTTCTGGCAATATCAATCTGCAGCTGGAACGGATCAATTTTGTAGAGCTGGTGAAGCAGGCCTGCGGAGAATTTTCAGAAAAGTTTCAGGAGAGGGGCCTGACTCCTGTGACATCTTTCCCGGAATACTCCCTTCATGTGATTGCGGACGGAAGGCGGGTGTGGAGGATCCTGGAAAATTTATTCCAGAATACGAAGAAATATGCCATGCCGGGGACCAGAGTTTATATCAGTGTGGTGGAAGTGGATGATTACGCCACTTTTATGATGAAGAATATTTCTGAATCACAGCTTAATATTACACCGGAAGAACTGACGGAACGGTTTACCAGAGGGGATACTTCCCGGACGACAGAGGGGAGCGGCCTGGGGCTTTCCATTGCCAAAAGTCTGACCGAGATTCAGGGCGGCGCCTTTGAAATTTATTTAAACGGCGATCTGTTTCAGGTGACAGTGCAGCTTGAACTGGCGGAAGAGGAGCCGGAAGAGACCCTGGGAGAAGACTTTGAAGAGGAAATGGACGGGGTCTTTGAGCCAGAGGAGGATGCTGCCGGGAACGGGATTTCGGAAAATGCTTCTGGGGAGACGGAGGATGATCTGGGGTTTTTGGATGAAGAGTTTTCTTCTGCCGATGCTGCCGGAGAGGAGGGGGGCTGTGCTTCTGTTGTCGGAGAAGTAGGGGAGGGCGAAGCGGAGCGAGAGGCGAGATTTTTGCAAGAGGCCCTGGAGGAACTGGAGAGCAGCGGTCTTCGCTGGCGGAACAAAGATCCGAAGGCAGAATAGGAGAGGAATAAAACGCCATATAGTTTATATATATAAAACTGATAAATTGTTAAATAAAAAATATTTTTACCAGAAATTTACCAGAAAGCATTGACAAAGATTGTATGTATAATTATTATTAGAAATAAGCCAGAGTCAGGTGATTGGCGTTTTATACGGCCCAATGACCTGATTTTTTTGTCCGGCACCCTCCGGATAACAGGTAAAAAATAAATAGGGGGAAGGAGCGGTTAAAGTGAAACGAAGGTTTTTAGGACTCTTTTTGACTGTGGCACTGCTTTACCAGACATTGGGTGGGATTGCCCATGCGCAAGAGACTGAGCAGTCGTCAACAGGAGTCGCAGAAGCGGCTGTAAAAGCGGAGGAAAGCAGCGCAGAGCAGCCGGCGGCGGAAAATGACAAGATGGAGGCGGCCGGGGAAGCGACAGAGGAAGGAGCCCCGGGTGAAGAAAAGGATGCGGCGGCAGATGTAGAGGGTACAGCGGCAGAGGAAACAGCGGGCGAAAAAGAGAATGCGGCGGCAGAAGAAAGCGCAGAGACGAAAGCTGCGGAGACAGAGCAGGAGCCGGAGGAGACAAAAAATGAGGAGACAGAGGCCAGCGTACAGCCTCAGGCAGAAGAGAAGGCTGATGTCAACAAGCCTGTAATTGAGAATGTGGAATTCCCACAGCAGGGAAAGACTCTGAAAAAGGGGGATACGGTAGAGCTGCATGTGAAGGCTTATGATGCGGACAGCGGAATTCAGGAGATACGCGGTACGATATATACAGATGGCGGCGGCATCAGCGAAAGCTTCTCTTTTTCTTATAACGAGAGTGCAAAACAATGGGAAGGTACAGTGACCCTTGGAGCAGTAGGAACAGGAAAGGCTTATATTTCCGGAATCAGAGTGGTTGATAAATGGGGTAATTACGCAGACTGGAAGTCTCAGGATGACAGTGGAAATTACTTATATTGGTTCAACACGGAGGCTGAGACAGGAGAGATCAAAATTACAGAGTTTAATTTTGAGCAGAATGGCCAGACCCTGGATGTAGGCGATGTTGTATCCATGACCATGGTGATGGATACAGCGTTGGAGGAAGAGCGTGTTTGCGCGCGGTTTTGGAACAGCGATGCAGATGCAAGCAATGTATTGGATTTGTACAAGGAATGGGAGAGTAATCGTTATACAAGTACCCTGTGGTCCAGCTTCGGTGACGGCACATGGACATTGACGGAGATTTATGTCAGCCGTGTGGGCGGAGATGTGAAGCTGCAATTGGACAATATTGAGAACTATAGCTTTACGATGAAATGGAGTGAGGAGGTGGCAGAGGACAAGGAACCGCCGGTTATCACTTCCGTAGAATTGGAGCAAAACGGAGAGATTCTCCGGGCTGGGGACAAAGTGACAGTTACCGTGAAGGCAACAGATAATGTTGGCTTAGACGAATCTTCGGCCTATGTATATTTTTCTGCAGCGGCAGATATTGATGATGGATGGAAAACAGTTTATTTAACTTATGATGCGGAAGACGAGGCTTACCATGGCGTCTTTGAGGTGGATGCAGATATGTACCCTTGCGAATGGTATATTTCAAGCATTGATATACAGGATTTGGCTGGAAATTATGCAAGCTCCAATTTATATCAGGGAAATTATCCCTACTATGTGCAGGTCTACAATGGAAATACTTTTGTAAATCCCCAAAATGAGCTTACTGTCGTTTTTTATATGCGGGACGCAGACGGTAATTGGGAGGAAAAGCCAGAACAAAAAGTAATGGTCCAGAGGCGTCAGACCTTAAAGGAAGCAGGGATTGTATTTCCGGAGATGGAATCTGCTTATCCTGGTCTCAAGCAGATTGGCTGGGAAAGCTGGAGGGACAGCGGAAATGAGATTACGGAAGATACCCAGTTACTTGGGGATTCTTATTTGACTGTCTACGCGAAATATGATAAAGAATTGGCTTTTGTCACTTTTCATATACGGAATGAGTACGGTAGCTGGGAAGCTATGCCGGAACAGAGGGTAATCGCGCAGAAGGGCCAGACATTGAAGGAGGCAGGAATCGAATTTCCGGAGATGAAATCAGTATATCCGGAGATGAAGCAGGTTGGCTGGGAAGACTGGTCGGAAAATGAGATTACGGAGGATACTCAGTTAACTACGGAATTTCATCTATCTGTCTATGCGAAGTACGATAAAAGCCGAGTAAATGTAAACTATGGTTATGTAAACAAAGAAGGTCAAATGGTATGGAATAATCAGTATATACTTATAGAACCAAAGACCACTTATGAGGAGTTCATGGAAGGGTTTAAATCCTTCCGGCCGGAGGACGGGACAGAAGAATATGACTTTGAGGCCTGGGAAGACAAGAATAAAAACCAGGATGCCGGCGCGGTCCTTGGACGTGACGAATGGATTCAATGCGTTGCGAAATATTCAGGGAAACTTGTTTTAAGTGTCACAACTTCTTATTACGAGACCAACGGTGACTACTGCAGCTGGGGCACTATGAAAGCAGCTGTTATGGATGAGGATGCCACGCTGGAAGAACTGGCCAAGCTGCTGAACAGCCGGCCTCTGCCTGAGATGTATCCGGGGCTCCGGTTCAAAGAATGGAGTGTCTCGGCTGATGAGTTGGAGAATGGCTCCTATGTTGCTGCAACTGCAGTTTATGAGAACTGCCTGGTTCGCTACCTCATTGACCCCCGGTATGCGGAAGAGGAGTTCTGGGGTGATTATGGTTGTGAGACGATAGTCTGCCAGACAGCGGAAAAGGGAGAAACCGTCACCATGCCAAAGAGCTTTGAGGGCTACAGCGAGGTGACCTGGGTGGTTCGGCCGGAAGGAGCTGCTGCAGATACCTTTACTGTGACAGGAGATATGGTTTTCAAAGGTTATGGAAAGAAAGTCTCGGCAGAACCAGAGATTCCGACGGAACCGGAGCGGCCCACAGAGCCAGAGGCCCCGACAGAACCAGAGAAACCCACAGAGCCGGAGCGGCCGGCCTATCCGATTCCAGAGAGTAAGGTCAAGGAGCTGGTAAGACAGGTGGAGGCTGCGGCAGAGGGGTCTGTAATTGTAGTAGATATGGAAGACGCCACGGTGGTTCCCGCGAAGCTTCTGGAAGCAGCCAAGGGAAAGGATGTGGATATCCAGCTTGACATGGGCGGCTATACTTGGACCATCAACGGAAAAGATATCTTGGCTTCGAACCTGAAGGATATCAATATGCAGGTGGTTATGGATACGAAGGAAATACCCACCTCCACGATCCGGAATTTGGCCGGAGAAAATCCGGTACGGCAGTTATCTTTGATGCATGAGGGCGATTTTGGCTTCAAGGCAACCTTGACGGTTAATATGGGGCAGGAATATGCAGGCCGCTACGGCAATCTGTTCTATCATGACAGCGAAGGAAAAATGGTATTCATCGATGCCGGGCGGGTCCGTGAGGACGGCTCTGTGGGCCTGACATTCAGCCATGCTTCGGATTATGTGATCGTTATGTCGACGGAGAAGATGGCGCCTGCCTCCTCGGGGAGTACGCAGACTCCGTTAAAAAAGAATGAGACGACAGGGAAAGGGACAGCGGGGGCAGCCACCGGTGATAATACCAATGCATTCCCCTGGCTCTTTGGCAGCCTTTCAGCGTTTGTTGTTCTGGCGCTGTATGCAGGAAAGAATTATAAAAGAAAACGAGATTAACTGATCACTTTTGGTACGGCGGGACCCTTCGGGGTTCTGCCGTTTTCTTGCTTTATAGGAAACTGCGTTCTATAAAGTAAAAACGCTCCGCGAGGATCGCACTGCGGCGGAGAATCCTGCAAGCAGGATTCTTTGTTCTCCCATGACAGCATTCTTTTCCAGTGCTGTGCCTGTGAAAACACTTGACTTACCGGACAAATTACACCATAATGGGATAGGAAATGACATCTCTTAAGGAGGAGACGAACAATGGTTAAAGTTTGGGAGAGGGGCGCCTATCTGTTAAATGGTACGGAGCTGGTCGCAGATGATGGAACTTGCGCGGCGAAGCTTCAGACAAAGCTGGGCGTCTGTCCGGACAAAAAAGAGGCGGCGAGGGATACCATGGCTTATGGCATTCTGGCGGCTCACAATACGTCTGGAAATATGGATAAATTAAAGATCAAATTTGACAAGCTGACATCCCATGATATTACCTTTGTGGGAATCATTCAGACAGCCAGGGCCAGCGGGCTGGAGAAATTCCCTATCCCCTATGTGCTGACCAACTGCCACAACAGCCTGTGCGCAGTGGGGGGGACGATCAATGAGGATGACCACATGTTTGGCTTGACTTGTGCGCAGAAATACGGCGGAATCTATGTGCCGCCTCATCAGGCCGTGATTCATCAGTATGCAAGGGAGATGCTGGCGGGCTGTGGGAAGATGATCCTTGGCTCTGACAGCCATACCCGTTACGGAGCCCTTGGCACCATGGCAGTGGGCGAGGGCGGTCCGGAGCTTGTGAAGCAGCTTTTAAATAAAACCTATGACATCAACATGCCTGGTGTAGTCGGTATTTATCTCACCGGGAAGCCAGAGAAGGGGGTTGGCCCCCAGGACGTGGCACTGGCCATCATTGGCGCTGTGTTTGCGGACGGGTATGTCAATAATAAGATCATGGAATTTGTGGGCCCCGGTGTGGCAAATCTCAGTGCGGATTTCCGGATCGGCGTGGATGTGATGACCACAGAGACCACCTGCCTTTCTTCCATCTGGCCGACAGACGGGGAGATTAAAGAGTTTTATGAGATTCACGGGCGTTCGGAGGAGTATAAAGAACTGGCTCCCGGCGCGGTGGCTTATTACGACGGGATCGTAGAAGTGGATCTCAGTAAAGTGAAGCCCATGATCGCCATGCCCTTCCATCCCAGCAATACCTACACCATCGAAGAAGTCAACGCCAATCTCGGCGACGTGCTGGCGGATGTGGAAAAGCGGGCGAAGGTGAGCCTGGGAGGAGCTGTGGAGTTCTCCCTGGCAGACAAAGTACGGGATGGAAAGCTCTATGTGGAACAGGGTATTATCGCCGGCTGTGCAGGCGGCGGCTTTGAGAATATCTGTGACGCGGCGGACATTCTGGACGGCGCCAGCATCGGAAACGGGGCCTTTACCTTGAGTGTGTATCCGGCCAGTATGCCGGTCTATATGGAGCTGATCAAGAACGGCGCGGCGGCAAAGCTTCTGCAGACGGGAGCAGTGATGAAGACTGCCTTCTGCGGTCCCTGTTTCGGCGCAGGGGATACGCCGGCCAACAACGCGTTCAGCATCCGCCATTCCACCAGGAACTTCCCCAACAGGGAGGGCTCTAAGCTTCAGAGCGGCCAGATTGCTTCCGTGGCGCTCATGGATGCCCGCTCTATTGCGGCGACGGCTGCAAACAAGGGCTGCCTGACCCCGGCGACGGAGCTGGATGTGAATTACACGAAGCCGAAATATTATTTTGACAAGACCATTTATGAGAACAGGGTCTTTGACAGCAAGGGACAGGCGGATCCTTCTGTGGAGATTCATTTTGGACCAAACATCAAGGACTGGCCTGCCATGTCGGCGCTGACGGATAATCTGCTTCTCAAAGTGGTTTCCGAGATTCATGACCCGGTAACCACCACGGACGAGCTGATTCCCTCCGGCGAGACCTCCTCTTACCGTTCCAATCCTCTGGGACTGGCGGAGTTTACCCTGTCCAGAAAGGACCCGGCTTATGTGGGACGGGCCAAAGAAGTACAGGCGGCGGAAAAGGCCAGAATAAACGGAGAAAAACCTTGCAGCGCGTTGCCTGAGGTCCATGGGATTATGGACGCAGTCCGGACAAAATACGCGGATGCCAGCCGGGAGAATACTGGCATCGGCAGCACGATCTTTGCGGTGAAGCCGGGGGACGGCTCTGCCAGGGAACAGGCGGCATCCTGCCAGAAGGTCCTTGGGGGCTGGGCCAACATCGCGAACGGCTATGCCACCAAGCGTTACCGTTCCAATCTGATCAACTGGGGGATGCTTCCCTTCCTGGTAGATGAGGGAGCGCTTCCTTTTAAAAACGGCGACTGGATTTTTGTTCCCGGAATCAAAGCGGCGGTAGAGCAGAAGAGGACACAGATCTCTGCATATGTGGCCGGAGACGGCATGAGGGAGTTTACACTGAAGATGGGAGAGCTGACCGACGACGAGCGGCAGATCATCCTGGACGGATGCCTGATCAACTATTACAGGGCGTCGAAATAAATTTTCTGTCAAAAAAACCACCGGTCAGCGCCGGTGGTTTTTGTCTGCTGTGTTTCAGAGAAAATCGTCAATGTCGATGCGGCCGTCTCCGTTTCGGTCCATCATACCACTGTTTGTGAGGACCTCTCGACCGGTGATCCCTTTTTTGGTCCGCTCATCTTCGATTAGATTGCTGAGCATTTCCTTGACGGCCCGGCTGTTTTTAATGTTTTTTAAGATTAAGAGCGGGTCGGAGGCGTCAGTGGTCCGGAGGGTGATGGTTCCGGTGCCGCAGAACCGGTTGCCAAGGGTCCGGCGCAGGGAAATATCCAGAATCCGGTAAAGCAGGCATTCATGCTCATCCTGGCGGAGCAGGCCGTGGCGGCAGTAAAGCCGCCCGTTTGCAATGTAATATCTGTCAAAGGAGAAGGGAAACCAGAGAATATGTCTCCTGTCCCTCCAAAGTTCATCCGGTCGTTTTTTCATAGTGTCTCCTTTCTACTTTTGTTCTTCAATCCAGTCATCCATATAGGCCTCTATGGTGGGGAAGGCGCAGGGCCCCATATCCAGAAGGAATTTGTGGAATTCCTTTAAGTCAAACTTTTCTTCCAGCTGGTCTTCTGCCTTTTCTCTGAGCAGCAGAAACTCCAGATATCCCCCATAGTATTTCAGATAATAGGCCGGTTCGCTGACGATCAGGTCATAGAGCTCCTGGACGGCTTCCCCATCAAGCTCACCAAAATAAGTGTAGAGGAGTGTCCGGATTTCCTCCTGGCTGCAGCCCTCGTAATGGACCTTCAGATCAACCAGGGCATGGACGGCGATACTGACGGAGGAATTAAGCCGGTACAGGGCGGCAATGTTCTCTGACTGGGAAGTCAGTTTGTCATTCATGCCATAGGATTCATGCTCCACATAAAGCCCCCAGCCCTCAGAATACCCCAGATAGGAGAGCAGGCTCCGGATGGGATTGGAGAAGGTGGCCGAAGCGTAGACCATCTGATACAGGTGGCCGGGATAGCCCTCATGAGCCAGAGTGGAAAACAGAGAGCTTTCATCCGTGGAGGAATTATTGATATAAATGGTATTTTCGTTAGGAAGGTCATAAGGAGGCGTCAGGTAAAAAGCTGGGCTGGTGCTTTCCTCCATATATTCCGGGACATACTTGATCTGATAGGCGGCTTCCACAGGGAGTTCCGGATAGTCTTCCCTCATGGCTTCGGCCAGATATTCCAGAATCTCTTCCGGCGTCCGGTCTTCCGGGATGGAACCGTCAAAGCTTTCCAAAAGCTCCGGGGAGGAGCTCATAATCATCATCATTTCTGTCAGATCCTGCTGGATCTGATCTTCGACGAGGGCAAGAATTTCTTCCGGAGAGTGTCCGGATCCTACCATACTTTTCAAAAGGTAAGCGTAATAATCACTGCCGCCCTCTGTGTGGCAGAGGCCCTGGACATTTTCTGCCGTCCCGCGGACTTCCTGGAGGCAGCGGCCGATTTTTTTGTAGGAAGGGATAATTTGATTATTTAAAATATCCTGATTCCTGGAGATGTAGTCTGCTCTTTTTTTGTCAGAAAGGTCAGCCAGTCCCTCCAGGCGTTCTTCAAAGGAGGTGAGGAAAATATTATTATCTCCGGAATTGATAAATTCCTGGACGCTGTCAAAAACATCGTCGATGGTGGTATCCGGCATGGCATAGCCCATTTGGGAACGGGTCTTTTCCAGTGTGATTAGAGAGTCCACATAGGCCGGGATCAGTTCAAGCAGCTTTAGGTAATCCTGCACATCCTGCTCCCGACGGAAGGTGTATTCAGCTAAAGTGATGGAGAGGTTCGCCTGGAAGCCCATGATAGGAGAAAAGGGTTCATCGAAATAATAAAAATCTTCTCCTTCCAGGGAGGTTTCCAGATATTCCTTCAGTACATCATAGGTAAGCTGGTCGTCCGCAGGAAGAAGCTTGTAATCAAAGGACTGAAGCTCTTTTAAAACTTCACGGGAGGCGGTATAATTTTTTTTCTCTGAATCGGTGCTGACAGTGGGCAGGACCACCTCATAATCATCGATGCCATAGTTTTCCGGGTAGGCCAGAATATAGTGCAGATTGATGGTGTTTTCGAGAAGCTCCGAGCAGAATAATTCTTCGGAAAACTCGGTAAACCGCTGATGCTCGTCTTCCTTTGCCTGCGGCGTCTGGCCCGCGCCGCAGCTTATAGTACAGAAAGACAGAGCGGCGGCCAGGAGAAGAGCCAGCAGGCGGTTGACTCGTTTTTTCATAAGGTCCTCCTTATTGCTGTGTTTTTATAACCATATTCATCAAAAGGATAGAATAGTCGTCCAAGTTTTATTATAGACGATGGAGCGGAAATTGTCTACGTTTTGTGGGAGAAGGCGGCGGATTCTGCTGATTTTTTAGCGGCTATTTTTAGTATTTTACCTTGTTGAGCAGTGTGACCAGCTCCAGGACAAGGGTCAGGGATTCCTTGGGAAGAAGAAATAACTGGGTGTTAATATGCTGGATCAGCTGGCAGGAAAACTTGCCGTCGATCAACAGCGCCCAGACGGGAATGTCGAAGTAATTGCTGATGTCGATGAGGGTATCTAAAGAGGGCGTGAATTTACCCACCAGCATTTTTTGGATATATCCCTCCGACCGTTCGATTGCAGTGCTGAGCCCTCTCATGGAATAGCCATTTTCTGTTTCATTGAGTAATTTTATGATATTTGTATGTAGAATATCCAGTAATTCTTGTTTTTTCATAAGGTCCTCCTTGGAATTTGTCAGGGATTGATATGTGATTAGGAATCCATAAAATCCGTCTTCTACTATCATTATTACAAAAAATAGGACTATATATGCGATTGACAATCCATATAATCTGATTACTTAAAGATTGATAATCGCAAATTTTGAAATAAGGGTCGAAAAGAGAAAAAATGTGTTGAAATACGGGTGAAAATATAGTGATTTATCATCATACGCGGCGTAAGACACACAATTGTTAATAAAACAGGAAACCTACAGAATCTTATGGAGGCGGAGCGATGAAAAAAAGATTAATCAGTATCGTGTTGGGGATTTCTCTGGCGTTAAGCATTGCCGGCTGCGGGAATGGAGGAGATAAAAAAGAGACAGAGGCAAAAAAAGAAACTGAGGCAGGGGCATCAGAGAAGGAAGAAACTAAAACAGAACAGGAAGAAACTAAAAAATCAGAGGCAGGGGACGCAGAACCTTATTATGTGGCCTATGCGACTCCGCTGACAGGGGATTATGCCAATCAGGGAGAAGAAGGGTACAATGCCCTGATGATGGCTGTTGAGGAGTTTAACAGTGCCGGTGGATATGAGGGCCATACCATAGAAGTGGAACGGTTTGATGATAAAAATGACCCGACAGAGGCGGCCAATATCGCACAGCAAATCGTTTCGGACAAAAAGTACATTGCAGCCATTGGCTCCTTTGCAAGCGGAGCGACCATGGCCGGCGCTCCCATTTACGACGGCAACATGGTCCAGTTTTCTCCCAGTGCAAGCTCCATGGCTATTCCGGATGCAGGAAGCTGGACCTGGATGTTCTGCCCGGATGCGGGAAGCCAGTACAGAAGCTGGGCAAAGATTGCCTGTGAAGAGCTGGGAGCAAAGACCATCGGGATGATCGTGATCGACGGAGACAACGGTAAGATCATTCTGGACACAGTCACCGAGGCGGCTCCCGAATTCGGGGGGGAGGTCATTGCCAGCGACAAATTCATCAGCGGACAGACCAGAGACTTTACCTCCCTGCTTCAGAAGGTTAATAAGGACAATCCGGATGTGATCGGCATTTTCTGTTCCTATGCGGATTCTTCTGCGATGATCATGCAGGCCAGGGATCTTGGGATCGAGACAAAACTGTTTTTGTCTCCGGACAGCTACAATCAGTATTTGCTGGACGCCCTTGGAGACACGGACACAACAGATGTATATGTGGCGAGTATGATCACACCGGACACAACGGATGAAAATGTCAAGAAGTTTACGACGGATTTTTATGAGAAGAACGGTTATTACCCCAGTCTGATGGGGTCCGGTTCCTATGAGTGCGGAAATATGATTATCCGGATTATCGAGGCAGGAGCCACAGACCGCCAGTCCTTCCACGATACGCTTGCAGGCTACAGTTCCACAGAAGGAAAAATCTTTGATGATCAGATTGATTCCAACAGGAAGGTACAAAGAGAGGCCTTTTTCATCAGCGAGATTGTAGACGGAGCTTACAGGTGCATTAATTAACCACGGATCACCGGAGATTGCCGGTCTGACTATTTCATGTCGGCAATCTCATAAAGAGGAGGTCTGCAGGTAGGGAAGGGGACAATATGGTTTATTTTATGCAGCTTGTGGTCAGCAGCCTGGCCTTGGGGGCAGTATATGCGCTGACTGCGATCGGATATTCCATGGTATACGGAGTGCTGGAGCTGATCAATTTCGCACACGGTACGGTCTTCATGGTGGGGGCTTATCTGTATTTTATGATCGTCACCGCGGCTCCGGCGATTCCCTGGTTCTTGGCATTCCTGCTTGCCATGGCGGCGACGGGCCTTGTGGGAGTGATCTATGAGAGGCTGACAGTAAAACCGCTGCGGGACGCTGGGATGCCGAAATTTGCAGGATTAATCTGCCTGATCGGTGTTTCCACCGTGCTGCAGCAGCTGATGTTCCTTGTGATGGGTTCCGCGACCAGACAGTATCCTCTGTTCTTTGAGGGAAAGGTATTCCGGATCGGAAACGTGAATGTCAACGTCACACAGATGATCATCATAGGGATCACGGCCCTTGTCCTGGCGATTTTAGTTTTTTTTGTGAACAGGACAAAGATGGGAATGAGCATGAGGGCTGTGGCACAGGATCAGAACGCGGCGCAGTTAATGGGGATGAGCGTCAATTCGGTGATTGCGATGACCTTCTTTATCGGTTCTGCCCTTGCCTGTCTTTCGGGGATCATGTCCTGTATGAACTTCCGGGGAATTGATATTTCCGTAGGAAGCACCATGGCGATCAAAGCCTTTACCGCCACTGTGCTCGGCGGGATCGGGAATCTCTGGGGAGCCGCTGTGGGGGCCTTTATCATCAGTTTTGCGGAGGTCATGACAGCAGGTTACATTACTTCGAATCTGAGAGATTTCTCAGCCTTTGCGATTCTGATTGTGATTTTACTGATTAAGCCGGACGGATTGTTCAGCAGGAAAGTGCAGAAGAAGGTTTGAGTATGAGAAAATGGGATAAAAAGAAAAAAACAGCGGCAGCCCTGGCGGCGGCAGTCTTCCTGGTCATTTTTCCCTTCGCAGGTCTCAGCGATTATCTGATCCGGGTGGCGATCATGCTGATGATTTATATCATAGCTGCCCTTGGGTTAAATATGATCTCAGGAGAGGCAGGGCAGGTGTCCATGGGTCAGGCGGGCTTTTTTGCGGTGGGAGCCTATGGGTCCGCACTGCTGTCCTTAAAACTGGGGCTCCCCGTCATTTTATGTATGGTGTTTGCCGCACTGATCACCGGGCTTGTCTCAGCCGTCCTGGGGATCTTGGCGCTGCGGCTTTCAGGGGGCTATCTCGCCGTTATCACCCTGGCGCTCTCAGAGGCCATCCGTCTGATCATTGTCAACTGGAGTTCCTTAACCAACGGGAATGTGGGGCTGGTCGCCATTCCGCGTCCAAAACTGGGGCCTTTTATGTTCCAGGGTTATACGGAATATTATTTTATGACCCTTTTGTTTCTGATTCTGGCAGTCTTGGCCAGCAGGAATATCATCCGCAGCAGCTTTGGCCTGCGGTTGAAAATGATAAAAAATGATGAGATTGTTTCCCAGACCAGCGGAGTGAACATCCTGAGAGAAAAAGTGATCGCCTTTACCATTTCCGGGCTTTTTGCCGGGCTTTCCGGGGCGCTGTACGCACATCTTATGCGGTTTATCGAACCGTCGGTGGGAGCCAACGTGAGATCCAATCTGTTTTTGTGTATGGTTGTGCTGGGCGGCATGGGAAATATGTACGGGACCATAGCTGCAGCGGTGCTTCTCGGGATCCTGCCGGAGCTGCTTCGGGGCTTTGACGCCCTGAATCAGCTGATCTATGGCCTGATCCTGATTGTGGCCATGCTCTTCAAGGCGAAAAATATTTCGCTGGAATCTATAAAGGCAAGGTTGTCTGTCCGCAGGGCAGGAAAGCCGGAGTGAGGGGAATAAGATGGAACCAATACTGAAAATAGAGCATGTATGCAAGTCCTTCGGGGGATTAAAGGCCGTCAATGATATTTCCCTGGAGATCAAAAAGGGTTCGATTGTCAGCCTGATCGGTCCCAATGGCGCCGGAAAGACCACGCTTTTTAATATTATCACTGGATTTTATCATGCGGATTCGGGGGATATCTGCTTTGACGGCATAAGGACCAATGACTTGAAAATTCATGAATACGTGAAGATCGGCATGGCGAGAACCTTCCAGAACGTGAGAGTCTTTAAAGAGCTGACAGTACTGGAGAATGTGATCGCCGGCTTTCAGGGGGTCTCTGCCGCTTCCGCATGGTCCATCCTGTTTCATACAAAAAAGAAACGGCATATGGAACAGGAAATGGAGGAGAAGGCAGGAGAGCTTCTGGAGGAATTCGGATTCGGCGGATATGCAGAACACAAATGTAAAAATCTGCCTTACGGGATTCAGAAAAAGCTGGAGATCATAAGGGCCCTGGCCTGTGATCCAAAGCTGCTTCTTTTGGATGAACCGGCGGCCGGGCTCAACAGCCAGGAATCGGCAGAGCTTCGGGGCTACATCTCCTGTCTGCAGGACAGAGGACATACCATTGTTTTGATTGAGCATGACATGAAACTGGTCATGGATATTTCTGACTATGTGTACGTGATGGATTATGGGATGCTGCTGACCCAGGGAACCCCGGAGGAGGTGCGTACAAACCCGAAGGTGATTGAGGTCTACATGGGGAAACGGAGGTAAGGTGCGTGATGTTAGCCATAAAAAACCTGAATGTAGCATATGGACATGTGCAGGTTCTCTGGGATGTCTCCATGGAGATTGGGAAAGGGTCTATTGTGGCTCTGGTGGGAAGCAATGCGGCGGGAAAGTCGACGCTTTTGAAGACCATAGCCGGGGTGAAAAAACCGGTCGGCGGGGTGGTGGAGCTTGACGGGGAGGATTTGACGAAGCTTAAGCCTGCGCAGATCGTCCGGAAAAAGGTTGCGCTGTGCCCAGAGGGCCGGCTGATCTTCCCGAAGATGTCTGTGTATGAGAATCTGAAGGCCGGCGCCTACACAGTTTCGAAGAGGGAAATGGAGGCGGGAGTCGAGAGGACTTTTGAGCTGTTCCCGAGGCTGAAGGAGCGGCAGAAACAGCCTGGAGGGACCCTTTCCGGCGGGGAACAGCAGATGTTAGCCATTGCCAGAGGCCTCATGAGCAGCCCGGGGCTTCTCCTTCTGGATGAGCCCTCCTTGGGACTTTCGCCGCTGTTTACGGATATGATCTTTGATCTGATTGTGAAAATAAAGGGACAGGGAGTGTCCATCCTTCTGGTGGAACAGAATGCCAGTATGGCTCTTTCTGTTGCGGATAAAGGGTATGTGATCCAGATGGGACGGATAAAAATGGAAGGAACGGGAGCAGGACTGCTTGCCGATGAAGAGGTAGAACGCCTGTATTTAGGCGTAAATTGAGAAGGAGGAACATCATATGCAGTATGTAGCAGAGGGAAATACGGGTCTTAAGGTCAGCAGAATTGCCATTGGGACCATGACTTTTGGAAAATACAATGACGAGAAGGAATGCTTCCGGATCATGGATATGGCCAGAGATTATGGGATCAATTATCTGGATACGGGAAACCTGTATGGAGGCGGAGTGGGATTTAAGGGCCGCGTAGAAGAAATGCTGGGGCGGTACTTCAGCCAGGGAGACAGCCGGAGGGAGTCCTTTGTGCTGAACACCAAGTGCTTCCAGCCCATGGAATATGCGCCGGACGGGCCCAATGACGAGATGGGACTTTCCGCTTTTAAGATTTACCGTTCCCTGGAGGCTTCTCTGAAACGGATGCAGACGGACCATGTGGAAATGTACACCACCCATCACTGTGAAGAAAATACCAACTGGGATGAGATTTACGGGGCTTATGAAACCATCATTGCACAGGGAAAGACTTATTATGTCGGGTCAAGCAATTATGGGGCGCGCCATCTGGTTGAAGCGAAATATGAGGCGAAAAAGCGGGGCTTCCTGGGCTTTATCGCAGAGCAGCACAGATACAGTCTGTTTTGCAGGCTTCCGGAGCTGGAGGTCATGCCGGCCTGCCGGAAGTTCGGGATCGCATTCAACTCCTATGCGCCGCTGGCAGGAGGGTTCCTCACGGAAAACGCCCTGAATCCGAAGCCGGGAACCAGAGGCGCAGGCCACAGCATCTACAGCGACAGCCTGGGGACCTGGAATGAGGGGGAGAACAGGGCAAGGCTTTTGAAACTTAAAGGTCTGGCGGAGGAGTTGGGAGAGACCATGTCGGCGGTGGCCCTTGCCTGGCAGTTCAACAATCCGAATGTGTCCTCTGTGATCTGCGGCTGCAGGACACCAAAGCAGCTCGAGGCCAGCGTCCATGCTCTGGAGCTTAAACTGGACGATGAAGTGATGAAGCGGTTGGATGAAATCTTCCCCGGACCGGGGGGAAGCGGGCCTGAAGCCTATATCGGCTGGTAAAAACAGCATTGGAGAAACAGCCTTCTGTAAAAGATATTTCTATGAATACAGAAGGTTGTTTTTTGCTGTACAGGAATATTTTCTCACACAAACCGCAGATTCTGTAGTATAATGAAAAACAGTTTATTTTGACGGAGGGATAGAAAATGGCAAAGAAACCTTATTATATGACGACGGCGATCGCCTATACGTCGGGCAAGCCGCATATCGGAAATACCTATGAGATTGTCCTGGCGGACAGCATTGCCCGTTACCGGAGAGAACAGGGGTATGACGTGTTTTTCCAGACAGGGACCGACGAGCACGGGCAGAAGATTGAATTGAAGGCAGAAGAGGCCGGGGTGACGCCCAAGGAATTTGTAGACAATGTGGCAAAGGAGATCAAACGGATCTGGGATTTGATGGATACCTCTTATGACAAATTCATCCGCACCACAGATGCAGATCACGAGGCCCAGGTGCAGAAGATCTTTAAAAAACTTTATGACCAGGGAGATATTTACAAGGGCCATTATGAGGGGCTTTATTGTACACCCTGTGAGTCCTTCTTTACGGAATCTCAGCTTGTGGACGGGAAATGTCCCGACTGCGGCAGAGAGGTACAGCCGGCCAAGGAGGAGGCATACTTCTTTAAGATGAGCAAGTACGCTCCGGCCCTCATTGAGCATATCAACGCCCATCCGGAGTTTATCCAGCCGGTGTCCAGAAAGAATGAGATGATGAACAATTTCCTGCTTCCGGGTCTTCAGGACCTGTGTGTGTCCAGGACTTCGTTCAAATGGGGGATTCCTGTGGACTTTGACCAGAAGCATGTGGTCTATGTGTGGCTGGACGCCCTGACCAATTACATTACCGGAATCGGCTATAATTGCGGAGGGGAAGACAGTGACCAGTTTAAGAAATTCTGGCCTGCCGACCTCCACCTGATCGGAAAGGATATCATCCGGTTCCACACCATCTACTGGCCTATTTTCCTGATGGCTCTCGGAGTGCCGCTTCCGAAGCAGGTGTTTGGCCATCCCTGGCTCTTACAGGGGGACGGCAAGATGAGTAAGTCCAAGGGGAACGTGCTCTATGCAGATGATCTGGTGGATTATTTCGGCGTGGACGCAGTGCGGTATTTCGTGCTCCATGAGATGCCATTTGACAATGACGGCGTGATCTCCTGGGAGCTTCTGGTGGAGCGGCTTAATTCAGACCTGGCCAACACCCTGGGGAATCTGGTGAACCGTACCATTTCCATGTCCAATAAATATTTTGGCGGCGTGGTGGAAAGTACTGGCGTGGCGGAGCCTGTGGATGGGGAGCTTAAAAAGATGGCCTGTGAGACCGCAGAAAAAGTGAGCGCCAAGATGGACGAGCTGCGTGTGGCTGATGCCATCAGTGAGATTTTCACTCTGTTTAAGCGATGCAACAAATATATTGACGAGACTATGCCCTGGGCTCTTGCAAAGGACGAGGAAAAGAGGCCTCGTCTGGCAGAGGTACTCTACAACCTGGTGGAAGGGATCTGTATGGGTGCAAGTCTTCTGGAATCCTTCATGCCCTCCACCTCGAAAAAGATCCTGGCCCAGATCAATGGGAAGAAGCGGAGCCTGGATGAACTTAAGACCTTTGGTCTCCATCCTTCAGGAAATAAGGTCACGGAGAAACCGGAGATTCTTTTCGCCCGTCTGGACATGGACGAGGTCTTAAAGGATGTGGAAGCGAAATTCGGAAAGCCGGAGGAAGAAAAAGCCAAAGAGCAGACAGAAGAAGCGGCCGGAATGGATATCGAGGCAAAGCCGGAGGTTTCCATTGAGGATTTCGGGAAGCTCCAGTTCCAGGTGGGGGAGATTATTGCCTGTGAGGCGGTGAAAAAATCCAAGAAGCTGCTTTGTTTTCAGGTGAAAGTGGGAAGCCAGGTGCGCCAAATCGTATCCGGCATCAAGGCCCACTACACACCAGAAGAAGTAATCGGCAAAAAAGTAATGGTTATCACCAACTTAAAGCCCGCTAAGCTGGCAGGACTTCTCTCGGAGGGCATGCTTCTGTGTGCGGAAGATGGGGAAGGAAACCTGGCCCTGATGACACCGGATAAGGATATGCCTTCCGGTGCAGAGATATGCTGATAAAAGTCCACGGCGGCCGTATTGATTCGGAGGGGGGCCCCGGAATCCTGTAGATTCTATATATAATGCAAGGAGAAGACTTATGGAAATTAAAAAGGTAACAGACAAAGCATTCCAGAAATATGGAGCAGTGATCAAGGGAATGGATTTTTCTAAGCTTTTAGCCTGGGGAAAGACGACTCCGGCGCCGGATGAAGTGATTTATGAGCCGTCTGTCAAAGAAGCGGAGGCGCTTGACATTGCAGAAGACATCCGCCGTCAGGTCTATGGGGAGATGCCTATCCAGATCGGCTATTGCAACGGAAGGAATCATAAGTGTGATACCCTGGAATATCACCGGGGTGAGGAAATGGATATTGCCGTGACGGATCTGATTGTGGTGCTGGGGAGCCGCAAAGATATGGATTCTATGACTTCCTTTGACCTGGCCAATGCGGAGGCGTTTCTCGTGCCTGGGGGAACGGCGGTGATGCTTTACAGCGACACACTTCATTATGCGCCCTGCAGTGTGGGAGATAGTGTATTCCAGTGCATTATCGTGCTGCCTGCGGGAACCAATTTTCCAAGTGAAAAGGAAAATGTAAAGAAGACAGAGGAGGATAAGCTGCTTAGCATGAAGAATAAATGGGTGTTAACCCATCCGGAGAGCGGGGAAAGCTTTTATCCTGGCCTGAAGGGCAATATTTTAACGGTATAAGAGAGGAAATTATGATTTTTGATACCCATGCCCATTATGATGATATAGCCTTTGACAAAGACCGGGACGCGCTTCTTGGTTCACTTTGGGAGCGGGGGATTGGCCGGGCGGTGAACATTGCCTGCAATCTGCTCTCCATCCACAGGACGATTGAACTGGCAGAACAGTATCCGCTCCTGTATGGAGCAGCGGGGATCCATCCGACAGATACGAAAGAACTTGACGAAGAAAATTTTGAGGAGGTCAGGAAGGCTCTTGCCCACCCGAAGATTGTCGCGGTTGGTGAAATTGGTCTGGATTACCATTGGGACGAGCCGGCCCGGCCCATCCAGAAGAAATGGTTTGAGCGGCAGCTTTTTCTGGCGAAAGAGACAGGGATGCCGGTGGTGCTCCACAGCCGGGAGGCGGCGCAGGATACACTGGAGATGGTAAAAAGCGCCGGGGGAGGGGATTTTTCTGCTGTTATGCACTGCTTTTCTTACGGTGTGGAGTTGGCCAGGGAATACCTGAACATGGGGTATTACCTGGGAGTCGGCGGGGTGATCACCTTTGCCAATGGCCGCAGATTAAAAGAGGTGGTTTCTTACATGCCCCTGGAACAGCTGCTTCTGGAGACAGACTGTCCGTACTTGGCCCCAGTCCCGTTCCGGGGTAAGCGGAATTCTTCTTTGCATCTTCCTCACGTCATCAAGGCCATCGCAGAGCTAAAAGGTGTCTCGGAGGAGGAAGTAAAGAGGACCACCTGGGAGAATGCCTGCCGTTTTTACCGGCTTTCGCCGGAAGAAGCGTTTTGTGACCGGAACGCAGGAGAAAAGAGGTAAGTCCATGGCAGAGCTTGGAAATCCCAGAAATACGATAGAAATTATCCAGAAGTATGAATTTGTCTTTCAAAAAAAATTCGGGCAGAATTTCCTCATCGACACCCATGTCCTTGATAAGATCATCCGGGCGGCCGGGATCACGAAGGAGGATTTTGTGTTGGAAATCGGGCCGGGCATCGGGACCATGACCCAGTATCTGGCGGAAGCGGCAGGCAGCGTCTGTGCCGTGGAGATTGACAAAAATCTGATTCCGATTCTTTCAGAGACTTTGGCGGATTATGAGAATGTATCTGTTCTGAATGAGGATATTCTTAAGGTGGATGTGGCGGCGCTTGCCCGGGAAAAAAACGGCGGACGGCCTATCAAGGTGGTGGCGAATCTGCCTTATTACATTACAACTCCGATCATCATGGGGCTTTTTGAGAGTCATGTGCCCTTGGAGAGTATTACGGTCATGGTGCAGAAGGAAGTGGCCGACCGAATGAAGAGCGGACCAGGCAGCAAGGATTATGGAGCCCTTTCTCTGGCGGTCCAGTATTATGCCGAGACTTATCTGGCAGCCAATGTGCCGCCCAACTGTTTTATGCCAAGGCCAAAGGTTGGGTCTGCGGTCATCCGTTTAACCTGCCATAAAGAGCCGCCGGTGCAGGTGAAGGATGAGAAGCTTATGTTCCGGCTCATCCGGGCCTCTTTTAACCAGAGGCGTAAGACCTTGACAAACAGTCTGGGAAATTCACCGGAAATTGGCTTTACAAAGGAAGAGATCGGGGCGGTTCTCGCAAAAATGGGGCTTTCTCCCACCGTGCGGGGAGAGGCCCTTAACCTGGAGCAGTTCGCCCGGCTGGCGGACTGGCTGTCAGGCGGAATATAGGAGTGAAAAAGTATCCCCGCAGTGAAAGCTGCGGGGATTTGACTGTGTGCTATTGAATTTTGGGAAGTTTGCTGCGATAAATGGCAAGCTCTTCATCGGTGGGAATATAATCGCTCATTTTGCCGTCGTGGAATTTTTCATAAGCCACCATGTCGAAGTAGCCCGTACCGGTGAGACCAAAGACGATGGTCTTCTCCTCACCAGTTTCTTTGCACCTGTTTGCCTCGTCAATGGCGGCGCGGATTGCATGGGAGCTCTCCGGCGCCGGCAGGATGCCTTCGATTCTTGCGAAGTATTCTGCCGCCTCAAATACCTCAGTCTGTTTCACACTGATTGCTTCCATCATTCCCTGATGATACAGTTCAGACAGGGTGGAGCTCATGCCGTGGTAACGGAGCCCGCCTGAGTGATTGGCGGAGGGGATAAAGCCGCTGCCCAGGGTATACATCTTGGAAAGGGGGCAGACCATCCCTGTGTCACAGAAGTCGTAGGCATACGCGCCTCTGGTAAAGCTGGGGCAGGATGCAGGTTCCACGGCGATGATGCGGTAGTCTGCTTCGCCGCGAAGCTTTTCCCCCATAAACGGTGCGATCAGGCCGCCTAAGTTGGAGCCGCCTCCGGCACAACCGATGATGATATCGGGGTTAATGTCATATTTATCCAGAGCGGCTTTTGTCTCCAGGCCGATGACGGATTGATGGAGAAGCACCTGGTTGAGCACGCTGCCCAGCACATAGCGGTAACCATTGCTTGATACTGCTTTTTCCACTGCTTCGGAAATGGCGCAGCCAAGGCTGCCTGTGGTATTCGGATGGTCGGCAAGGATCTTTTTTCCCACCTCAGTTTCCGTGGAGGGGGAAGGTGTTACCGATGCGCCATAGGTACGCATCACCTCACGGCGGAAGGGCTTTTGCTCATAGGAGCATTTAACCATATAGACCTTGCAGTCAAGGCCGAAGTAAGAGCATGCCATGGAAAGGGCGGTCCCCCACTGTCCGGCTCCTGTTTCGGTGGTCACGCCTTTGAGGCCCTGCTTTTTAGCATAGTATGCCTGGGCAATGGCGGAATTCAGCTTGTGGCTGCCGCTTGTGTTGTTGCCTTCAAATTTGTAATAGATCTTGGCAGGTGTGTCGAGCTTTTCTTCCAGACAATAGGCGCGGACCAGGGGAGACGGACGGTACATCTTATAGAAATTGCGGATGTCCTCCGGGATCTCAAAGAAGGGAGTGGCATCATCCAATTCCTGCGCGACCAGTTCTTCGCAGAAAACGCCAGCAAGCTCTTCTGCTTTCATGGGTTGGTGAGTGTGGGGATGTAAAAGCGGGGCCGGTTTCTGTTTCATGTCGGCCCGCAGGTTATACCATGCCTTTGGCATCTCGTTCTCGTTCAGGTATATTTTGTAAGGGATTTTCTGAGTTGTCATTGGGCTTACCTCCTGTGGTTATGATGGGTTATTTGGCTGCGGTTTCTCTGTTGAAGGAGTTTCCTCTGCGCGGGTCTGCGCATAAAAAAACGTCCTCAACAGAAATAAACATTCTGTCAAGGACGAATAGGTACTGATACAGTAACGACACTATCCGCGGTGCCACCTTGATTCACGGTACGACCCGTGCACTTAGCAGGATACCAACATATCCCCGGCATTGATACGCTTGCCTGCAGCGTCGCAGAATACTCTGTGAAAAATCACATTTGACTGCGCCCTCAGCGGTCCATTTGACAACTTGTTTCTTGCCTGATTTTCACCATCGCAGGCTCTCTGTAAAGGCATCATTGCCGTTATCTCCGCTTCAACGGTTTGAAGTATTGAACTTTCGTACACTATAACATCATTGTATGGATGTGTCAATAGTTTTTATTTAAGTTTGTTATGTTCCTTGATGTCTCTCCAGTCAGACGATTCCATAGAGTGCGGCGAGCTCTTTACGGACTTCGTCAAAGGATTTCAGCGGGAGGGGATGTTCCGGATGGCTTTGCAGGTGTTTTTCCATCCATACCAGGTTGTACCAGCGGGAAAATTTGTAGCCGCACCGGTGGAATTCGCCGACGAAGCGGTATCCGAAATGTTCATGGAACTGAATACTGTTCTTTGTCAGATATGGATCCTCTGCTTCCGGACAGGCGATGCAGGCGTTTAAGTTGATGACATGCTGGAGGGAGAGAGCCTGTTCCAGCGCCAGGTACAGTTTCTTTCCGATGCCTTGTTTTTTGCAATCTCTCCTCACGTAAAGGCTGGTTTCCACAGCCCAGCTGGCGGCGGCCCGTTTGTTAAAAACGCCTGCGTAGGCATATCCAACCAGTTCCCCGTTTTGCTCAGCGGCCAGATAGGGATATTTTTCCAGGGTATGGCAGATCCGCCTCTCAAATTCACTGACAGAGGGCACATTGTATTCAAAGGTAATGGCTGTATCTGTCACATAAGGAGCGTAGATTTCAAGGAGCGCTTTGGCGTCGCCTGGCGCTGCGACCCGGATTGTGTTTTTTTCCATCGTCAGTTCCTTCTCCAGTTCTTTCTCGTGTGCGATTTCCACCAAAATTTAGATTTTTCATATTGGGGAATCAGCGGCCGAATGGTTCAGATGTGCGCCCGGATATGTAGTTTCATTGTAGATAGTTCCCGGGAAACTGTCAAGAAGAAAATGGAAAATGAAGAAATTGCATGGCTTTGGAGGGGAGAAACAGTTGCAGTTTCCTTAAGGGCGGGCTATAATAAAGGTTATGTACAAACGGACCTGCCTGCAAGGGCAGACAAAAGACTGCCTGCGGGTAAAAGCATCAGGGGGAAACTATGAAGATTATAATAGTCGGAATCGGCAAGGTCGGCTATACACTGGCGAAACATTTATCAGCCGAGGACAATGATGTGGCGGTGATTGATAAGTCACAGGAGGCCATTGACTGGGCCGGGGACAGCCTGGACGTGATGTGTTTAAGGGGGAGCGGCCTTTCCACCAGCGCTCTTTTGGAGGCCAATGTGCGGGAGACAGATCTGATCATTGCCACCACGCCCAGTGACGAGGTCAACATGCTGTGCTGTCTGACAGCCAAACGGCTTGGGGCGAAAAATACGGTGGCCAGAATCCGGGATCCGGAGTATGCCAGGGAGGTGTCGGTCTTAAAACAGGAGCTGGGCCTCAATATGATTATTAATCCGGAGCTGGAGGCTGCCAACGAGATCGGGCGGGTGCTTCGTTTTCCCACTGCCATCAATGTAGAGACGTTTGCAAACCGGAAGGTGGAGCTGATTGCATTCCGGGTAAAGGCGGGGGACAAGATTGTGGGCCGCCGCCTGGCGGATGTGATGGGAGGCATCCGGCTGCCGATTTTGTTCTGTACGGCGGTCCGGGGGGAGGAAGTTATCATTCCCGACGGAACCTTTGTGCCTCAGGAAGAAGATCTGATGTATATTGCCGGAAAGCCTTCTGCCATAACAGATTTCTTTAAATACGAAGGAAAGTATCAGAAACAGGTGAAGACGGCTGTTCTCGTCGGCGGGGGCCGTATTGCCTATTATCTGGGCCTTGGCATGAGCCAGATGGGGATCAAGATCAAAATTATTGAGCAAAATAAGAAACGGTGTCATGAGCTGGACGAGCTGCTTCCAAATTGTGTTATTATCCACGGGGACGGCACAGATGAGGAGATTCTCCTGGAGGAGCACGTGAACTCGGCAGGGGCCGTGGTGACCTTGACGGGGAAAGATGAGGAAAATCTTTTGACGGCGGTCTTTGCCAGTCATATGAAGGTGCCCAAGGTGATTGCCAAAATCAACCGGGGGAATTACGAGGGGATCATCAAAACCCTGGGGGTCGATTCAGTGGTAAGTCCGAAAAATGTGACTTCTGCCCAGATTATCCGGTATGTGCGGGCCCTCAGAAACACGATCGGCTGCAATGTGGAGACGCTTCACCGGATTGCCGACGGAAAAGCCGAAGCGCTGGAATTCATTGCCAGAGAGGGCAGCAGGCATTTGGGAGAACCTTTTAAAAATATTCGGTTTAAAAAGCATTTCCTGGTGGTGTCCATCGTGCGGAACGGGAATATTATCATTCCCACCGGAAATGACTGCATAAAGGTCCATGACAATGTCATTGTTGTGACTAGATCGTCCAACGTCAATGATTTAAATGACATTTTCGAGGATTAAGGCAGGAGGCGTGAGTGAGAGATGAATATCGCACTTGTAGCATACGTGGTGGGACATGTGCTGTGTATCGAGGCGGCGCTGATGCTGGTGCCTATGGCAGTGGCGGTTATGACCGGTGTGGGAGACTGGATTTATTTTATCTATACGGTGATTCCTCTGGGCCTGGTCGGCTTTTTTATGCGGATTAAGAAACCAAAGGTGAAGCGGATGACCACCAGGGAGGGATTGGCGGCAGTGGCCTTTTCCTGGATTTTCCTGGCGGCGTTTGGCGCACTGCCTTTTTATTTCAGCGGTTATTTTAACAGCTATGTGGACTGTTTTTTTGAGACGGTGTCTGGCTTTACCACCACCGGGGCAACGATTTTAACGGATATTGAGGGCCTTAAAAACGGCGGTTTGATGTTTTGGCGGAGCTTTACCCACTGGATCGGGGGTATGGGGATTCTGGTCTTTGTGCTGGCGATCCTTCCCAACATGGATGCCTCCAACGTCCAGCTTTTGAAGGCGGAGAGTCCTGGGCCCACGCCGGGGAAGGTGGTTCCCAGGCTCAAGGAGACAGCCAGGATTTTATATCTGATCTATTTCGGGTTGACGATCGTACATATCCTCTGCCTGCTTGCCACAGGGATGCCGCTGTTTGATTCAGTGATCCATTCCATGGGAAGTGCGGGTACCGGCGGTTTTTCCAATATGAACGCCAGTGTGGGCGCCTATGGAAATCCGGCGGCAGAGTGGGTGATCGCTGTATTCATGCTGCTGTTTGGCGTGAATTTCAGCCTGTATTATCTGCTGCTTAAGAAGCAGGTAAAGGATGTGTTTAAAAATGAGGAGCTCAGGCTGTATCTGGGGATCATTGGGGCGGCTGTGGTGTGTATGACTCTGAATATTGCCAGGGATTACTATGACGGGTCCTGGCCGGATGCCATCCGGAGTGCGTTTTTCCAGGTGTCTTCCATTATCACCACCACAGGCTACAGCTCGACGGATTTTAACTTGTGGCCCACATTCAGCAAGATGGTGATTGTGGTTTTGATGGTTGTGGGAGCCAGTGCCGGTTCCACCGGAGGCGGTATCAAAGTGAGCCGCCTTCTGGCGCTTGTGAAAGCGCTTCGGGAGGAATTTAGGCGGCTGATTCATCCAAGACGAGTACATGCACCCAGGATGGACGGACGAATTATTGAGCAGAGTGTCTTAAAGGGAATTTTGATCTTTTTTGCCGCTTATATGATGATCGCCGGGACGGCCATGGTCTTAATCTCCATTGACGGCTATGACATCGAATCGACGATCACGGCAGTGCTCTCGGCACTGGGGAATATCGGACCTGGGCTTTCGGCCGTGGGGCCCATGGGGAATTTTGCGGGGTTTTCTGTGTTCAGCAAGCTGGTGCTTTCTTTCTGTATGCTGGCGGGCAGGCTTGAGCTGTTCCCTATGCTGATCCTGTTCAACCCTTCCTCCTGGAAGAAAACAAAGTAAAGGTAAGGAATTGCTATGTTTATAATCGCAGGCCTTGGGAATCCGGGGCTTAAATATGCAGGGACCAGGCACAATGTGGGGTTTGGGGCCATCGACGTGCTGGCCGAGAAGTATCGGATTGACGTGGATGCAAAGAAACACAAGGCGCTGATCGGAAAGGGAGTCATTGAGGGGCAGAAGGTGATCCTCATAAAACCGCAGACCTACATGAATTTGAGCGGAGAGAGTATTCAGGCGGCGGCGGCTTACTATAAGCTTTTGCCAGAGGAGATTTTGGTTATTTATGATGATATCAACCTGGATGTGGGGAGGCTCAGGCTCCGGGAGAAAGGGAGCGCCGGCGGTCACAACGGGATGAAGAGCATCATTTCCTGTCTGGGATCGGATCAGTTTCCCAGAATCCGCATCGGGGTGGGGGATAAGCCTTCCCGGATGGATCTGGCCGATTACGTGCTGGGCCGCTTCCCGGCAGAGGAGCTTGCAGATGTTCGGGAGGCCATCGGCCAGGCTGCCGAGGCAGCCGCCCTGATCGTAAACGGACAGATGAGTGAAGCTATGAATCAGTTTAATGGAAAGAAGAAGTAGTGAGACAACTTCAAAATGCAACAACTTACGTAGACAGAACGCGGAGGTGACAGATGGCAGGTTCATTTCAAAACCCGCTGCCGGAGCTTAAGGAATACGAAGATACGAAAGAGGACCTTTGCAGGGGCAGGGGTCCTGTTTCTGTCAGTGGCGGCACGGATTCTCAGAAGGTACATCAGATGGCGGAGCTTGGAAGGGACTTTTCCTTTAAGCTGGTGGTGACTTACAGCGACGCCAGGGCGCGAGATATATACGACGATTACCGGACTTTTGATCCGGATGTGTTCCTGTATCCTGCGAAGGATCTGCTGTTTTCCGGAGCGGATATTCAGGGAAAGGTTTTAAGCGGAAAACGGTTCCTTGTGCTGAAACAGCTTTTGGAGGGGAAGCGGGGGACTGTGATCACCACAGTGGATGGCTGTATGGACCGTCTGATGTCTCTTAAAGCCCTGGAGGAGAGCATCCTCACTGTGGAGGAAGGAGAAGAGTTTTCCATGGAGGCGGCAAAGGGGCTGCTCACGGGGATGGGCTATGAGCGATGCGGCCAGGTGGAACAGGGGGGCCAGTTCTGCGTCCGGGGCGGGATTTTGGATGTGTTCCCGCTGACAGAAGAAAATCCGGTCCGTATCGAGCTCTGGGGGGACGAGGTGGATTCGATTCGCTCCTTTGACGTGGAAAGCCAGCGTTCCATTGAACGTCTGACTTCCCTGCGGCTGTATCCGGCCAGGGAGCTGGTGGTCTCTTCAGAAAGCCTTAAGGCGGGGCTTGGGAAGATGGAAAGAGAGCGGAAATCGGCTGTAAGCGCATTGCGGGATTCTGGACGGACGGAGGAAGCCCACAGGCTGGATACAGCCGTGCAGGAGCTTATGGAGGAACTTGCGGAAGGGTGGTTTCCCGGGGCTCTCGAAAGCTGTATCCAGTATTTCTGCCCGGATACGGTATCTTTCGTGGACTATTTTGGGGAGGACGCCCCGGTGTTTTTGGATGAGCCGGCCAGAATCCTGGAAAAAGCAGAGGTTCTGGAGGCGGAATTTCGGGACAGCATGCAAAACCGGCTGGAAAAGGGGTATCTTCTGCCAGGCCAGACGGATATTCTCTATTCGGCAGGCCAGACGGCGGCGGCCCTTTCCAGAAAGAGAAGTGTCCTGTTTTCTGCCCTGGAGCAAAAAGCGTTTCCGGTGAAAAAGCGGTACAGTATGACTGTGAAGAACGGAAATTCTTATAAAAACGGGTTCGAGCTTCTGGTGAGTGATCTGAAAAAATGGAAGAGGGAGAAGTGGCGGGTGGCCCTTTTTTGCGGGTCCCGCACCAGGGGGGCGAGGCTTGCAAAAGATCTCAGAGAGCAGTATGAGCTTCTGGCTTATTATACGGAGGACGAGAATAAAGAGATTCTGCCGGGGGAGATCTGTGTCCTCTACGGGACCCTGCACAGGGGCTTTGAGTATCCTCTGATCAAGTTCGTGGTGATCCCGGAGAGCGACATGTTTGGGGCGGAGAAGAAAAAACGCCGGAAAAAGAGCGTCTATGAAGGAAGGAAAATTCAGAATTTTTCCGAACTCTCCGTGGGGGATTACGTGGTTCATGAAAATCACGGCCTGGGGATTTACCGGGGCATCGAGAAGATTGAGGTGGACCACATTACCAGGGATTATATCAAGCTGGAATATGGGGGAAACGGGAGTCTGTACCTGCCGGTGACTCAGCTTGACATGATTCAAAAATATGCGGGAGCCGGGGCGAAAGCGCCGAAGTTAAACCGTCTTGGCGGCCAGGAGTGGGGTCGGACGAAGGCCAGAGCAAAAGGGGCGGTGAAAGATATCGCTAAGGATCTGGTGGAGCTTTATGCGGCCAGGCAGAGAAGCGAGGGCTTTTGCTATGGACCAGACACGGTCTGGCAGCGGGAGTTTGAGGAGCTGTTCCCCTATGAGGCCACTGAGGATCAGGAGGCAGCTATCGAGGCGGTCAAGAAGGATATGGAGGGCGGAAAGATCATGGACCGTCTGATCTGCGGGGATGTGGGCTACGGAAAGACAGAGATCGCCATCCGGGCAGCCTTCAAGGCAGTCCAGGAGGGAAAACAGGTGGTCTATCTGGTGCCCACCACGATCCTGGCCCAGCAGCATTACAATACCTTCATCCAGCGGATGATGAATTTTCCGGTGCGGGTGGATATGCTTTGCCGATTCCGGACAGCTTCGGAGCAGAAAAAGACTCTGGCGGATTTAAAGAGAGGGCTGGTGGATATCCTCATAGGGACTCATAGGGTTCTTTCGGGGGACGTGGTTTTTAAGGATCTGGGGCTTCTGATCATCGACGAAGAGCAGCGGTTTGGCGTGGCCCACAAGGAGAAGATCAAAAAGCTTAAGGAGAATGTAGATGTGCTGACCTTGACGGCCACACCCATTCCCAGGACTCTCCACATGAGTCTGGCGGGAATCCGGGATATGAGTGTCCTGGAGGAGCCGCCCACGGGGCGGGTGCCCATCCAGACTTATGTCATGGAATACAATGAGGAGATGGTCAGAGAGGCCATCGAGCGGGAGCGGTCCAGGGGCGGCCAGGTGTACTATGTGTACAACAAGGTCCGGGATATTGAGGACATTACGGCAAAGATTCAGAAATTGGCTCCGGAGGCAGTGGTGGTCTACGCCCACGGCCAGATGCGGGAGCAGCAGCTGGAGCGGATTATGCTGGATTTTATAGGAGGGGAGATTGATGTGCTGGTCTCCACCACCATCATTGAGACCGGGCTGGATATTTCCAATGTGAATACTATGATCATCCATGATGCGGACCGGTTCGGCCTGTCCCAGCTTTACCAGCTCAGAGGCCGGGTGGGCCGGTCCGGCCGGACAGCCTATGCCTTCCTTATGTATAAGCGCAATAAGCTTCTCAAGGAGGTGGCCGAGAAGCGGCTGGCGGCCATCCGGGAATTTACGGAGCTTGGCTCTGGCATCAAGATCGCCATGCGGGATCTGGAGATTAGGGGAGCGGGAAATCTTCTTGGGGCTGAGCAGCATGGCCATATGGAGGCCATCGGCTATGATCTTTACTGCAAACTTTTAAACGAGGCGGTGAAGGCCATCAAGGGCGAGGGGACGGTGGAAGCTTTTGAGACGGTGATTGATTTCAACGTCGACGCATTCATTCCGCCTTCCTATATTAAAAATGAAGTACAAAAGCTGGAGATCTATAAGAGGATTTCCGGCATTGAGAACGAGGCCGAAGCCGACGATATGAGGGACGAGCTGATTGACCGGTTCGGGGACATTCCAAGGGCCGTGGAAAATCTCCTGGAGGTGTCTGTCTTAAAAGGGCTGGCCCACAGCGCTTACGTGACGGAGCTTTCCGGCAATCTTAAAGAAGTGCGCCTTACCATGTACGAGAAAGCGCCTTTTCGGGTGGAGAAGCTTCCGGAGCTTATGAAGCGGTACGGCGGGACTCTCAAATTTTCCGGCGCGGAGCCGCCCTATTTTACGTTCACAGACCGGAAAAAGGAAAACAAAGAGCCCAGGCAGATGGCGGAAAAAGTGAAAATCCTGTTAAATGCCATAAAAGAGTTGCTACTTTGACGGTTTGGTATTATAATAGCTAATGCCTGCGGGCATTTTGCAGGCAGAGTCAGGAAACAATCCAGGAGGAATGGTTATTATGAACAGAATGATGAGGAGACTGGTTTCGGCGGCAGCGGCAGTTCTTTTGCTCGGGACGGCGGCGGGCTGCGGACGGACCAGGGTGACTTTGGAAAAATATCCCGATACCGTGGTGGCGACTCTGGGTGACACAAAAATTTATCTGGATGAAGCCAATTATATGGCCAGGGCCAGTCAGTACAGCAATGAGTTTGCCTATACGATGTACGGTATGGATCCCACGGATATGTGGCAGTCTGATCTGGGAACAGGGACGACCATGGAGGCATATGCCAAGCAGAGTGTTATGGCGGGGATCGGCCAGACTTATGTCCTGAAGGCAAAGGCCGAAGCGCTGGGACTTACTTTAAGTGAAGATGAGTTAAAGAAGGTGGACGAGGCGGTGAGCCAGACCATGGAGACCATGGACGAGGCGGTGAAGGATGCGACGAATATCACCGAGGAGCGGCTAAAGGAGTTTATCACCGCCAATGCTCTTGCCATGAAGGCTTATCAGGAAGCCATCAAGGATGTGGATACAGAGGTCAGCGATGAGGAGGCCGCCCAGCGGATCATCCGTTATATTCTGGTGAAGGACGGGGAGGATGCCGAAGCCGCAAAGACTCAGGCAGAGGAGATCAAGGCCCGTGTGGAAGCCGGAGAGAATTCCGAGGAGGCCATGACAGCCATAGCAGAAGAGAGTGAAAATGTTTCTTACATGAACTATACTTTCGGGGAGGGAGATTTGGACAATGAGCTGGGAACTTTGGGCATGTCTCTGGCGACCGGCGAGACGGGAAGCGTCCATCAGGAAGGGTACGGCTGGTACGTGGTCTACTGCGTGACGGAATTTGACCAGGAGGCGACGGACAAGGAGAAGCCCAATGTTGTGGCCAAAAGACAGAGCGAGCATTTCCAGACCGTCTATGCGGAATGGGTGAAGGAGCTGCCTTCCTTTAAGGTGGATGAGAAGGTCTGGAGTCAGATCACTTTTGATACGAACCTGTACAAAGCGCCGGAGGCCACGGCACAGGAGACAATGGCCCCGGAGACAGAATCCGCGGTCGAAACCACGGCTGCCGTACAGGAGACAACGGCTGGGGCAGAATAGAGGAAAATGAAAAAGGATCAGGGAGGCAGCCAGTCAGAGGATTGGCTGCCTTTTGAAAAGGACGGGGAAATATGAAACGCAGAATGGAGATCAATGGCCTCGCCGTTGAGGCGGAATATTCGGACGAGACGGTGGAGACCATATTTTTGCCGCTGCTTGCCGGTCTTTGCCGGCTGCAGAAGGAGGCTGGACGGCGTCTTATCGTGTTTCTTGCGGCGCCTCCGGCTACGGGGAAGAGCACGCTGGTGAAGTTTCTCACAGAACTCTCAGAGGGAACGCCGGGGCTTAAGCCACTGACGGCAGTGGGGATGGACGGATTTCACCATTATCAGGAATATCTCCTCTCCCATAAGGTCCTTCGGGACGGGAAGGAGATTCCGATGACACATGTGAAGGGCGCGCCTGTAAGCTTTGACCTTGAGGCGTTTACAAAGCGGCTTTTGCGGGTGCGCAGGGAAGAACAATGCCCCTGGCCGGAATACAACAGGAAGCTTCATGACCCGGTGGACAACGCGGTTTTGATTGAAGGAGACGTTGTGCTTATTGAGGGGAATTATTTGCTTCTCGATGAGGAGGGCTGGCGGAACTTGAAGGGCCATGCAGACTACACGGTGCGCATACTGGCAAAAGAGAAAGATCTGCGGGACAGGCTCATCTGGAGGCGGGCCAGTAACGGAGTGTCTCAGAAAGAGGCAGAGTATATGGTTGACAGTAACGACCTTCCCAATGTCCGCCTTTGCATGGAGCGTTCCATGGAAGGGGATCTTACCTTGAGGCTCAGGGAAAACGGAGACTATGAATATGTGGCTGGGAAGCTGCCATAAAGAATCTGGCAGAAGGGAAAGGAGCGGTTTATATGGCTAAGTGGCTTGACGATGCAGTGTTTTATGAAATCTACCCTCAGTCCTTTAAGGACACGAACAGCGACGGGATCGGGGATTTTAGGGGAATTGGGCAGAAGCTGGATTACATTAAGGAGCTGGGCTGTAATGCTATCTGGATGAATCCATGTTTCGAGTCGCCCTTTGGTGACGCAGGGTACGATGTTTCTGATTATTATAAAACGGCGCCCCGGTACGGGACCAACGATGAGCTGAAAGAGCTGATTGGCGAGGTTCATGACAGAGGCATGCACATCCTTCTGGATCTGGTGCCGGGACATACCTCTATGGCGCATAAATGGTTTCAGGAATCCATGAAGGCGGAGCGAAATGCCTATACAGACCGCTATGTGTGGACGGACAATATTTGGGAGACGCCGGAGGGGCCGGGGGCCCTCCGGGGGATTTCAGACAGGGACGGCTCCTGCCTGGTCAGCTTTTTTTCTCATCAGCCGGCATTAAACTATGGATACTATCGGCAGGAGAAGCCCTGGCAGCAGGCCATGGACGCCCCCGGACCGCGGGGGACAATTGCAGAGGTAAAGAAAATCATGCGGTTTTGGCTGACCATGGGCTGCGATGGCTTCCGGGTGGATATGGCACACTCTCTGGTAAAGGGAGACGAGGATGGGAAAGGCACCGTCAAACTCTGGCAGGAAATTCGGGCCTTTCTGGATGAGGAATTCCCGGAAGCGGTTATGGTCTCTGAGTGGGGGGAGCCCGATAAGGCTCTGGAGGGGGGCTTCCACATGGATTTTCTGCTTCATTTTGGGCCGTCCCATTACAATGACCTGTTCCGCTGCGAGGAACCTTATTTCTCCAGCCGGGGAAAGGGAGATATTTCTGAATTCGTCCGAAAATATCAGGAGAATTATGAGAAAACAGCCGGAAAGGGGATGATCTGCATTCCTTCCGGCAATCATGATATGGATAGGCTGGCCAGATCCATCCATGGGGATGAGCTTAAAGTGGCTTTTGCTTTTCTGCTTTCCATGCCTGGAGCGCCGTTTATTTACTACGGCGATGAGATCGGCATGCGGTATGTGGAAGGGCTTACTTCTGTGGAAGGGGGATATAACCGGACCGGCTCCCGTTCCCCCATGCAGTGGGATGATTCTGTAAACGCGGGCTTCAGCCTGGCAGGGGAAGAAAAGCTGTATATCCCTCTGGATCCTGCGGCAGACCGGCCGACAGTGGAGAGGCAGCTTAGGGCTTCGGATTCCCTTTACCATGAAGTGAAAGAGCTGATCGCATTCCGACAGGAACATCCGGCCCTCAAAAACCGGGGCGGCATTGAATTTGTCTATGCCGAAAAGAATACCTATCCGTTTGTATATGTAAGAAATGCAGGAGACGAGAGGATCCTTGTGATTCTGAATTCCTCTGATAAACCGGCGTCCTTTGCATGTGAATATTCTTTGTCAGAGGCGCTGCGGACCTTTGGCGGGGAGATTATGGTGAGAGACAAGAGGGTAATGGTTCCGGCAGGATTTTATGGATTTTACCGCGTATAGCTGAAGGAGATGAAGATGAAAAAAATTATACCAGAAGAGACAGGAAAAAAACCATATCAGTCACCGGCTCAGGACCTCTATGAACGGTTTGAGTTCCGGAATATCCGCCCGGAGGAGGCGGAGCAGGCGGCGGAGATTGAGAGGATTTGTTTTCCGCCCAATGAAGCATGCTCAAGGGAGCGGATATTTGAACGTGTGGCAGCGGCGCCGGAATTGTTTTTGGTGGCGGCAGATAAACAGACAGGCAGATTGGCCGGCTTTTTAAATGGGCTTTCTACGGAGGAAACTTCTTTTCGGGACGAATTTTTCACGGATATTACTTTGTATCATCCGGAAGGGAAGACGATTATGCTTCTGGGATTGGATGTGCTCCCTGAGTACCGCAGGCAGGGGCTTGGCCGGGAGCTTATGAATCATTATCTTTGCAGAGAACGCCAAAACGGGAGGCGGTGCATTTTGCTGACCTGTCTGCAGCCTAAGGTGGAAATGTATAAGAAAATGGGATTTTGCGACAACGGAATTGCCAATTCTTCCTGGGGCGGAGAAGAATGGCATGAAATGAGCCATATGATTCAATAAGAATAAAATTTGAGGAAAAACAACCCCCGGGGAGGCTTCCCGGCGGGAAAAAAATCTGATAAGCTTATACTATAACAAATAAGCCCATTCAAAATAAGCCTTAAATGATACTACATCAAAGCAGAGGAAGTCCGCAGAACCGGGCTTCTTTTGTTTATTTGCAGAGAGTGGTCCATGTTGAGAGGAATTGTTATATTTAAGCTGGACAGAAGGAGATGATGTTAGACTCTGCCTGGCGTCTTTGTTCTTTAAATGGACTTAGATACCTACTTTATGCTATAATGGCTTCTGGAGTATTATAGCTTTTAGGAACGAAAAATTATTAGTTGAGTTGGATGAAGATACGATTGTGAATATGGAATTCTAAGTAGAGGTACAGATAAATGATAGTTGGCTGACTGAGAGCGCATGAGATGATATCAGGAGGAAACATGAAATGATTCTTGCAGACAAAAGAGACTATAGTATTGGATATAGGAAACATTATGCTGCATATGAAAAAATGAACAAACGTAATGCGGACATAAAAAGCAGGCGGTTGCTTTTGATTTATTGTGTGGAATGTGGATTAAAATATAGATTATTGAATAAATGGGGAATGGATAATCCTAAAGAATTGTTAGGAAAAACGAAAGAGGAGTTAGATGCTGATGACAAACGGAAAAGAGAAGTTTTATCTTCTCATAATCTGGAAAAAATATTGAAGGAGCTAGGGCAGCAAGGAGTATTTAAATTTCCAGCGCTAAAAACAATACATAACGAAATCGTCTCGGCTGAGACATATCATCAGCTTTATCGTTATGGTATAAGAACGGGCGAAAGTAAAGAGAGTAAGGAAAGAGAATTGGAAAACAGTTTAAATAATGTTTTAGAATGGCTCAGAGAAGGAGTGTGATGATGTTGTTATTGTACACGTGGAAAGATGTTGAAAGATTGCTGCGGTTGAATAAGTCTGTATGGTCAGATACGATTCTGGATATTGAAACCTATGTAAATGAAATTATAATCTATATTAAAAAAGATACAGAAGGCGCTGCAAGAACAATCTTAAATAACATATTTCAAAGCAAATATGACAGCAGCACAGATAAAATTTCACTGGATTTCCCTGGAGAATTTCTTTGCGTATTCTTTGAAACCGAAGAAACAGAACTGAAAACAGGGGCAAAAGCACCGCTGTTTAAGAATGTTTTGTATCAGCAATCCGCATATAGAGATGATATGCTTGAGAAAAACCTGCCTGGAGTACCAGTACTTGCTTTTCATTCATATAAAGGTGGAGTGGGGCGGACATTGTCATTGCTGGCATTTGTCAGAGCTTGGTCGTCTCTGAGAGAAGCTGAAGAGACAAAAAAACTGCTTATAGTAGATGCTGATCTGGAAGCGCCTGGCATTACATGGCTGACAGCGGCAGAAGAAGCGCCTGCATTCAGCTATCTGGATTTGTTGGAGGTAACGCAGGAAAAACAGGATATAAATGACATCATTGAAACTGTGTCATCTGTAATTGCGGAACAGACGGTAAAAATTGAAACAGAAAAAAGTATCGTGGAGCATATTGTTTTGCCGACCTATCGTTATATTGGACAGTTGTTGGATATGTATTCCAGTCCGGAAAGTCTTGCAGGAAGCTATAACAAAAAATATGTTCTGGCAGAAGTGCTTTCCAGGCTTGGGGAAAAAGTAAATGCCGCAATGGTACTCGTGGATCTGCGGGCGGGATTAAGTGAATTTTCTGCCCCATTATTATTTGATCCAAGAGTAAAAAAATATTTAGTAACATCGACATCATATCAGTCAGTGAAAGGAACGGAGCTTTTGTTAGAGCAATTATGCAAAGGATTACCATTGACTGAGAATACCTTGATCCCTGAAATTTTATTGACCATGGTACAGCCGCATATAAATGATGTGGATATTAAAAGCCAGTTTGTAGCAGTGTTCGACAGATATAAAACGGATGATAATTTGACTGTTACGGACGACATAGTAACGGTGCTTCCTTTTGCGAGTGAACTGGTGCATTTAGAGTCGTTGAGTAAGATTATGAACGCTCTGCGGGAAAGAGATCTTTACAGGGAAGTTCTGGAAATCGTGAGGAATCATTATTTTGTCAAAAAGGAGGGCAGTGAGAAAATAGTACTGCCATCGCGTAATGAGATTATTAAACGCATACATCATATTGCGAGTGAACAAATTACCGCTGAGGGAAATGCATCTTTTAAGGTATTAATGACAGATTCCATTCAAAATTTGATTAAAAAGTATAAAACGGATGTGCCTAACACAGTTGTTATGGGAGCTAAGGGTTCCGGAAAAACTTTTTTGTATAGAGAAATTTTGCGGAGTGAGTATTGGGAATCCTTTATAGAAAAAATGGATAGCGGCATTACATGCTGTATTAGGCAGACAGTGGCTGTTCCGCTGTTGGAATCTGCATATGGAAATGAATTTCAAGAGGTGGTTAGAAACGTAACGAATCATTTCAATACATGTACGTTAAAGGGAAAGATAAAAACATCTATCTGCATTGATGCGAAAAATGAACTGATGGAGGCAAAGAAACAAGGAAATCATGATTTGCTGGATTGGAAAAAAATATGGAAGACGCTGATTTTAAATGCATTTGGCAATGTGTATGCCTCGTTGGAAAGGCTGGAGGAAGATCTTGCGGCAAGTCAGATCAGAATAGTTTTTTTGATAGATGGACTGGAAGATATTTTCCAGGAGACGACAGCGAATATATCTGAGCAGAATGCGATTGTGGCGTTATGTAGGGAGTTGATTGGTGAGATTGGAACAAAATATAGTCATATTGGTTTTATGGTTTTCCTGCGGAAAGATATTGCCAGAGATTCTGTTAAGGTGAACTTTGAACAATTTTATACCATATACCGGGCTTATGAATTAAAGTGGTCGAGTACTGAGGCCCTGAGACTTGCTGTTTGGCTTGTAAACCAGGCTGTGCCTGGGCTTTATCAGGGAGAATCTTCCATTGAATTTGCACCAAAGGAGGCCCTGGACAAGTCCCTTGAACTGTTATGGGGAGTAAAGCTTGGAAAAAAGACTTCTAATGAA
Organism: Lachnospiraceae bacterium; assembly: GCA_022792835.1. Taxonomy (GTDB): domain Bacteria; phylum Bacillota; class Clostridia; order Lachnospirales; family Lachnospiraceae; genus Lientehia. Next base: position 46,908 of record JAAWBT010000028.1, on the reverse strand, counting down.
GCTAATTCGTCCAGATGGATTTTGGCAGCATTGTCAGATTTTAATGGTCAATTGCAGGCAAGAGATATCATTCGTTTCCTTAAATATGCTACTGCGACAGCGGGGACAGACTATTATGAAGACAGATATTTGATGCCGGCAGAAATAAAAAAAGCTGTATCAAAATGTTCTGTTGAAAAAGTGGATGAAACAAGTCAGGAAATAAAGGCGCTGAAACAGATTTTTGATAAGCTGAAAAACGGATCGGAAGCTCAAAGGTCATTGCCATTTTATAGTGATACATTTAATTTATCTGCTTCGGAGGAGAAGCTTATGAAACAAGAAGGATATCTCAGAGTTGAAAATGAGAAATACTATCTGCCTGAGATAGCCAGACATGCATTGAATTTTAAATATGAGAAAGGAGCAAGGCCCAAGGTACTTTCTTTGACATTAAAACAACACTATAGCTTATGATGATATTACATGGGTGGAGGCTTTTTATAGTGATTTCATCATCGCCATTCATTATAATCTTAGGTATAAAATTCCTTCGTTTACAAATACTAGTATCACGTAAAATACCAGTATGGATAAACGGAGGAGTTTTTATCATGAAAGCAACAGGAATCGTAAGAAGGATAGACGACCTTGGCAGGGTGGTGATCCCGAAGGAAATCCGCAGGACGCTGCGTCTTAGGGAGGGAACACCGCTTGAAATTTTTACCGACAGGGAAGGCGAGATCATTCTGAAAAAATATTCTCCTATGGCGGAGCTTGGGAATTTTGCGAAGCAGTATGCGGACGCCCTGGCCCAGTCCACCGGGCTTGCGGTCTGTGTCACCGACAGGGATCAGGTTATTGCAGTGGCCGGCGGAGCGAAGAAAGAGCTTCTGCAAAAGAGCATCAGCAAGGCCCTGGAGCAGTCCATCCTGAACCGGAACAATGTGACGGCAGGAAAGGAAGAAGGGCAGTTTATTCCTGTGACCGATGAAGATGCAGAAGAATATTCCGGGGAAGTGACGGCGGTGATTCTCTGTGAGGGAGATGCCATCGGCTCCGTGCTCCTGCTTTCCAAGGACCCCAAGTATAAAATGGGGACACTGGAACAGAAACTTGCCTCCACCGCGGCCGGATTTTTGGGAAGACAGATGGAAAGCTGACAGAAAAAGCGGTATCCTTTCTTGGGAGCCCAGTATTGCCATCCGGCCAAAAAAGCGGTATGCTTATCCGAGGAGGATAAAAACATGGAAACGAAAGAGAGTTATACATTTGAGGAACTGAAAGAAATCATTGCCACGCTCCGGTCGGAACATGGTTGTCCCTGGGATAAGGCCCAGACTCATGAATCCATGAAGAAGTGCTTACAGGACGAGTGCGATGAGGTTCTGGAAGCTATTGATAAGAAGGATACGGAGAATCTTTGCGAGGAGCTTGGAGATGTGCTTTTGCAGGTCATGCTTCACAGCCGGATCGCTGAGGAGGCTGGGGAGTTTACGGTGGAGGAGGTCATTGCAGTCCTGTGCCGGAAGCTGATCAGACGCCATCCCCATGTGTTTGGCGGAGAAAATTATGGGACAGCCGAGGAGAGCAAGGCCCGCTGGGACGAGATCAAGCGGCAGGAAAAAGAGGCAAAGAAACGGGGAATTCGGCTGTAAAAGCGAAGAGAAATGCCGGAAACAGAAGGGATGTCCAGGGATGGCGGAAAGTTTCAGGAATGGCGGATTTTTCTTGACAAAACGCTCTTATCAGTTTATAAATAATGGAGAGCAATATTGATTTCTATGAACAACCGCAGGAGGAACAGTTATTATGAACAAAACTGAATTGATCGCAGCAGTAGCCGAACAGGCTGAGCTGTCCAAAAAAGATGCCGAAAAGGCAGTATCCGCATTGATTGACGTTATCAGCGAGGAACTGGTAAAGGGGGAGCGGGTGCAGCTTGTGGGGTTTGGTACATTTGAAGTGTCCGAGAGGGCTGAGAGAGATGGAAGAAATCCCAGAACCGGTGAGACCATGAAGATTGCGGCGTCCAGGATGCCCAGATTCAAGGTCGGCAAGGCTCTTAAGGACAAGGTAAACAGCTGATCAGGTTTTGAGAAATATTGAAACTGCCGTGGGCTCTCTGCGGCAGTTCCTTTTATGTGTGGGGCGCAAGAGGAAACGTCACCCCCTGCAGGACAAAAATGTTTTGGGGTACTGAAGTAAGAGGAGAAAAACATGAGATTGGATAAATATTTAAAGGTTTCGCGGATCATCAAAAGGCGGACAGTGGCAAACGAAGCCTGTGACAGTGGGCGGGTATTTGTCAACGGAAAGCAGGCCAGGGCCTCCTTAAATATCAAAGAGGGGGACATTATTGAAGTACAGTTTGGAAACCGTTCTGTAAAGGCAGAGGTATTGAAGGTGCAGGAGAGCACAAAAAAAGAGGATGCGGGAGAGATGTTCCGTTATCTGTAGTCATAGGTCTTCCTTTTTTCGCATACAATCCCAGTAGAATCAATTGGTTGGTGGGAAGGGAGAGATGGGAAATGGAGGAACAGAGGCAGAGGATGAAGCCTCATAAGGTGGCCCTGGATAAACGGGCCTATGCACTCATCAGCGGCGTGGAGGATGTGATATCCTTTGATGAGAAGGAGGTCATTCTGGAAACAACCCTTGGCCGTCTGACAGTAAAAGGCGAGGATCTGAAAGTGAGCCGTCTGACTGTGGAGCAGGGTGAAGTGGAGATCGGCGGACGTATGGACAGCTTTGTCTATTCAGAGAGCCGGGGCAGAAAGGCCCAGGGGGAATCGTTCCTTGGCCGTCTGTTTAAATAATGAGCGGCATGATCCACCAGGAGGCAGATTTTCTCCTGGTATCTTTACTTTGGGGAGTGGGGATGACAGCTGTTTACGACTGTCTGCGAATTTTAAGGACAGCGGTAAGACATGCTTCTGCAGTAGTGGCCGCCGAGGATTTCCTATATTGGATTTTTGCTACATTTGCCCTTTTCGTCCTGCTGTTTTCCATGAACGATGGAAACTTAAGGTGGTATGCCCTGGCAGGAGCAGGGGCGGGAATGTGGCTGTACCACATTACCCTGAGCCCTTTTCTCGTCAAATGGCTGGGCAAAGCCCTTGAGTTCGCCATAAAAGGACTTGCGTTTCCTCTGAAAATTTTGGGGCGGCTATTGAAAAAGCGGTTGAGATGGCTTACAATAAAGATCAGAACAAAAGGACGTGCTGTAAAAGCGAAGCATGCACAGGAAAGAGAACATAAAAAAGAAAGTGTGGAGGGAGACCGTGGCGGGAAACATAAAAGGAAAAAAATACAGAAAACAGAGCAAGACGGTCATTCTGGGAATCCTTCTGGTGACTCTCCTTTTCTGCGGACTTCTTTTTTACAAGACGAAGACATTGCAGGCCAGGGACAGCAGATACGGAGCCAGGGAGACGGAGCTGCAGGGCCAGATCGAGGAGGAGAAGAAAAGAGCAGAAGAATTAAAAGAGCGGGAAGCCTACGTGCAGACCAAAAAATACATAGAAGAAATCGCAAAGACAAAGCTGGGACTGGTAAATCCCGGAGAAACCCTCTTAAGACCCAATGAGGAAGAGTAAAATCTTATTTGAGAGGAGCGGCTGCTTTCTATCCGAAACCATTTGAAAGCAGCCGCTCCCCCATTTTGTCGAAAACTTTTTCTCACCGGCCCTCCCTTTTCGACAGCCTTTCCGCCGTCAGGGCGTTATAATAGTCTCTCAGGGAGGAATCACCATGAAAAAGGAGACATTTATCAGAGCAGTCCTGGCCTTGTGTGGCGGATTTATGCTGGCCGCTTTTTTGGCACAGGGAAAGGCGCTGGCGTCAGTCCTTCGAGCCGGACTGTATTTCAGCGTACTGTTTACTGGATATAAATACGGAGCAGGAATCGGCGCCGTGGCGGGAACCGGCTGCGGGATTCTGGAGACAATCATGCAGGAAGATATTTCTTCCATGGGAATGCTGTGCCTGGCGGGGGTGCTGGCCGGCGTGTTCCGAAGCCTGGGGAAAACCGGGAGCGCCATGGGTTTTCTTGCGGGAGCGGCGATTCTGGGGATTCTCTATGTGCCGCAGGAGGTCCAGCCGGGGATTGGGGGCTTTTTTGCCGCGGCGGCAGCCTTTTTCCTGGTGCCGGAAACTCTTTGTACCAGGGAAGAGATCAGGCAGGAATACATACGTCCCATCTCTTTTTATATGCCGGGAAAGGAACGGGCGGCGGCAGAGCGGGTAAAAGCCGTGTCAGATTCCATGGAAAGGCTGGCAAAAACATTCCGGCCTCCTGAAGAAGCTGCGGAGGAGACGGATGAAAACGTAGTGTCAGAGGGGATCCCTGCGGTTCCGGGTGACTTTGCGGCCACTACCCTGGAAGGGATGGTCTGGAAAGGGCGCTATGAGGAGTGCCGGGAGGCGGTGGTGGAGAGCTTTCGGGAGATGGAGCGGATTCTTTCAGAGCTTTCCATGGAGATCGAAGCGACAGGGGATGTTTCCGGGAAATATAAGGACAAGCTGTCCAGAGAACTTCGGATGCGGCGGGTCAGGCTTATGAATCTGACTGTGCTGGAAAAGAACGGGGAAAAGAAAGAAGCCTATCTTCGCTTAAAGGCAGCAGGGAACAGATGCATGACAGCCAGAGAGGTGGCGGAGGCAGTCAGCGGAGTTTTAGAGGAGCGTTTTGTCCCGGCTATAGACAGCAGACGGATTGTGACAAAAGAAGCCTGCAGCATACGGCTGGTCCGGGCGCCGGAATATATGATGCTTCACGGGATTTCCAGGGCCTCGAGGATGGAGCAGGAAGTGTCCGGAGATAATTTTACCTTCTGCAGACTTCCGGACGGGCGGATGCTGTTTGGCGTGGCCGATGGAATGGGGTCTGGCAGTAAGGCGTTTAAGGACAGCGAGGTGGTCATGGAGATGGCAGAGCAGCTTCTCTCCAGCGGTTTTGGGCTGGAGCAGGCGCTTCAGCTTATGAATGCGGTATTGCTTTTGAAGGAACAGGAACAACGGCCCATCACCGTGGATCTGGCAGTGGCGGATCTTTACAGCGGTGTATGCCGTTTCGTTAAAGCCGGAGGAGTGACCACCTTTGTCAAAAAAAAGCGAAATATTGAAGTCATAAAAGCCGAGGGCCTCCCGGCAGGGATTTTGAGCGGCGTTCAACCAGAATATCTGGAGAGGGGCCTGGAAGACGGGGATAAGATCGTTATGGTGACAGACGGAGTCTTGGACGCATTGGCCGGAGAGGACAAAGAGGAGACCATGAGGGAAATCCTTTCCTGCATTTCCGGAGAAAATCTGCAGGACGTGACGGATGAGATTCTACGGTATGCCAGAATGTCCGGCGAAGAGTGCCGGGATGATATGACGGCGCTGGCAGTGGGAATATGGAAGGCGTAGGGTCACGTTTGTTTGACATTGTACAGGATATCAAGTATAGTAGGAACTAATAAAAGTAGAAAATGGGTTTACGGGTAGAACGACAGAGAAAAGAGCAGCAGTGTGAACTTAAGAAAAAGAATGGGGAGGGAAAAGGCCAATGCACGCATACAAGGATTCTGGCAAAAAGCTTTTTCAGTACATTACAGAGAATAAACTAAAAAGAGGGGACCGGCTGCCTGCGGAAACGGAGCTGGCAGAGATTTTGGGAATCAGCAGACTGACTCTCAGGGAGGCTATGAATGCACTGAAGCAGGAAGGGATCATTTCTGCGATTCAGGGTAAAGGGACTTTTGTGACCTTTGATTATCGTTATATGGCAAATTTCCTGAATCTGAACAAAAGCGTGACGGAAATGATCGAAGACAGCGGTTATACCTGCGGTACGTCTCTGTTTCTGAAGAAACTGGTAAAAGCAGAAAAAGAAGTAGCGGGATATCTTAACCTGCCAGAAGGTTCTGATGTGCTGGTCTGTGAGAGAATCCGCCTTGCGGACAAAACCCCAGTGGTTTACTCTTTTGATTATCTGGCGCCCCAGCTGGCAAGCCGTTTCTTGGAAATCACAGATGTGGAAATTTCATTGTACAGTTTTGTGGAAGAAAAGTGTAACATTGAGATTGGGCAATGTATGACAGAGATTATCCCGGTGATTGCAGAAGAAGATTTGTCGGAGAAACTGGAGGTTCCTGTGAACACCCCGCTTTTAAAATTTTTGGTAAGAGTACAGGACATTTATGGAAACCCCATTATTTATGCGTTGGAATATCTGAGGGCGGATAAATTTAAATTTATTGCAAACAGAAGAAGATAGTGTCTGTGAGCAGGATTCAGATGGAGACAGCGTATGGTTCGGAAAATATTGGAAACCATTAAAAGAGAGGAATTAATGAGGGCAGGTGAGCTGGTCGTGACCGGAGTATCCGGCGGGGCGGATTCCATCTGCCTGCTTTCTGTACTCCTAGAGCTGAAAAGACAGCTTGGAATCCGGGTGGCGGCGGTCCATGTGCATCACGGAATCCGGGGAGCGGAGGCGGACGGGGATGAAGCCTTTGTCCGGGAGTTCTGCGAAAGCCGGCAGGTACCGTTCCTCGCCTACTACCGTGATGTGCCAAAGCTTGCCAGGGAAAAGAAGATCACAATGGAAGAAGCCGGCAGGCAAGCGAGATATCAGTGTTTTAAGGAGGCTATCAAGGAGCTTTCCGGGGATAGACTGGCAGTGGCTCACAACCGGGACGACAACGCGGAGACGGTGCTTTTCCATCTGTTTCGGGGAAGCGGCCTGAAAGGGCTTTCTGGGATGGATTATCAGGCGCCGATTCCCTCATGCGGCTCCGGGGTCTTACCTGTGTCAGAATACGGGAGACTTGTGCGGCCCTTGTTGGATATCTCGAGAAAAGAGATCGAGACATATCTTTTCCGGCGGGGGATATCCTATTGTCAGGACAGCACAAATATATCAGAGGTATATGACCGGAACCGGATTCGCCTGAATATTCTCCCGGAGGCGCGCAGGATCAATGAAGAGGCCATATCAAATATTGTGCGCGCGGCAGGGATTGCAAAAGAGGCAGAGCGATGGATGGAGAAAGAGGCAGAGGAATGGATCAAAAAGGAGGCAGTATTTGGAGGAGAAAAGATCCGGCTGCCAGGAAAAATTTTGTCGGAACAGGAACCGATTCTCGCCGGTCTTATTCTTCGGAAAGTGCTGGAACGGCTCACGGGAAGCCTGAGGGATATTGCGAAGCGCCACACAGACCAGATCCTGGAACTTGCCGGGAAAGAGACGGGACGGAGACTTTCTCTTCCGGGGGAGATAAGAGTCCAAAATGAGTATGGAATGCTCGTTTTTTCTGGGCGGCCTGCCGCAAAAGAGGCTCTTGTGTCAAAAGAAGAACGGATGATCCATCCCACGGAGGAGTGGAAAGAAGAAGAATTTTTCGGGAGGCGTTTTCGTTTCCGGTGTTTTAGGCGGAGGCCCGGGCAAAAAATTCCGGAAAACAGGTATACGAAATGGTTTGCGTGTGATAAAATAAAGGGTAATCTTTCTTTGCGGGGAAGACGCTCGGGGGACTGGTTTCAGGCATTTGCCGGAGGGGGACGCCAGAGCGTGAAGTCATATATGATCAATGAGAAGATTCCGGCAGACGAGAGAGGGAAGATTCCGCTTCTTGCGGAAGGCAGTCATGTGCTTTGGATCGTGGACGGACGGATCAGTGAAGCGTACAAGGTGACAGAAGAGAGCGGTCTTGTTTTGGAAATCAAGGTTTCCGAAGCATAGCGGCAGGAATTTCAAAAGAAGAAAGGATATGAATTATGGAGGACAAAATCAGGGTCCTGCTTCCGGAGGACGAGGTAGATGCCAGGGTAGAGGAGATCGGTAAACAGATTAGTGCGGATTACGCAGGAAAATCGGTACATTTGATCTGTATCTTAAAAGGCGGCGTGTTTTTTACTTGCGAGCTGGCAAAGAGAATTACAGTGCCGGTGTCCCTGGACTTTATGTGCGTGTCCAGCTACGGCGCGGGGACAAAATCCAGCGGCATTGTGAAGATCATCAAAGATCTCGATGAGTCCCTTGAGGGAAAGCACGTCCTGATTGTGGAGGATATTATTGATTCAGGAAGGACTCTGAGTTATCTGACGGAGGTTTTAAAACAGAGAGGGCCGGCGGATATTAAGATTTGTACCCTGCTTGACAAGCCCTCTCGGAGAGTAAAGAAAGAAGTGAAGGTAGATTATACCTGTTTCAGTATCCCGGATGAATTTGTAGTGGGATACGGATTGGACTATGATCAGAAATACAGAAACCTGCCCTATATCGGCGTGGTAGAGGTGTAATTAAGGAGGCTTTAAAATTGGAACAGAAACACAGCAGCGGGCTGGGCTTTTACCTGTTGATTATCCTGGTGGCGGCCGTAGCTTTTATGTGGATTCGGAAGGACCTGAATGAAGGCCGTGAGCGGTCCTGGCAGGAATTTGTGACTGAGGTGGAGGGGGGCAATGTCAGTGAGGCGGAGATCCGGCCAAACAAGGAGGTGCCCACCGGCCAGGTCAAACTGTACTTTAAAAATGATTCCACTCCCTATAGCTGGAGCGTGGAGGACGTGGGAGCGGTAAAGGAATATCTTCTGGGGCAAGAGATTACCGTGACCATGCGGGATGTGCCGGAGGAGGACAGTTTCTTTACGATTGTGCTGCCGATTCTCATCGGGATGCTGGTGGTGGCCCTGATCGTCATGGGAATGTTTACCCGTTCCATGAACGTCATGAACGGCGGCGGAGGCGGAGGAAGCCGGATGGCGAACTTCGGAAAAAGCCGTGCAAAGGTGACCAGGGACGGCCATGGCATCAATTTTAAAAAAGTGGCCGGCCTGGAGGAGGAAAAAGAGGATCTGGCAGAGGTGGTGGATTTCTTAAAAAATCCTGGCAGATACATGAAAGTGGGAGCCAGGATTCCCAAAGGCGTTCTGTTAGTCGGCCCTCCGGGAACCGGTAAGACGCTTCTCGGAAAGGCAGTGGCAGGAGAAGCGGGAGTTCCGTTTTTCAGCATTTCCGGTTCTGACTTTGTGGAAATGTTTGTGGGCGTCGGCGCTTCCCGTGTCCGGGATTTATTTGAAGATGCGAAAAAAAATGCTCCCTGTATTGTGTTTATTGATGAGATCGATGCAGTGGGCAGGCGCAGAGGCACCGGCCTTGGCGGCGGCCACGACGAGAGGGAACAGACCTTAAATCAGCTTTTGGTGGAAATGGACGGTTTTGGCGTCAATGAGGGAATCATTGTGATGGCAGCCACGAACCGGGTGGATATTTTAGATCCGGCTCTTCTGCGTCCCGGCCGTTTTGACAGAAAAGTGGCAGTGGGCAGACCTGATGTGAGAGGGCGTGAGGAGATACTCCAGGTTCACGCGAAGGAGAAACCGCTGGCGGAAGATGTGGATCTGAAAAAGGTAGCGCAGACCACAGCAGGCTTTACCGGAGCTGATCTGGAAAACCTGATGAATGAGGCGGCCATTCTGGCGGCAAAGGATAACAGGGCTTTTTTGAAGCAGGAGGATATTGAACGGTCATTCGTGAAGGTGGGGATCGGCATGGAAAAGAAAAGTAAGCTGATCTCGGAAAAGGATAAGAAGATCACCGCTTATCACGAGAGCGGCCACGCAATCTTGTTCCATCTGCTTCCGGATGTGGGGCCGGTCCATACGGTTTCCATTATCCCTACGGGGATTGGGGCGGCGGGCTATACCATGCCTGTACCGGAAAAGGATGAGATGTTCAACACAAGAGGCAGGATGCTCCAGGAGATCACTGTGAGCCTGGGAGGCAGGATCGCAGAGGAGATGATCTTTGACGACATTACCACAGGGGCGTCTCAGGATATCAAGCAGGCCACTGAGACTGCGCGGAATATGGTCACCAAATATGGTATGTCCGACCAGATCGGCATGATCTGCTACGGCGATGACGACGGCCAGGTATTTATCGGCCGGGATCTGGCCCATACAAGAGCTTACGGTGAAAAGGTGGCTTCCACCATTGACGAAGAGGTGAAGCGCATCATTGACAGCTGTTACCTGCGGGCGAAAGAGCTTTTGATGAGTCACAAGGAGATCCTTCACAAGAGCGCAGATCTTCTTTTAGAAAAAGAAAAGATCAGCAAAGAAGAATTTGAGGCGCTGTTTGACGCCAAAGAGACCGCTTAAAAGAACGTATAGAATAAAACGCCATGTAGAAAATTCGTTTTCTGCATGGCGTTTTTGTGGTTTTAAGGGTCATTGCAAAAATTTAATGGGAGGTGTCGACTGTCACGATATCAGAATCCCCCTGTCTTGCCTGCTCCAGCACTGCGGCGGCCAATTTCTGGAAGGAACCGTAGGAGGAAGAGGCGCCGCTCAGGGCGTCAATGCCGTCTGCGTTCTGATCTTCCAGGAGCTGTCCGGCATAATAGCGGGTGTATTCGTTGGGATAAGTGCCGCTGGAATGGAGCATGGTCTGCATATAGGCGTTGTCCCAGCTTTTGATAAAACCACTGGGATTTTCCGCATTGTACTCCACAGAGACGATGCTTCCACCTTTGACCATGATCGTGACATATTCTTTCCAGCCATGGCTAAACTGGGCGGCCTGGGCCGTATAGTAACCGTCTTTCAGGCCCGTGCTGTTTCCGCAGGCAGTGAGAAACAGGAATGGAAACAGTAAAAGCAGAATTCCTAAAAGGATTCGTTTCATTGGTTATGTCCCTCCTTCAAGATAAACTTTTCTACCTGAGCCCGGAGATCCTCCGCTTCTCTGGCCAGCAGCCCGCTGGACTGTTCCGTGCCGCCGGCGTTTTGCAGATTTCGGTCGGCAATATCAGAAATGGCTTCAATCCGTTCTTCCATAATGGCCAGGGCGCTTTCCTGGCCCTCTACCGCTGCGACAAGATGGTCAGAGATCGTGCTGATCTGGTCGGAAACAACGGAGATGGCCTGGAGAGAATCTGCCGTGTGGGCAGTCAAATCCACGCCGGACTGGATGATGGCTCTGGTGTTGGTGACCATGTTCGTTGCGCTCTGTGCAGCCTCGGCGCTCTTGGAGGCCAGCTGTCTGACCTCGTTTGCCACCACGGCAAATCCCTTTCCGGCGGCTCCTGCGCGGGCAGCCTCCACGGAGGCGTTGATAGCCAGGATGTTGGTCTGGAAGGCAATGTCTTCAATGTCTTTGGCGATCTTCGTGATCTCTCCCGTGTTGGCGCGGATATTGTCCATGGCTTTTGAGAGGGTGGACATCTGGACGTTAGCCTCCTGAATGCACCGGGCGATTTCTTCTGTCTTGGAACGGGTCTGGCAGCTGCTTGCATCGACGCTGGCCAGCCGTTCTTTCACGTTGGACACCTCATGGACCAGGGCTTCTGTGGATTGATTCTGTTCCAGGGAAGCCTGGTGGAGCTGGCCGGACTGGCCGCTTAACTCCTCAGACATGCTGGCAAGTCTGGCGGCCGCAGCCCGGAATCCGGAGATGGTCCCGTTCATGGACTGGGTGATGGTGGCCAGGCTGCTTCGGATCAAGGCGAAATCTCCCTTATAATCCACTTGGGGGGAGACGTCCAGATTACCTTCAGCAATGTGGGTTAACACCTGTTGAATATCTGATATGTAGCAGTTTACGCTTTCCACGGTGGCAGCCAAGGTCTGGGTCAGCACCTCCAGCTCATCTCCAGAATCAACAGAGGTTACCTCCGTATGCAGGTCCCCGTCGGCCAGGGAGACCATTCGTCTTGTCACGGCTTTTACCGGATGAGAGATCGACCGGGAAAGACGCAGGATCAGCAGAATGGAAACAGTCAAAACTGCCATGGTAATCAGAACTGCTGCCAGCATGGCGGCGCGGATCAGATGATCATAATCTGATTTTGGCACCTGGATGATCAAACCCCACTGGGTGCCGCGGACGGGGGAGAAGGCGGCCAGGATGGTTTTGCCGCCGGAAGAAAATTCTTCTGCTCCGGTTTCACCGCTGGTTGCATGGTCAAGGGCAGCGCTGTCATACAGCTGTGCGAGTGTGCTTTTGCCAAGGACCAGGGACTGATCCGGATGGCCAGTGATCTCTCCCTCCCGGTTGACAAGACAGGCCATGCCGTTTTTTCCAAGGTTGATACTGCTTATCACATCGTTGAGTGTATCATATTTATAGACTCCGACCACATACAGGCCCGTCTCCCCGTCTTTTTTGACAGGCATGCCCATGGTGATGCCCAGTTTATTCTGAAAGATAGTGGAAGAATGGATTGTCAGGTTATCTGTTTCTTTCAGGAGCGAAAAAAAGCTGGAGTCCAGGCTGTCCGGAGCGCTTCCGACCGCCTGCAGCAGCCGGCCTTCCAGATCATACAGGGCGATGGTATGCAGTTCATAGATTTCCGCGGCCTCCGTCAAGACCGTTTCCCGGTTTTTTTGGACTGCCTCAGTCTCCGACAATTCTTCGCCGGAGGTGCTGTACATCCGGGTGTCGCCCGAGATGGTCATCATCCGGTCCGCGAGCATGTGAATGTTGGCTTCCACTGTTTTGGCGGACTGTCTGGCCATGGGCTGCAGGCTGTCCAGCAGGATACTGCCTGCCAGTGACTGCATGGAAAATGCCATGACTACGCAGCATACGATCACCACTGCTATAATATTGAGGGTCGTATTCTTCAGTATCCGTCCGTTCAGGCTCCGTTTTTTCTTTTTGCCAGAATGGGTTTGTGTTTTCACGTTTCAGACTCTCCTTTTAAAATTGTTTTAAAGACGCAAGAAAAGCCCCTCAATGTTCGAGCGGATGTCTGCTTTTCCATCCGTTTGACCGATGAATGACTTTGCTATCAGTATACCATAAGTTGGAAGAGCAGAAAAGCGTTTTTTCATAGAAAGAACACTCTTTTTATGGAAAACTGATAGAGAAAATGGGGAAGAGAGAAGGGGAGAGCCGTTAAAATCGCTAAAAAAAAAGAGGATTTCTAGAAAGTTTGTGCACACTTAAAAGAGAGAGAATGCTATAATAATGAATGTACCCCCCCAATACATTTTATATAGTTTTGCTACACCCCATAAGAAAGAAATACCTTCTCCTAAAAAGGACAGCGATCGAAAGGCTGTCCTTTTTACTTTCACAAGGCCGTGCAGGAGAACGATATCTTCCCCTACTCGATTGCCGCCACCAGAAATCATGGGATTCTATCTTGTATTTAAGAAAGTTTTGGTATAAAATGTTAAAAGACAACTTGGTGAGGAGTGTTTGCATGTGTCGGACAGGTAAAATAAACAGACGGGCTCTTTTTAGTGACGAGACGGTGGACTACCGATGTCCCATGGAACCGGATGCAGGCGATAGGGTTCAGATTCGGTTCCGGGCTGCAAAGGACGATGTGGACAGCGTATATTTGACTGCGGCTGCCGGGGGAGAGCGGCAGGAAATGAGGATGGTTCCCGGAGGGGAACAGGCAGGGTTTGTATTTTATGAGACAGAGGTCTCTCTTTCGGATGCGCCGTATCGTTATTGGTTTCAGATCGAAAAAGGGGAGGAGATCTGCTGGTACGATAAAACAGGGGTATCTGATTTGCCCAGATGGGAATATGCCTTTCAGATTACTCCTGGTTTTCATACGCCGGACTGGGCGAAGGGAGCCATTATTTATCAGATTTTTGTGGACCGGTTCCGGAACGGATGTCCGGAGAATGATGTGGGGGACGGAGAATATTTGTATGTGGACAAGCAGCCGGTCCGCAGGATAAAGGACTGGAGACAGCGGCCGGAGCCTCTGGATGTTAATAATTTTTACGGCGGGGATCTGCAGGGGGTTTTGGAAAAGCTGGATTATCTGAAGGAGCTGGGCGTGGAGGTGATCTATTTTAACCCGATTTTTGTTTCCCCGTCGAATCATAAATATGATATTCAGGATTATGACTATATTGATCCCCATTATGGAAAGATCATCAATGATGTCCACAGGCCGGTTCAGGCTGGGGAGACGAACAAGGAGGCACTGGGATACATTACAAGGGTTACGGATAAAGTAAACCTGGAGGCCAGTAACGCTTTTTTTGCCGAGGTGGTGGAGGAGGCTCACCGCCGTGGGATGCGAATAATCCTGGACGGTGTGTTTAACCACTGCGGATCTTTCAATAAGTGGATGGACCGGGAACGGCTCTATGAAGGGCAGGAGGACTACGAGACGGGAGCTTATGTCTCAGAGGCGAGTCCCTACAAAAATTTTTTCCGGTTTACAGGCGGCCATTGGCCCTATAACGGCCATTATGACGGCTGGTGGGGCCATGACACACTGCCAAAGTTAAATTATGAGGCTTCCCCGGAGCTCTATGATTATATTATGAAGATCGGGAAGAAGTGGGTGTCAGAGCCTTACAATGTGGATGGCTGGCGGCTGGATGTGGCGGCAGACCTGGGCCACAGCGAGGATTTTAATCACCAGTTCTGGCGGGATTTCAGAAAGAATGTGAAGGAGGCAAAGCCGGATGCACTGATCCTGGCGGAGCATTATGGGAATCCGGAGAGCTGGCTTGCCGGGGACCAGTGGGATACCGTCATGAACTATGACGCCTTTATGGAGCCGCTGACCTGGTTTTTGACCGGGCTTGAGAAACACAGCGATGAACGGCGCGACGATATGTATGCGGACGGAGAGCTGTTTTTCAGGACCATGCTTCATGAGATGAGCCGGTTTCATGTCCAGTCTCTCCAGGTGGCTATGAATGAGCTTTCCAACCATGATCACTCCCGGTTTCTGACCAGGACCAACCGCACAGTGGGACGGATTGGCTCCCTGGGGGCAAAAGCGGCAGAGATCGGAGTAAAAAAGAATGTGCTGCGTATGGCTGTGACTGTGCAGATGACCTGGCCGGGAGCGCCGACCATCTATTATGGGGATGAGGCAGGGTTATGCGGCTGGACAGACCCGGACAACCGGCGTACTTACCCGTGGGGGGATGAGGATGTTTCGCTGATCGAATTTCATAAATGCATGACAAAGCTTCACAAGACATACTTGCCCCTTAAGACAGGCTCTTTGAAGCCTCTGGCGGCTGGCCGGCATCTCATTGCCTATGGCCGTTTTAATGAAAAATGCCGACTGGCAGTGATTTTAAATACCAGCGAGTCGCCCATGTGGGTGGAGATTCCTGTATGGGAGATTGGAGTCCGGCCGGACGGGACCATGAAACGGCTGATGCTGACATCAGGAGATTCCTACAGTGAGAGAGAAGTGCAGGCTTCCATCAGAGACGGAATTCTGGCCATGGAGCTGCCGCCGGAGAGTTCTGTGATATTTGTGGAGAATAAAGAGGAGGGTTGACGAAAGGTCAGTTCTCTTCTTTTTTATATAGGAAATATTCGGTCTCTTTCGGTGCATACTATAGGAAACGACAAGAATATTTGCCGTTTCCTATAAATTCGAGGTGATGAACGATGAAATCTCTTTGGACGAAACATACAGTGATACCGAAACGGGAACGCCTGACGGGGGAGATTAAAACAGAGACGGCGGTGATTGGGGGCGGAATGGCCGGGCTCCTCACTGCCAGACTTCTTGCAGAAAGCGGGGTTTCGGTGGTGGTGTTGGAGGCAGCCAGGATCGGGAGCGGCCAGACGAAACATACCACGGCAAAGATAACCTCTCAGCACGGGCTGATTTACGACAGACTGGCAGAACAGTTTGGCATGGAAGCGGCAGGGCAGTATGCCGCGGCAAATGAAAAGGCCATCAGCGAATACAGGCGTATGGTGAAAGAATATGGAATTGACTGTCATTTTACAGAGAGCAGCGCGTATCTGTATTCCTGTGAAAACAGAAAGGCAAAAGAGCTTGCGAAGGAGGCGGAAGGGGCAAAGGCTCTGGGAATTACAGCAGAGTTTACCACAAAAACAGAGCTGCCTTTTCCAGTAGCAGGAGCCGTCTGTTTTCATGGACAGGCCCATTTCCATCCACTGGAATTTTTAAAAAGAGTTGCAGAGGGGCTTACGATTTATGAAAAAACACCGGTCCTTTCGGTGGAGGGCGGCCTGGTGCGCACAGACGGCGGAACTGTGACAGCAGAACAGGTGGTGTTTGCGACCCATTACCCCTTCATCAATGTGCCAGGATATTATTTTATGCGAATGTATCAAGAGAGGAGCTATGTGCTGGCAGTGGATACGGAAAATCCGGCAAAGGGGAATGGTTTTTTACCGGAAGGAATGTATTACGGTGTGGATCAGAATGGACTTTCCCTCCGAAGCGCAGATGGTCTTGTGCTGGTTGGCGGGGAAAGCCACCGGACAGGAGAAAACAGAGAGGGAGGCAGATACCAAAAACTTATGGAACAGGCAAAGGGGCTCTGGCCGGATTGTGAGGAAAGGTTTCGCTGGTCTGCCCAGGACTGTATGACTTTGGACGGCGTGCCCTATATTGGGAAGTTTTCGGCCGCGACACCAAATTGGTATGTGGCTACAGGCTTTGGGAAATGGGGGATGACCAGTTCCATGGCAGCGGCAATGATGATCCGAGATGCCATTACAGGAAGAGAAAATCCCAATGCAAAGGTGTTTTCACCGGAAAGGTTTACGCCTTCGGCCTCCGCAAAAAACTTTATATCGGGAGGGCTTCATATGGTCCGGGATCTGTCAAGAGAAATTTTTGCATTGCCCAGAGCAATGACGGAGGAGCTGCCCTGCGGCCATGGAGGAGTGGTAGAATATGAAGGGAAGAAAGTAGGAGTATACAAGGAAGAAAATGGGGAGATTCATGTGGTTTCCGTCCGCTGCCCTCACATGGGCTGTCAGCTGGAATGGAATCCAGATGAAAAAAGCTGGGACTGTCCCTGTCACGGTTCCCGTTTTGATTACAGGGGAAAACGGATTGACAATCCGGCCCAGGAAGGAATAAAATAGGAAAAGAGTTTGGGAAAGGGCGGGGCGGCATGAGCGGACAGGAACGCAGACAGGAAATCTTGAATCTTATGGGACAGGCGGGCGGCCCTGTTTCCGGGGAGCGGCTGGCAAAGCTTTTGGGGGTCAGCCGCCAGGTGATTGTACAGGACATCGCCCTCCTTCGCGCGGCGGACCATGAAATTATCGCTACCAACCGGGGGTATCTGTGTGCCGGACAGACCCAGGTAAGCCGGGTGTTCCACGTAAACCACAGGGCGGATGAGATTGTGGAGGAGTTAAATATCATTGTGGATTTCGGCGGGACGGCGGTGGATGTGTTTGTAAATCATGATCCTTACGGAGAGCTGAGAGCCAGACTGGATGTACATACCAGGCGGGAAGTCCAGAGGTTTATGGACAGCATAAACAGCGGGAATTCCAGCCCACTTCTTACCATCACCTGCGGAGATCATTATCATACAGTTCGGGCCGCCTCAGAAAAGCTGCTGGATGAGATTGGAGAGGAGCTTTTGCGGCATGGGTTTTTGAAGGAAACCTTATAGTTGAATGAAAACAGAGCCGGATGACTTATATGCCGGTGCCGGAGAAATAGATTGCTGCTGAGAAAATAGAATCCCCCATTTCTGTTTAGGATGACAGGAATGGGGGATTTATTTTTAGCGCATCTCCTCTGGAAGCATCTCTAAAATCCGGTTCCTGGTATATGCGCCAAGAAATTTTTTCTGCTGTCTGTCCAGGGAAGCGACGTCAATGGGTTCGCCAAAAGTGACAGTCACACGGGATCGTTTTACTTTTGGCAGATGCTTTTCAAAGATCTCGGCAGTGCCGGTCATGGCCACAGGGATAATGGGACAGCCGCTCTTTTCAGCGATTTTCATGCTGCCTTCTTTAAATTCCATGAGGCCGGAGCCGGGATTTCGGGTACCTTCCGGGAAAATCCAGATGCTGACGCCGTTTTTCACATAATCAATTCCTGTCAGGATGGTCTTAAGCCCTTCTTTTAAATTGTCCCGGTCCAGAAACAGACAGTGAAGGTTCGTCATCCACCGCCGTAAGAAGAAAATTTTCTGCATTTCCTTTTTGGCCACGAAGCCAGCTTCGCCTTTGATCAGCCGATATCCGATGACAATGTCAAAGTAGCTCCGATGGTTCCCCACATAGAGTACCGGCTGGCCGTCGGGAATGTTTTCCCGGCCCTTTACTTCAATCTTTGTCCCGGCAAGGAAAAGGATGACACCAAAGGCCCTCTGGACCAGCCAGAGGGAGCTCTTCGACTTGGCCTGGGGACTGAATTTCCCGATGATCCATTCCACCAGTAGGGCGGGACAGAGAAGGACCAGGAAGAAAAACAGAAAAAGTCCGATAAGGATCAGTCGTATCATAAAAGTTCTCCATTAGTTAAACAGGTATTATTTTTGATGATGAGTCATATTGTCCACGGACTCCAAAAGATCGTTCTTCATGGCATGGAGCTTTGCCGACAGGTCAATGTGGGCCCGGTGAGGATTGATCAGACGTTTCGCCTCATCCCAGAGGGTATCCAGTTCCCTCCTGCAGTAATCTCGGATTTCCATCACGGAATCAGACTGATAAATGCACTTACCGGCCCGGAATATTTGTACGGGAAGCTCTCTTATGATGTAGGTTTTAGGGGCGAGGTGGGTCTTTTTCCAGGTATCAATGGGGTCGAACAGGAGGAGCGGCTGATCAGAAGAATATTCTTCTTCTGTCAGGGCGATCAGGTCTGCGATCATTTTTCCTGTGTCGGCGCCGTAAATCCGGTAAACGGTCTTGTTGCCGGGATTGGTGACCTTCTCTGTGTTCTCTGAAAGTTTAATCTTAGGAATAAAATTTCCTGTTTTTTCATCCTTTAAGGCCACAAGCTTATAGACGCCGCCGAAAGCGGGCCAGTCGCTGCTGGTGATCATATTCGTGCCGACCCCCCAGGAGTTGATGGCTGCGCCCTGTGTCTTTAGGCTGTTGATCAGATGCTCGTCCAGGTCACTGGAGGCGGAAATGATGGCATCGCCGAAACCGGCTTCGGTCAGCATTTTTTTCGCTTCCTTGGAAAGATAGGCCAGATCACCGCTGTCTAAGCGGATGCCATAGCCCTTTAAGGGGATGCCGGCCGCTTTCATCTCGTTGAAAACTTTGATGGCATTGGGCACGCCGGAGCGCAGCGTGTCATAGGTGTCCACCAACAGGAGGCAGGCAGTGGGGTAAAGCTTCGCATAGGTGCGGAAGGCAGTCAGCTCGTCGGGAAAGCTCATAATCCAGCTGTGGGCATGGGTGCCTTTTACCGGGACATGGAACATCTGGCCGGCCAGCACGTTGGAGGTGCCGATGCAGCCTCCGATCATGGCAGCTCTTGCGCCGTAAATGCCTGCGTCCGGTCCCTGGGCGCGCCGGAGGCCGAATTCCATGATGCCGTCCCCGCGGGCCGCATGGACCACCCGGGCTGTCTTGGTGGCGATCAGACACTGATGATTGATAATATTTAAAATGGCCGTCTCCACAAGCTGAGCCTCCATGATCGGTGCAATCACCTTTACTAAAGGCTCCCTGGGAAAGATCACAGTTCCTTCGGGAATCGCATAAATATCGCCGGAAAATCTAAAATCCCGCAGATAGTCCAGAAAATCTTCGTCAAAGAGGCCTGTGCTTCGCAGGTAATCCACCTCCGCCTCCCCGAAATGCAGATTTTTCACATAGTCAATGACCTGTTCCAGACCAGCCATAATGGCAAATCCGTTGCCGCTGGGATTGGTGCGGTAGAAAACGTCGAAAACGGCAGTCTGGTTTGCGTTTTCCTTAAAGTATCCCTGCATCATGGTAAGTTCATACAGGTCGGTCATCAGTGTCAGGTTTCTGGTATCCATATACTCTCCTTTCGGCCAATCCGCATTTGGCTGCGGTAAGGTCCGGTCCATCCTGCTTTGCAGGCTCTTATCCCCTATTATAGCATGATTTTTGGCCAAGGGTATCAACATTTCATGTAATTTGTAAATTTAATGGTTTCGCTGCGGTAATGGGAATCGGAGTATTCCACAGGGACGTTGTCGGCGTCATAAGCTAAATTCCGGACGACAAAAATGGCCCGCCCTCTTTTGATCTGCAGCATATTGGCGTCGGTCTGTCCCGCATTGTCCGCACCGATCTCCCGCTTCAGGGTGACCACCTTTGTGCCATAATGCCGGTCCAGGGTTTCATACAGAGAAACCTTGGAGAAATCGAAATCCTGCAGGCCGGGAAAACGGGATGCCTGCAGATAAGTGTGGCAGTAAAGCATGGGGGTGTCGTTGGCCATGCACAGCCGGAGCAGGGAGTATAAAGGTTCGCTGTCGTCGATCTTTAACTGCTGGCTGACAAAAGGGATTGGCTCCACCACCTCAAATTCCAGGATATGGGTGGCTGGGGTGTAACCGTAGCCCGCAATGATCTCATGGAAGCTTTCGTGTTTGGCGATATAGTTGAACTCCATCTTCTGATGGGTCACAAAAGTTCCTTTCCCCTTGCGTCTGACAATGACCCCGGCGTTTACCAGCCCCTGCATGCACTGACGGACAGTCGGACGGCTGATGTCCAGGGCGGCGCTGATCTCCTGTTCAGAAGGCAGCTCGTCTCCGTTTTTTAAATGGCCGGAATCAATCATGGCCTTAAGTATCACCATGAGCTGATAATACAGCGGGGTCGGGACATTATGGTCTACTTTGCTTTTTAATTCCGATAAAACCAGCGAATTTAGGGTGGGATTGATAGCCATGAGTGTATTCCTTTACGAGATTAATTACATATTTGTAAACTTGTCAGGTAATAAATATTTTATTACGTTTTACGGCAAAAAGCAATATCCTTTTGGCTGCGGCAAAAAGGAAAACGAGAAGAAAAATGGAAAGAAAAAAGAAAAAATGTGGGACAATAGAGGAAAAATGCACAAAAATTTATCAAAAAAATTGTTGGAAATATGGAAATTGCAATTATGTATTTACATTTTGTAAGTCCCATGCTATAAATAATGTATAAATGTCATTACAACTAAACATTAAGATGTCAACAAGTTCAGAAAAGGAGGGTACTATGAGGAAAAGAGTTTTGGCAGTATTTCTGGCGGCGGCAGTCCTGACAGGGATGGTTGGGGCATGTGGGAAGGAAGGACAGGAAGAGAAAAAAGAGCCGGAAAAGACGGAGGCTGCAGCGGGAGATCAGGAAACCGGAGGAGAAACGGGGGAGCGTGAGACCGAAAAAGAAGGACAGAAAGAGGAGACGGAAGCGAAAGGGGCGGAAGGTTCCCTGACGGTTTATTACGGGGCGACCCTGGAACAGATGACGCCGATTTTGGAAGGGTTCCAGAAACAATACCCTGGCATTGAAGTGAAGAGTTACCGGGGAGCCAATGAGGAGCTGTCAGCGACCATGGAGATGGAGATCAAGTCCGGCAATCCGCAGTTCGACGTGGCTGTGATGGGCAACGGGCCAATCCTTACTTTGCAGGACGGATATGACTGCTTCCAGCCTTTCGCTCCAGAAGCGAAGGCTTCCATTTCGGAAGGGCTTTTGGATCCGGCTGGGATCCTGACCCCTGTGGGTACTGGTTTTTACACGATTATCTACAACACGAATCTGGTATCTGCAGAGGAAGCTCCACAGTCATTTGCGGATCTTTTGGATGATAAATGGGACAACTCCCTGGTGATAGCCGATCCCACCAGTTCTTCTTCTGTGTACACGCTGATCTGGATGATCACCCAGAAGTTGGGAGCGGACCCTTATGGATGGCCTTATTTCGAACGGCTGCAGGAGCTGAATGTCAATTATGCGTCCAGCCATGGAACCATCGGGGAGCTGGTCGCCATGGGAGAAAGAAAAGTAGGGGTTCAGGTGATGGCAACGGCAGGAACTTCCTTGAAAAAAGGAGACCCGGTCGCCATCGTGTATCCGGAGGAAGGGCTGCCCAGCGAGGTAAACGTGGGAGTGATCCGGAAAGATACGCCGAACCTGGAAGCGGCGGAGTTGTTTATGGATTTCATCCTTTCCGACGAGGGACAGAGGTTGGTTGCGGAAAACCTCGGCTGGATCCCGGTGCGGATGGACATCGCAGATTATAAGCTGGCGGACGGAACCTCTCTTTCCGATCTGAATTTCATCCCCAGGGATGTGTCCTGGGTGACGGGAAATAAAGAGGATATTCTCGAAAAATTTGCGGAGATCCGGGCGGAATAAAAGCCAGGAGGAAGGCTGCTATGGACAAGGGATATTTGACAATTACGAATCTGGTAAAAAAATATGGGGATGTGACGGCAGTGAATGAGATCAGCCTGTCCATCGAGAAGGGGAAGCTTCTCTCATTTCTGGGACCTTCCGGATGCGGGAAGACAACGACGCTGCGGATCGTGGCGGGGCTGGAGACGCCGACGGCCGGGAACGTGGCTGTGGGAGGAACTGTCCTTTCAGATGAAAAGCATGTGGTACTGCCGGAAAAGCGGAACATGAGCATGGTGTTCCAGAGCTATGCGGTCTGGCCTCATATGACGGTTTTCGACAACGTGGGATATGGCTTGAAGATCAAAAAGTATGCGAAAAGTGAGATTTTAAAACGGGTGAGGGAGGCCCTGGAGTTGGTGGGCCTCGGAGAGTATGAAAAGCGTTTTCCGACCCAGCTTTCGGGCGGCCAGCAGCAGCGGGTCGCCTTGGCGAGGGCCCTGGTCAGTGAGCCGGATATCCTGTTGTTGGATGAGCCGCTCTGCAACCTGGACGCGAAGCTCAGGGAAAACATGCGTTTCGAGATCCGCGCACTTCAGAAAAGGCTGGGGATCACCACCATTTACGTCACTCATTCCCAGGATGAGGCCCTGGCGGTGTCAGATGAGATCGTGATTATGCGGGACGGGAAAATTCTGCAGAAAGGTTCCCCGGAAGAAATTTATGCGAAGCCGGACAGCAGCTTTGTGGCGGACTTTATCGGCGTCGCCAATAAGCTTGAAGCCAAGGTCACAGAGGCCGGGAAAGAGAAAATCTGGGTCAGACTGGCAAATGGGGAAGCGGTGGCTGTGGCGGCAGACAAAAAGAGCTGGAAAGAGGGAGAGAAAGCCTATCTCCTGATCCGTCCGGAAAATCTGGTTTTTCACGGGCAGGAAGAGGAACGGTATTCCAATTCCCTCTCCGCAGTGATCACAAATGTAAGCTTCACCGGGAACATTGTGAATTACTTTATAGGACTGGAGGGAATGGAAGAGGGACAGTGCAGAGTGCAGTCAACGCCGCCGGTCCGGTTTGCGGCAGGAGATTATGTAGTCTGCCGGTTTGCACCAAAGGACTGTGTCCTGGTGAGGGAATAACACAAGGCAAAAGAGGGGAACAGTAGGATGAAGATTATTGACATTAAGACGGAGCTTTTGCACATACCGGTGGAGAGGGCGCTGTTAAACAAAACAAAATCCAGGGCTTACATGGAAGTGATCCCGGTAAAGATTCTGACGGATGAGGGAATCTGTGGATATGGATATACTTATACGGATGGATTCGGCGGACATGCGGTCCGGACGCTGATCGACACAGACATAAAAGAACTGCTGCTCGGGAAAAATCCACTGGAGGTAAAACGGCTTTCTGCTTATCTTTTGTGGGAGCTGCGGCAGGCGGGATTTTCCGGCATCACGGTTCTCGGGGCTGCGGCAGTCGACCTTTCCCTGTGGGACATTTACAGCAAGGCGGCAGACCTTCCGATCTGCTCCATTTTAGGGCAGTATCGGGACCAGGTTCCCATGTATGCCAGCGTGGCTGGATGGAGCGGACTGCCCCGTGAGGAAATGGTGGAGCGGGCCGGGAGGCTTTTGATGGAACAGAAGATGGTTGGGATCAAGATCCAGGTGGGGCGGGAATCGCCGGAACAGGATGCAAAACGGGTGGAAGCTTTGCGGATTACATTTGGAAAAGATGTAAAGCTGTTTATAGACGCCAATACGATCCTGGACGTGGAGGGGGCCATTAAGCTGGCAAGGTGCCTGGAGGAGTACGATATTTTCTGGTTTGAAGAACCAATCTCCATTCGGAACCCCATGGGACACAGGCGGATTGCAGAAAGCACAGCGGTTCCCCTGGCTACGGGAGAAAACTTTTTCGGGATCCATGAAACGGACGAATACATCCGGGGTAATCTGGTCAGCTATATGCAGGCAGATGTGATCCGGACGGGGGGCATCACGGAATGGCTGCGCATAGCGGCAAACTGTGATGCGCAGGGGATCAAGGTTTCTCCCCACTTTGTCATGGAAGTGACGGCGCAGGTGCAGTGCTGCGTACCCAACTCTCTGTACGTGGAGTACATCCCCTGGTTTCAGGAGCATTTTGCCGACCCGGTCCGGACAAAGGACGGCTTTGCCCTGGCGAGGGAAACGCCGGGACTGGGGTTAAAGTTTAAAGAAGAAACTCTGAAAAGATACAGGATCGACAGTTAGGCGAGGTGAAGTATGGAGGAAATGAAGATCAGGAAAAAAATGCGGTTTCAGGCAAGTGATCTGCTGTTTGTTCTTGTGTGCCTGATCATCATGATGCTGGTTCTGGTTCCCATAGGCTATATGGCTTACGAGAGCCTGACCACCAAAGATGGAACAGTTACGTTGGCAAACTTTATCAAATATTTTGGGCGAAGGGACATTCTGACCGCCCTCAGGAATTCCATCGTGGTCGCCGTGGGGATCGGGGTCTTCGCCTCTCTGATCGGAGTTGCACTGGCCTTTGGCGTCAGCCGGACGAACATGAGATTTAAGACCCTGGTGAAAAGCACGATCACGATCACCATTATGACACCGCCCTTTTTGTTGACCATGGCCTATATCATTCTGGCGGGGCCCAACCAGGGACTTGTCAATCGTCTGTTAAAGTCTCTCTTTCATCTGACGACCAATTACGGTCCCATCAATATTTATTCTGTCTGGGCGATTGTGGTGCTGGGGCTTCCCCAGGGGATTGCGACCATTTTTATGATGGTGTTCCCTGCCCTGGAAAATATGGACCCTTACCTGGAAGAAGCGGCGAGGATGTCAGGCGCGAACGCTGCGAGGACGGCTTTCCGGGTGACGATCCCTCTGGTACGCCCGGCTATTCTCTCGGGACTGATTCTGTCTTTCGGTCAGTCGTTGGCCCTCTACGGGGTGCCCAGGATGCTGAACATCAATGTGCTGACCACGAAGATCCGGGAATCCATTACTGTGATGGATTTTAAAATGGGAGCAGTCTTGTCCACGTCCGTCACAGTGTTGTCCCTGCTCGCCGTGCTGCTCTACCGGAGATCCGTGCGCTCCAGCAAAAAATATTCCACGATCTCAGCGAAAGGATTCCGGCCGAACGTTATGCAGCTGGGGAAAGCGAAAGCATTGTTTTCAGCATTGGGACTTGTCTATGCCCTTTTTGGGTTCCTGGTACCCTATGCCACTCTGGCGGTGGCGTCGTTCATGAAAAATGTGGGGAACGGGTTTCAGGCATCGAATTTTACGTTTTCCAATTATACGATGCTGTTCCACAGCACGGTGGCGAAAACGGCTTTGAAAAACAGTTTCTTTTTGGGGATCCTTACGGCCACAGCGGTGGTTCTTTTGGGACTCGTCGCAGGATATATCATTGTCCGTCTGAAGATCAGAGGGCGGGGGACCCTGGAATATCTGTGCAACATGCCTTCCGGCATTTCGGGGACGGCCCTTGCCATGGGGTTGATCTTCATGTATCTGAGCGCCCCCCTGAATCAGATGAAACTTTACGGAACCATCTGGATGCTGTTTATCGCCTATGCGACCAGGATGCTGCCCTCCGGGGTCCGCTACTGCCAGTCGGCCTTGATCCAGATCCACACGGAACTGGAAGAGGCCAGCCGCATATCCGGCGCCACCTGGGGGAAGACCCTGAGGAAGATCACAGTACCTCTGGCGAAGACCGGCATCGCCTATGCCTGGATCCTGACTTTTGTCATGGCGTTTCCGGAACTGAGCAGTTCGGTTATGCTGAGGAACGCCGGGACGGACGTGGTGGCGACGGCAATTCTGGATTTGTGGGACGGAGCCGGTGGCTTAACTTCGGCAGCGGCTTTCGGGACAGTGGTGTTTTTATTTGTTACAGCCCTGGTGGCAGTGGCTCAAAAGCTGGTGGGGCGTTCCATGATAGACAAAATATAAGAAGAGGTGTGTGAAAATGGGATTGGTAAATAACCAAAAAGCATATGACCAGTACCTTCTGGAGCAGGAGCATCACGGAAACATGGTTGTCCGGGGAAAGCCCATGGGCTATTATTTCCAAATCCGGATACCAAATTTCCGGGGGAATTATCTGTCCTGCGTCGAGGAGCTGTCTTTTACCCTGGACGGGGAGGAGATTGACGGGGATGCGGTCACCATGTCGTTGAATGAGAAACGGTTCTGCCTGCGGGAGCTTCCGGAGCTGTACAAGGAGTACTGGAATGCAGATGATCCGGCGGTTATAGAGGTGTTTCATGAAGGAGGCCTGTCGGGCAGCCACAGGATCGGGGCGGTTATGAGGCTCCGGTATGGTTATTCTGCGTATTTTGGCACCTGTAAGGTGGTCACTTCCAGGTGTGAGAAAACGTTTCAGTTTGCGGGAGGTGAAGAGGCATGAACGGAGAAATCAAATTGGGGGTATCCCTGTTTTCGTATTCCAGTGAGTATTACCTGAAAATGCTGTCCTTAAAGGATACACTGCACAAAGCGAAAGAAGCCGGGGCCAAGGGAATCGAGATCGTGGCAGCGCAGATGATCCCCGGCTTTCCCTATCCCACAAAGGCATGGCTGCATCAGTTTCGGGAGGCCTGCGAAGAGCTGGGCCTTGATCCATTCTGCTACAGCGCCCACCTGGACAGCGGTTTGAGGAGCGACCGGTGGATGACAGATGCAGAAAAGGTGGAAAGTACGGTCAATGATATTCGAAACGCCTATGAGATGGGGGCATCTGCCGTCCGGACTCAGCAGACCATCACTCCCAAGCTGTTATATCAGGTGGCTCCCTGGGCGGAGCGGTATCAGATTCGGGTGGGAGTGGAGATCCATCCGCCCCACAGGCTGGAAACGGAGGTCTGGCAGGAGTTTCTCCAGGTGTTCCGGGATCTGGATACGCCTTACATCGGGATGGTCCTGGATACGGGAATCTATCAGGAATATCCTTACGACGGATGGCTTGGCGTCTACAGGGAGCACGGGGTCGCGGAGGAGATCTGCGATGGGCTTTTGGAAATCTTAAGAAACCGGGGGACGCAGGAGGAAGCCAGGCGATTTGTAAAAGAGCACGGCGGGAATGCCTACGGGATGGAGCTTACGGAGGAATTGTTTTCCCTGTACCGTCCTTATGAACCGGATGAGCTTTCGGAAAACATGAAATATGTGACCCATTTCCACACGAAGTTTTATCACATGGAGGATGGAAATGAAAAGACGATTCCCTACGAAAAGATACTGGGGATCATAAAAAACAGTGGGTTTAAAGGGTATCTGATCAGCGAATATGAAGGGCATTACTGTTACGACGCCCACCAATATCCGGCGGCAAAGCAGGTGAAGGCACATATTGAGATGGAAAAACGTCTATTGGGATTATGACCGGGGAGGAAAAGAGAAATGGCAGAAAGAAGGATTACCAGCAAAGATCAGGACGGAGACGACATCCTGAACCTGTTTAAAAAAGATCAGAACGGGGGAGAAGCAATTGACGTGAACCACAGGGTAAGGGTGGGGATCATCGGCACGGGCTGGATCGCGGCGGCCCATATGGAAAGCTATCTGAAGATGCCGGATGTGGATATTGTGGCCGGAGCGGATGTTGTGCCGGAGAAGGCGAAGCAGTTTTTTGACAGATACCATCTGGACCATGTACATATCTATACGGATCATCGAGAGATGCTGGAAAAGGAGAAGCTGGATGCGGTCAGTGTCTGTACCTATAACCGGGCTCACAAAGTATGTGCGGTTGATGCGTTACATGCGGGGGTCCATGTATTGTTAGAAAAGCCCATGGGGGTCACCCTGGAGGAAGCAGTGGAAATCTGCCGGGCGGAAAAGGCCAGTGGGAAAATCCTCTCCATCGGCTTTCAGCCCCGCTTTGACCCGAATATGAGAAAGATCAAGGAGATCGTAGAATCCGGGGAATTGGGGACAGTCTATTATATCCAGACAGGCGGCGGACGCAGGAGAGGCATTCCAGTGCCTTTTGGCACAAGCTTCATCGAAGACAGGACGGCAGGGATCGGAGCGGTCGGGGATATCGGCTGCTATTCTCTGGATATGGTGTTACATGCGGTGGGCTATCCAAAACCACTGACAGTATCCGGTTTCCGGGGGGCGTTTTTAGGAAATAAGCGGGAATATTACAGGAACCATCCGGAATATGCGGAAAAATTTGAGGTGGACGATTTTGCCGCTGCCTTCGTCCGGCTTTCCGGGGGGATTATCCTGGATTTCCGCATCGCCTGGGCCATGCATATGGACACGCCGGGGGATACCATCATCCTGGGGACCAAGGCGGGACTACGGATCCCTTCGACAGAATGCTGGAACGGTACCGTGGGAGGCCCCATGAAGGTGTACATGCAGTTTGGCGGCCTGGAGACCTGTATGGAGCTTCCGATTTTGGAGAGCAGCGGAAATCTCTTTGACGCAAAGGTCCGTTCGTTCTTAAATGTGGTGAAAGACGGAGGAGAGGCGCCTGTGCCGAGCAGCCAGATCCTGTATAATCAGGCGATCATTGACGGAATCGTGCGTTCCAGCGACCTGGGCAGAGAGATCGCCATTGAGATCCCGGAAATCTAAAGCGGAGGAGTCCATGAAAAACAACAGGAAGGTTTTTGGCTGTGTGGGATACACGGCTCTTGTCTTTGCTTCCATGGAACCGGTCAGTAAACTGCTGAACGGCCAGGTGAATCCCTTTACCCTGACATTTTGGCGGTTCTTGATCGGAAGCGCATTTGTGTTTCCGATGGCAGTCCGGGAGATCCGGAGGAAAAGGCTTTCCGTGCGGGCAAGGGATATCCCCATTCTGGCAGTGGAAGGGATTTTAATTGTCTGCCTGAGTATGGGACTTTTGCAGGCGGCAGTGTTCCGGGCAAAGTCGGCGGCGCTAATTGCAGTTATTTACTGTACGAATTCTGTGTTTACCGTGATTTTTGCAGCCTGCGTTCTGAAAGAAACGCTGACAAAAAGAAGGGCTGCGGCCGTGGCTCTCTGCCTTTTGGGAATCTATGCAGGCTGTGGCATCAGGAACCGAGAGGAGCTGTTCACGGTTTTTCTGGCCTTTGCTTCTGCCCTTGCCATGAGTCTTTTCACCGTACTGGGAAAGCGGCTGATGGACCGCTTTCCCACAAAAGTGCAGATCGGGATTTCTTTTCCCATCGGCACGGCGGTCCTTGGGCTTTTGGAGCTTTCGTCTGGCGTCCTTTTTGAGATACAGGTGAGCGGGCTTTTGGAGCTCTTGTTGATCCTGTATCTGGGCGTGGCGGTCACGGGGTTGGGCTATCTTTCTTACTTTTGGGCCATGGAACTTTCCGGAGCATTTATGGCGTCCCTGGTGTTTTTCATCAAACCGGTATTGGCGCCGTTTATGTCTTTACTCATTCTGGGAACAGGGGATTTTTCACCCACATTGTTTTTCTCGGTGGCCCTAATCGTGTGTGGAAGCCTGCTGGTTTTGAGTGAGAAAAAGGAGGAAAAGACGTGAAACTAGGATTTATTACCTCTATTTTAGAACCCTTTGGTTATGAAGAAATGATGGACTTTGCCGCGGCAGAAGGGTTTACATGTGTGGAAGTGGCCTGCTGGCCGGCGGGAAAAGGAGAACGGCGCTATGCGGGGACGAGCCACATTGACGCAGAGCGGGTATTGGAGGATGCCTCTTACCCAGAGCATATTTTAGAATACAGTAAAAAAACAGGAGTGGAGATTTCGGCGCTTGCCTACTATCCGAATCCTCTGGACGGCGACGAGGAAAAACGGGCTGCAAACATCCGGCATTTAAAGGCAGTGATCGCAGCCAGCGCCAGACTGAAGGTGTTTCTCGTGACCACCTTTATCGGCCGGGACCAGCGTAAAAATCTGGAGGAAAACCTGGAACTGGTAAAAGAAGTGTGGCCCCCGATTCTGGAATATGCAAAAAGCCTGGGAGTAAGGATCGCCATTGAAAACTGCCCCATGCTCTTTGGGCCGGATCAGTGGCCGGGCGGTCAGAACCTGATGGTCTCTCCGGCTGTCTGGAGGCGGGTGTTCGAGGTTCTGCCCTATGATAATCTGGGGATTAATTACGATCCCTCTCATTTTGTCTGGCAGATGATGGACTATATTAAACCACTCTATGAATTTAAAGATAGAATCTTCCATGTGCATTACAAGGACATCAAACTATTCAGAGAAAAGCTGGATGAAACCGGGGTTATGGCCTATCCGCTTGATTTCATGGCGCCCAAAATCCCGGGACTGGGGGATGTGGACTGGGGAAAATACATTTCTGCCCTGACGGATATCGGATACCGGGGGTGTGCCTGCGTCGAGGTGGAGGACCGGGCCTTTGAGGGCTGCGAGGAGGATATTTTAAATTCCTTGCGGCAAAGCCGGAAGTATCTGAGCCAGTTTTTGATGTAATTGCAGATTTTTAAACAACCGCCTGCCTGTGGGATCAAAAGGGCAGGCGGTTTTTGGTATAATTCTAAATCATTCTGAAAATCCATTCCATAACGAAATGTTATATCAGAAATTCCTGTTTCGTATGGGTGAATCACTGGAAAATCCCATGTACGGCTTGAAAAACAAAAAGAAATAGGATACTATAAAGGGTAATCGAAGAAAGAAGGAGAGAAAAGCCTTATGAATTATCAGATTGCGGTGATTCCCGGCGACGGCATCGGGCCGGAAATTGTTACGGAGGCCATGAAGGTGCTTGACAAGGTCGGTACGGTTTATGGCCACACATTTACATATAAGAAGCTGTTAATGGGCGGGGCGTCCATTGATGTCCATGGAGTGCCTCTTACGGAGGAGGCTCTGGCAGAGGCGAAAGCCAGTGATTCCGTACTTTTAGGGGCTGTCGGGGGAAACGTGGGAAACTCCCGCTGGTACGACGGGCCGCCTGCCACAAGACCGGAGGCAGGGCTCCTTGGAATCCGAAAAGGGCTGGAGCTGTTTGCCAATATCCGCCCTGCATGGCTCTATAAAGAGCTTTCGGATGCCTGCCCTTTAAAGAAAGAGATTATCGGCGACGGATTTGATATGGTGATTATGCGGGAGCTGACCGGGGGACTTTACTTCGGGGAGCGCAGGACCGTGACGGAAAACGGCGTGAGGAAGGCTGTGGATACTCTGGTCTACGACGAGAATGAGATCCGCCGCATCGCAGTCAAGGCTTTTGAGATCGCCGGGAAGCGGTCAAAGAGGCTGATCAGTGTGGACAAGGCCAATGTATTAGATTCCTCCAGGCTTTGGAGGGCCGTGGTGGACGAGACGGCAAAGGACTATCCTGATATCGAAGTGAGCCATATGCTGGTGGACAATGCGGCCATGCAGCTTGTGATGAATCCAGGCCAGTTCGATGTGGTTCTGACGGAGAATATGTTCGGAGATATTCTCTCCGACGAGGCCAGTGAGATCACCGGCTCCATCGGTATGCTGCCGTCGGCAAGTCTTGGAAAGACGAAACTGGGACTTTATGAGCCCAGCCATGGTTCCGCACCGGACATTGCGGGAAAGGATATTGCAAACCCCTTAGCGACCATTCTGTCGGCGGCCATGATGCTGCGGTATTCTTTTGATTTGGATAAAGAGGCAGAGGCCGTGGAGGCGGCGGTGCAGCAGGTGCTTACGGACGGATTCCGCACGGGTGACATCTGGTCGGAGGGCTGCAAAAAAGTGGGCACGAAAGAAATGGGAAGCTTAGTGGCAGAAAGGATAAGGTGAAGATAGATGAGAAGTGACGCAGTAAAGAAGGGGATGCAGCAGGCGCCCCACAGATCGCTGTTTAATGCCCTTGGCTATACAGAGGAGGAGCTTGAGAGACCGCTGGTGGGTATTGTGAGCTCTTATAATGAGATTGTACCGGGTCATATGAACCTGGATAAAATTGTGGCGGCCGTGAAACAGGGGGTGGCCATGGCGGGCGGAACGCCCATCGTATTTCCGGCCATCGCCGTGTGCGACGGCATTGCCATGGGCCATATGGGAATGAAGTATTCTCTGGTGACCAGGGATCTGATTGCGGACTCCACCGAATGCATGGCTCTGGCTCATCAGTTTGACGCTCTGGTCATGGTTCCCAACTGTGACAAGAATGTGCCGGGACTTCTGATGGCGGCGGCCAGGCTGAATATTCCGACCATCTTTGTCAGCGGCGGTCCCATGCTGGCTGGCCGTGTGAAAGGCCAGAAGAGAAGTCTTTCCAGCATGTTCGAGGCGGTGGGTTCCTACAGCGCCGGCACCATGAGCAAGGAAGACGTAAAGGAATTTGAGAACAAGGTATGCCCCACCTGCGGCTCCTGTTCGGGAATGTATACAGCCAACAGCATGAATTGTCTGACAGAGGCCCTTGGCATGGGACTCCCCGGAAACGGCACCATTCCCGCCGTATATTCGGAGCGGATTAAATTGGCGAAACATGCGGGGATGCAGGTCATGGAGCTTTTGAAAAAAGATATTAGGCCCCGTGACATTATGACGGAGAAGGCGTTCATGAATGCCCTCACCATTGATATGGCTTTGGGCTGCAGCACCAACAGCATGCTTCATCTTCCGGCCATTGCCCATGAGGCGGGTGTGGAGCTTGACGTGGACATTGCCAACGAGGTGAGCGCCAGGACGCCCAACCTGTGTCATCTGGCACCGGCAGGCCCTACCTATATGGAAGATTTAAATGAGGCGGGCGGGGTCTACGCAGTCATGAATGAGCTGACAAAGAAAGACTTATTATATACGGACTTGATCACCGCCACGGGAAAGACAGTCGGAGAAAACATCGCAGGCTGTGAGATCCGAGACAAAGAGGTGATCCGTCCTCTGGATAATCCTTACAGTGAAACCGGCGGACTTGCCATCCTGAAGGGGAACATTGCCCCGGATTCCGGCGTGGTGAAGCGTTCGGCGGTGGTGCCGGAGATGATGAAGCATGAGGGGCCGGCCAGAGTCTTTGACTGTGAGGAAGATGCCATCGAGGCCATCAAGGGAGGGAAAATCGTGGCAGGCGATGTGGTGGTCATCCGCTACGAAGGTCCGAAAGGCGGCCCCGGTATGAGAGAAATGTTAAATCCCACCTCAGCCATTGCGGGAATGGGCCTTGGCTCCAGTGTGGCCCTGATCACAGACGGACGCTTTTCTGGCGCATCCAGAGGGGCCTCCATCGGCCATGTGTCCCCGGAGGCGGCGGTCGGCGGCCCCATTGCTCTGATCGAAGAGGGGGATATCATTTCCATTGACATTGACGCCTGCAGTCTGAATGTGAAGGTGTCAGACGAAGAGCTGGCCGCGAGGAAAGCGAAATGGCAGCCCAGAGAGCCCAAGATCACCACGGGATATCTGGCCCGCTATGCCAATCTTGTGACATCGGGAAACACAGGAGCAATCCTTAAGCAATGACCAGTGCAAAGACGGCTCGCATATACAAGGAGGAGAACAACTATGAGATTAACAGGTGCGGAGATCGTGGTGGAGTGCCTGAAGGAGCAGGGCGTGGATACGGTGTTCGGTTATCCCGGCGGCACGATCTTAAACATTTATGACGCATTATATAAGCATTCCGATGAGATTCATCATATTTTAACATCCCATGAACAGGGGGCATCTCACGCGGCGGACGGTTATGCCAGGGCCACGGGAAAGGTGGGGGTCTGCCTGGCAACCTCCGGCCCTGGAGCCACGAATCTGGTGACGGGGATTGCCACGGCCCAGATGGATTCTGTGCCCATGGTGGCCATTACGGCCAATGTGGCCGTAAATCTTCTTGGCCGGGATACCTTCCAGGAAGTGGACATTGCCGGAGTGGTCATGCCCATCACCAAGCACAGCTTTATTGTCAAGGACGTGACAAAGCTGGCGGAGACCATCCGCAGGGCTTTCCGCATCGCGGCGGAGGGAAGACCGGGCCCGGTGCTGGTGGATATCACCAAAGATGTGACGGCGGCAGAGACGGAGTATACGCCGGCGAAACCCTCTCCTGTTCTGACTAAGGTGAATACGATCAAGGAAGAAGCCATTGACAGGGCTGTGGAGCTGATTGAGAAATCCAAACGTCCCTATATTTTTGTGGGCGGCGGCGTAAGCATTGCAGGGGCCACTGCAGAGCTTATGGAGTTTGTGGAAAAGGTAGATGCTCCGGTGGCGGACACGCTGATGGGTAAGGGGGCATTCCCCGGTGAGCATGAACGTTATACGGGCATGGTCGGCATGCACGGGACCAAGACTTCCAACCTGGGGATCACAAAGAGCGATCTTCTGATCGCTGTGGGCACCAGATTCAGCGACAGGGTGACTGGAAACACGAAACGGTTTGCCAGGGATGCGAAAGTATTGCATATCGACGTGGATGCGGCAGAGATCAATAAGAACATTTTCAGCGAGGTCGCTGTGGTGGGCGACGCGAAATCGGTCCTTAAGATCTTGAATGAGCGGCTTAATAAGCAGGATCATCATGAATGGGTGGCAGAGATCGAGGCCATGAAGGAAAGACACCCCCTGACTTACCCTCAGGATGCGCTGACCGGACCTTATGTGGTTGAGACATTATATAAAGTGACAAACGGCGATGCGGTCATTACCACAGACGTGGGACAGCATCAGATGTGGGCAGCCCAGTTCTATAAATATAAAGAGCCCAGGACTTTCATTACTTCCGGCGGCCTTGGAACCATGGGATACGGCCTGGGAGCGGCCATGGGCGCAAAGATGGGACGACCGGACAAGGCAGTGTTCAACATTGCCGGGGACGGCTGTTTCCGTATGAATATGAATGAGATTGCGACGGCGGTCCGTTCCAATATCCCGGTGATTGAGATTGTCATCAACAATCATGTGCTGGGCATGGTAAGGCAGTGGCAGACGCTGTTCTACGGGAAGCGTTATTCCTCCACGATCCTTCAGGACAAGACGGATTTCGTGAAAGTGGCGGAGGCCATGGGCGCAAAGGGAATCCGGGTCACAAAGAAGGAAGAGGTGGAACCGGCCATCCGGGAGGCCATGGCGGCAGGCGGTCCTGTGGTCATTGACGTGCAGATTGACTGTGACGACAAAGTGTTCCCCATGGTTGCGCCGGGCGGAGCCATTGAAGAAGCATTCAATCAGGAGGATCTGGATGCGAAAAAGGCCTGAAACGGGGCTTTGGGAGCAAAAAATTGTTAAAACTTTGACCGGGTGGCTTTACAGCTGCCCGGCCTTTGTACTATACTAGGAGTCGGGCAGTGCTGCCCAATCTGAAGGAGGATAAAACATGAGCAGAGTATATAATTTTTCCGCCGGTCCGGCGGCGCTCCCGGAGGAGGTTCTAAGGGAAGCAGCGGCAGAAATGCTGGATTATGCCGGCACGGGAATGTCCGTGATGGAAATGAGCCACAGGTCGAAAACCTATGACAAAATCATCAAGGACGCAGAACAGGATCTCAGGGATCTGATGGGGATTCCTGATAATTATAAAGTGTTGTTTTTGCAGGGGGGCGCCCATCTGCAGTTTGCCATGGTGCCCATGAACTTTATGAAGCACGGCGTGGCTGATTATATTGTGACCGGAAATTGGGCGAAGAAGGCGTGGAAAGAAGCTGCCAAGTACGGGAAGGCCAATTGTATTGCTTCCAGTGAGGATCAGAATTTTAATTATATTCCGGATTGTTCAGACTTACCCATAGACGAGGATGCGGATTATGTCTATATCTGCCAGAACAATACCATTTATGGAACCCAATTCCACACCCTTCCCAATACCAAAGGGAAAACTCTGGTGTCGGATGTGTCTTCCTGTTTTCTGGCGGAGCCCATCGAGGTGGAAAAGTATGGAATGGTCTATGGCGGCGTCCAGAAGAACATCGGGCCGGCCGGCGTGGTGATTGCCATCATCAGAGAAGACTTGATCACAGAAGAGGTCTATCCCGGCACGCCCACCATGCTTCAGTACAAGACCCATGCTGATAAAGCTTCTTTATACAATACGCCGCCGGCTTATGGGATCTATATCTGCGGCAAGGTGTTCAAATGGTTAAAAAACATGGGCGGCCTTCCGGTCATGAAAGAACGCAATGAGAAGAAAGCGGCGCTGCTCTATGACTTTTTAGATGGAAGTAGTCTCTTTACTCCCACGGTCACAGATAAGGCTTCCCGCTCTTATATGAATGTGGATTTTGTGACAGGGGATAAAGAGTTGGATGCCCAGTTCGTGAAGGAAGCAGAGGCGGCGGGACTTTCCGGGCTTAAGGGCCACAGGAGCGTCGGCGGAATGCGGGCCAGCATCTACAATGCGGTGACCATTGAGGCTGTGGAGGCCCTGGTGAAATTTATGAAAGACTTTGAAGAGGAACATAAGAAATAAAATCTCCTGCCTTTTGGGCAGGATGAAGGGACATCGTGAAGGAGAACAGAATGAAAAGAAAGATTCACTGCCTGAACCCGATCTCGAAGAAGGGACTCAGGCTGTTATCAGAGGAGTATGAACTGACGGACAATCTGGAGGAGGCAGAGGGCATTTTGGTGCGGAGTGCTTCCATGCATGAGATGGAGCTGCCGGGGGGGCTGGAGGCGATTGCCAGGGCCGGAGCCGGGGTGAACAATATTCCTCTGGAGAAATGTACGGAAAAAGGGATTGTGGTCTTTAATACGCCGGGGGCCAATGCCAATGGCGTGAAGGAGCTGGTTCTGGCGGGAATGCTGATGGCGGCCAGGGATATCCACGGTGGGATCGAATGGGTGGAAAAAAACAAAGAAGATTCCAATATCAGCAAAGATATGGAGAAGAGCAAGAAGATGTTTGCCGGAACGGAGATCATGGGTAAGCGCCTGGGCGTGATCGGCCTGGGGGCCATCGGGGTCCGGGTGGCCAACGCGGCTGCAGATCTTGGGATGAGAGTCTACGGTTATGATCCGTTCCTCTCAGTAGATGCGGCATGGCAAATGACTCCGTTTATCAAACACGTGACGAATCTTGATGAAATTTACAGAAAATGCGATTACATTACAGTCCATGTGCCGCTTCTGGACAGTACCAGAGGCATGATCAATAAAGAAGCTTTTGAAAAAATGAAGGACGGCGTGGTCATTCTCAACTATGCCCGTGACCTTCTGGTCAATGACGATGATATGTTAGAGGCTCTTAAGAGCGGAAAGGTTCACCGTTACATGACGGATTTCCCCAATCCGAAAGTGACCCACATGCCCGGAGTGATTGCGACTCCCCATCTGGGAGCTTCCACAGCGGAGTCTGAGGATAACTGTGCAGAGATGGCTGTCAAGGAAATGATGATTTACCTGGAGACTGGTTCTATCCGCAATTCGGTGAATTATCCTTCCTGTGAGATGCCGCCCTGCAGGGGAGCCTGCCGCCTGTGCATTTTCAATGTAAATAAGCCCAATATGATCGGACAGTTTGCTTCTGTGCTGGCGGAGGAGGGAGTCAATATCCCTGACATGCAGAATAAGAGCCGTGGGGAGGTGGCCTACACCATTATGGATGCGGACCAGGAGGTTTCTCAGAGAGTTGTTGACCGGCTGATGGAGATTGACGGCGTGTATAAAGTGCGCGTCATGAAACCGTAAAAGGAGAAGATCATGGCTGTTGTAAAACCATTTTTGTGTGTCAGACCGGAGACCTCTGTGGCTTCCAAGGTGGCTGCCCTTCCCTATGATGTCTATAACCGGGCAGAGGCGAAGGCGGAAGTGGAGCGGGAGCCGCTTTCCTTCCTTAAAATTGACCGGGCGGAGACCGGTTTTCCTGATGAGGTGGATACTTATGCCCCCTGTGTCTATGAACGGGCCAGGGAGCTTCTTTACGGCATGGTGGCCAACGGTATTTTTGTGCAGGAGAAGGTGCCCTGTTATTATGTCTATGAGCTTACCATGGATGAGCGGACTCAGACAGGGATTGTGGCCTGTTCTTCTATCGACGATTATGCCGCCAATGTGATCAAAAAGCATGAAAACACCAGGGCGGAAAAAGAGGAGGACCGAGTCCGCCATGTGGAGACTTGCGATGCCCAGACCGGTCCGATTTTTCTGGCTTATCGCTCCAGGGCAGATATCAATGCAGTTGTGGCGGAGGCGAAAACAGAACCGCCTCTCTATGATTTTACGGCCATTGACGGCATCCGTCATATGGCATGGAGGATCAGTAAAAAAGAGCAGGTGAAAACTTTAGAAGAGGCTTTCGCCCAGGTTCCGGAAACTTATATTGCAGACGGCCATCACCGGGCGGCTTCTGCGGTCCGGGTCGGCTTTAAGCGGAGAGGGGAGAATTCGAATCATGAAGGCAATGAGCCCTACAATTATTTCCTGTCTGTGCTGTTTCCTGATGAAGAACTTATGATCATGGATTACAACCGGGTGGTGAAAGATCTGAACGGGCTTTCGGAGGAGGCTTTTCTGGAGCGGATCAAAAAGGACTTTGAGGTTCGAACAGTGGGAAGCGAGCCAGTACAGCCAGGGAAGAAAGGCGAATTCGGTATGTTTCTTTCTGACTGTTGGTACCTGCTCACCACAAAGCGGATTCCCTGCGGCGACCCGGTGGAGGATCTGGATGTATCTGTCCTTCAGGATACCCTTCTTGGCCCGGTTCTTGGAATCGGAGATCCAAGGATAGATAAAAGAATTGATTTTATCGGGGGAATCCGGGGGCTTTCAGAGTTGTCCCGCCGCTGCCATACGGATATGAAGGTGGCATTTTCCATGTATCCCACATCCATCGAGGAGCTTTTCCAGGTGGCTGATGCGGGGAGGCTTATGCCGCCCAAGTCGACCTGGTTTGAGCCGAAGCTTCGGAGCGGGCTCTTTATACATAAGCTGTCATAATTTTGCGGAATTTATCACCCCTCTGTCGTCTGTCTGCTGTATCATAGCGGGCAGGGGATAAAGTGGGTGATAAATTTATGCCTGAAACCACGTGAGGCAGAAAAAATCTTCGTTATTTGGCAGATAAAAGAAAGAAGGTACATAAAATATGCAGGAGCAATGGCGTGTATACGGGAAAAAAGCAGATTTCAGAGGCATTTCAGAGAAGTTTCATATTGATCAGGTGACAGCCAGAATCATTCGGAACAGAGACTTCGTAGAAGATGAGGATATCCGGGAATATCTCCATGGGACACTGGCTGACTGTGATCCGCCGTTTTTGATGAAGGGGATGGAGGAGACGGTGGAGATTCTTGGGAAAAAGATCAGCGGCAGAAAATTCATTCGTATCATTGGGGACTATGATGTGGATGGAATCTGTGCCACCTATATTTTGTTAAAGGCGCTTGAACGGCTGGGAGCAGAAGTGGATTACGACATTCCGGACAGAATCAAAGACGGCTATGGCATCAATATGAGACTGATTGACCAGGCGGCTTCTGACGGCGTTGACACTCTGCTGACCTGTGATAACGGTATTGCTGCCAAAAGCCAGGTGGCCTATGCCAAAACACTGGGAATGACCGTGCTGGTTACGGATCATCATGAGGTGCCCTTTGAGGAAGAAGAGACAGGAGAAAAGCGGGAGATCCTCCCGCCGGCAGATGTGGTGATCAACCCTCATCGGTCAGGCTGCGGCTATCCTTTTAAGCTGCTCTGTGGTGCAGCCATTGCATACAAACTGGCCCAGGCTCTCTATGAAACCTGGGGACTTTCCAGGGCGGAGCTTTCTCCTTTTGTGGAGGCGGCTGCTTTGGCGACGGTGTGTGATGTCATGCTGTTGCGGGGAGAAAACAGGATTCTGGTGAAGGAGGGGCTTAAGCGCATGGCTGATTCCCAGATTTTGGGGTTAAAGGTTCTGATGGAGGTAAACGGGTTACATGCAGAAGCCCTGGGCTGTTACCACCTTGGCTTCGTGTTGGGCCCCTGCCTCAATGCAGGAGGAAGGTTGGAGACGGCAAAGAAATCGCTGTCCCTGCTTCTCTCGGAAAACAAGTTTGAGGCTCACCGGCTGGCCGGAGAATTAAAAGAGCTCAATGAGAGACGAAAGAGCATGACAGAGAAGGGGGTGGAGGATGCCATATATAATATAGAAGAAACAGACATCAAAAACGATGATGTATATGTGGTTTATCTGCCGGAGTGCCACGAAAGTCTGGCGGGAATTGTGGCCGGAAAGATCCGGGAAAAATATAATCATCCCACCTTTGTTGTCACAAAGGCGGAATCTGGACTGAAGGGTTCCGGGAGAAGCATTAAGGCCTACTCCATGTATGAGCATCTGGTCTCCTGCCAGGAATATCTGACAGCTTTCGGCGGGCATCCCATGGCAGCGGGGATCTCTTTACCGGAAGAGAACCTGGAGGCCTTTCGGGCGGCATTAAATAAGAGCAGCGGTCTTTTGGAGGAGGATTTTGTCAGGCAGGTATGGATTGATGTGCCTATGCCCTTTGCCTATGTGACAGAAGAACTGCTCTCGGAATTCCGGCTTTTGGAACCTTTCGGTAATGGAAATGAAAAGCCCTTGTTTGCCCAAAAGAATCTTTTGGTCCGAAAAAAGAGTCTGATCGGGAAAAATAAGAATGTGCTTAAGTTCCTTTTTTCTGATGAAAGAGGAATGAATATGGAAGGGATCCTGTTTCAGAATGTGCAGGAGACGGATCAGCTTGTGGAGGAGGGGGACCGGATTTCTGTAACCTATTACCCGGAACTTCATGAATATATGGGGAGGAAAAGCCTGCAGCTGCAGGTCCAGAGCTGCCAGCCAGAGAGACGGCTGGAGGAAGGCAAAAGATTAATTGAAGGAAGGGAAAGGATCGAAGGGAGAAAATCGCATTTCCGGTTGCCAATGGAATCCGGGGAGACTATAATAGGAGAAGAAGCGGAATGAGCCGCAGAAACGGAGGGTTAGAAGATGAAAAAAATAGAAGAGTACGTGAGAAGTATTCCGGATTTCCCGGAGGAAGGAATTATTTTTCGGGATGTCACTTCCATTCTGCAGGATGCAGACGGCCTTCATCTGGCCATTGATCTGTTGCAGAGAACCCTAGATGGGGTCGACTTTGATGTGGTAGTGGGGCCTGAGTCCAGAGGGTTTATCTTCGGTGTACCCATTGCTTACAATCTTCATAAGGCTTTTGTTCCGGTACGGAAAAAAGGGAAACTGCCCTGCGAGACTGTGGAAATGGAATATGAGCTGGAATATGGCAGCGCGGTTATTGAGATGCACAAGGATTCCATTAAGCCTGGTCAGAAGGTGGTCATCATCGACGATTTGATTGCGACAGGTGGGACGATTGAGGCTATTGTCAAGCTGGTGGAGAGCCTTGGCGGTGAAGTGGTCAAGATCAGTTTTGTCATGGAACTGGCAGGGCTGAAGGGCCGGGAGAAGCTGGCCGGCTATGATGTTTCCAGCGTGATCTGCTATGAAGGAAAATAAGCGGCGGTAAAGAGATGAAAGAAAAGCAGAATTTTCCTAAGACGAAGCGGGGACTCAGCACGACCAGGATTATTGCCCTGGGATTTGCGGCGGCAATTTTAGTGGGAGCTTTCTTTTTGATGCTTCCGGCTTCTTCGGCGGACGGAACCTGGACCAATCCCATAGACGCGCTGTTCACGGCAACCACCAGTATATGTGTGACTGGGCTTGTGACAGTACCAACGGCAACTCACTGGAGCCTTTTTGGCCAGATTGTTATCCTGATTTTGGCGCAGCTTGGCGGTCTGGGGGTTATCACTGCCGCCATGTGTGTGTTAATCTTGGCAGGCAGAAGGATCACACTGAAAGATCGGATGCTGATTCAGGAAACTTACAATATGGATACCCTTTCCGGTCTGGTCCGTCTGGTGGTGAGGATTGTCAAAGGGACATTTTTTCTGGAAGGCGTTGGAGCGCTGTGCTATGCCATAGTATTTATTCCGGAATTTGGTTTTTTTTCAGGACTTTGGAAATCCATATTCAACGCAGTCTCCGCTTTCTGCAATGCGGGAATGGATGTGGTGGGGGAAACCAGCCTGCGGGCATATGCAGGAAATCCCATTGTCAATGTCACAACCATAGTCCTGATCATCTTAAGCGGTCTTGGCTTTATGGTCTGGTGGAATCTCATTGACTCCTGGAAAAATCGAAAAGAGCACAAAAGAGGATTCACTGCCGGTCTGACGCTCCACACAAAACTGGTGCTCATTATGACGGCAGCCCTTGTTTTTGGCGGGATGTTGTTTTTCTTCCTTTTTGAATATAAGAATCCGGCGACCATCGGTAATATGGGGACAGGAAATAAGATTATGGCCTCGCTGTTTCAGTCGGTGACGACGAGGACAGCCGGTTTTGAGACCATTCCGCAGGCGGACCTGACAGATGGTTCCACTCTTTTGACTATGATCTTGATGTTGATCGGGGGTTCCCCGGCGGGAACCGCTGGAGGCATTAAGACAACCACAGTTGGGATTTTGCTTTTGATCATGCTGTCTACGGTTCAGGGAAAACGGGAAACAGAGTTTATGAACCGCCGGATTTCTGGGGATGCCGGGCGGACGGCTTTGACGGTAGTAGGACTGGCTCTCATGGTAGTGATTGGGGCCTCGGTGCTTCTTTTTGCCACGGATGGGCTGGAGTTTAAGGATACAGTTTATGAAGTCGTGTCGGCCATGGGCACAGTGGGACTGACCAGGGGAATTACTTCAGGCTTGAGCGTGGCTGGCAAGCTGATTATCATTGCAGTTATGTATATGGGGCGAATCGGGCCTGTGACTTTGGCCTTGGCGCTGGCTATGAAGCGGAGAGGGAAAGAACAGAGTATTTCACTTCCGGAAGAACGGATTTTGATTGGATAAGAGGTGACCGGGATTTTGGGGAAGCCTATGGAGGGTTTACACAGAACAGGAAATAAAATGCGACAATAAGAAACAAAAAAATTTCACAAAATCAGACAATAAATGTCTGTGGAGAATGGAATGGAAAATTTTGTGGAGACTTGTCAGGAAAGGTAGAAAAAATGGCAAAAAAAGAATTTGCGGTTTTCGGGCTGGGGGAATTTGGAAGCAGCATTGCAGTTACATTAGAAGAAAGCGGCTGCCAGGTGCTGGCGGTGGACAGCAGAGAGGACCGGGTCCAGAATATTTCGGAGTATGTGACTCATGCGGCCTGT
Organism: Lachnospiraceae bacterium; assembly: GCA_022792835.1. Classification (GTDB taxonomy): domain Bacteria; phylum Bacillota; class Clostridia; order Lachnospirales; family Lachnospiraceae; genus Lientehia. The sequence continues at coordinate 3,833 of JAAWBT010000028.1, read as the reverse complement.
GCCAATGTGGCTGACCATGCGGTGGTGAGATCCTTTGGGGTTCAGAATATGGACGGCGTTATTGTAGGGATTGGGGAAAATTTGGAATCCAGTATTATGGCTACCATCTGTGCCAAGGAATGCGGTGTGCCTTATGTACTTGCCAAAGCCAACAGTGACATGCACGCAGCGGTGTTAAAGAAGGTGGGGGCGGATCAGGTGATTTTTCCGGAGAAGGCCACAGGGATCCGATTGGGCAGAAATTTGGCCTCCGGCAATTTCCTGGACACCATTGAGCTTTCCAAAAAATTCAGTATGGTAGAGATTGAGGTGCCTTCCAAATGGATCGGTAAAAGCCTCCGGGAGCTGAACCTTCGAAAACGGGGGATCAACATTATTGCCCGAAAAGGGGATATGGAGGATATCGTCTTGATCGTGGATCCGGACCGGATCATTGAAGGCCATGAGACTTTTATTATTATTGGAAGCAATAAAGATTTGGAGCGGGAGCTTTTATAGGACAGGAGTTTTTTGGATGAGGATCGACAGTGCGAAAAGCAGCCAGGTAAAGCAGGTGGCGGCCCTTCAAAAAAAGGCCAGGCTCAGGAGGGAGCAGGGGGTTTTTGTGGTGGAGGGCCTTAAAATGGTGCTGGAAGCTCCAAGGGAGAGGCTGCTTTCTGTTTACGCCTCGGACTCTTTTCTGGAAGAGAGTGGGGAGGAGGCGCTTAAGGGAATTCCTTTTACTGCGGTGTCTGACAATGCATTTAAGGCTATGGCGGATACCCAGACGCCGCAGGGGGTTCTGGCGGTGGTAAAAACCATAAATTGGAAGAGAGAGGATTTTTGCGGAAAGGATGGGGCGCTGCTTTTATTTCTGGAAAATCTGCAGGATCCAGGAAATCTTGGAACTATTTTCCGGGCCGGCGAGGGGGCTGGGGTGACAGGCATTCTTATGAGCAGGGATACAGTGGACGTCTACAACCCCAAAGTGATTCGTTCCACCATGGGGTCTATTTACCGGGTGCCTTTTGCAGTCTGCGAGGACCTGGAAACTGTACTGGCTGAATGCCGCAAAGTGGGGATCACGTCCTATGGGGCCCATCTTGAAGGAGAAAAAAATTATGAGGAGGCAGATTATGGAAAATCATCGGCCTTTCTCATTGGCAATGAGGGGGCCGGACTTTCAGAAAAACTTTCGGAAGCGGCGGATTTTCTCGTAAAAATTCCTATGGAGGGACGGGTAGAGTCCCTGAACGCGGCAGTGGCAGCCTCCGTTTTTATGTACGAGGCAGCACGCCAAAGACGGCAGAAACAGGGGAAAATAAATAAGGAATGAAAAAGAAGAGTTATTTTTCAGGGACACATGTACTGGTGCTTTTGGAAAAAGCTTCTTCTATATATAGTGGTTTTGAGGAATGAACCGCATCGAGGAATCATTGGTTCGGAGCAAAAAAGAGGAAAAATCCGGAATGATGTTAAAGTGGTGGTGGTGAGTCGAAAAAGGGCGGAAAAAAAGAGCGAAGTGGGAAATAGTTGACAAATCGAAAAGTTGGTGTTATGATGACGGTGTAACAAAGTTGTAACAATTGACCCATAGGCTTAATATTTTAGTGAATATAAGTCAAAATTGTTACAACAAGTCACAAGGAGGTGTACAATGTTAACCAAAAAGAAAAGCATTATTTTGTGCTTTGTCATCGGTGCATTGCTTTGTACTCTGATTTCCTGTGGAAGCTCGGACAGTATGTCTGCAGGAGATGCCATGACGGTGGCATCTTCGGAGGGGCCGCCCGGGAGGGAAGCGGAAATCCAAGACATCAGGAAAACCTCACTGGAAGAAAATACAAGAGAAATTGTAAAGGCAGCAATAAAGAGTACAGAAAGCGACAGCCGGCAGGACCAGGAAGTTTCGCCGGAGGCAGTGGCAGCAAGAATTGCCGGTGCATCCGTGGTGAGTGGTGCTGCGGACTATGGAACAACAGTACAAAATGAGCAGGCCGTACAGACAGACGATGTACAGGCGGAGGAAACGGAGATGGCGGCGGCAGAGACAGAAATGCCAGAGGCCGTTGCCCCTGAGCTGGAAAACAAGGTGGTCACTACGGTGGATACCTATCAGAATATTCGTCTGGAGCCTTCTGAGGACAGCGAGATTGTGGGCCGTCTGTATGAAGGCAGCGCCGGGGAGGTCCTTGAGACAGCGGACGGCTGGACAAAGATTTCTTCTGGCGGCGTAGAGGGCTGGGTACACAATGAATATGTAGTATCTGGTGAAGACGCGCAGACTTTTGCAGAAGAGTCTCTGAGACAGGTTGCAACTGTCAAGGAGGAAGGGGTCCGGGTAAGGGCAGGAGCCTCTCTGGATGCGCCTTGGGTTGGTATGGTAGATTTGAACGAGACTTACCGGATTGTTCCAGAAGAGATTCCGGAAGAGGAGCCTGTGGAACCGGAGACAGCGCCTGAGGAAGAAAGTACAGAGACTCCCGGACAGGCGGAGGCTTCGCCAGAAACAGAGAATTCAGAAGTAATTCCGGAGACAACGCAAGCAGCTGAATCGGAGACCCCCATGGTTCTGGAAGCGCCTGTAGGGGCAGAGCCTCTTGTGGTTCCGGAGACTGGAAACACGGAGGAGACAGTGCCGGCCAGCCAGCCGGCAGAGCCGGAGATGGCGTCCACAGAGGTACAGCCAGAAGAAAGTCAGCCGGTCTCTGAGGCAGAGCTTAAATGGATTAAGATTATTTATGACGGTGATAAAGAGGGCTATGTCTGTGCGGATTATGTGACGACATCCTTTGTGCTTGGGAAAGCCAAGTCCATAGAGGAAATCCGCGCTGAGGAAGAAGCAGCGGCGAGAGCTGCGGCTGAAAAGGCGGCGGCCGAGAAGGCGGCGAGGGCAAAAGCTGCGGCGAAGGCAGCGGCCTCAGAGGATGTCTCTGCAGGTTCTGGATGGGTGTCTCTTGGAGAGTTCAAGATCACTGCTTACTGCGGCGGCGCATGCTGCAACGGGCAGTGGGCAGGAACCACTTCGTCAGGGGCTTCTCCTACAGAGGGACGCACCATTGCGGTAGCTCCTGGTTTGATTCCGTATGGAAGCCGGGTAAAAGTCGCCGGTATGGACAGTGTATTTGTGGCTGAGGATACCGGAGGATTTGCCAACAGTAATCCCAGACAGATCGACATCTATTATGCAGATCATGGACGCGCCACAAGTAAAGGGGTGTCTTACAGAGAAATCTGGGTGCAGAGATAAGGGCTCAAAACAGTGAGGCTGTTAAAACAAAAGGGTATGATGAAACTGCCGTGTCGGCCGGGAAACCGGGGCACGGCAGTTTTTTTCGAAAAAAGCACTTGCATTCAAGAATCAGCCATGTTAAAATGATAGAGCTGAAAAATTGTCACGCAGATGGACTTTTACGGACGGTGCCGGGATGCTCCGGTCTTCGGGAAGACGGAAATCTGCGGAAGTTCAAACCAAATGGAGGAAAGAAACATGAGCGTTATTTCAATGAAACAGCTGTTGGAAGCAGGCGTACACTTTGGACATCAGACGAGAAGATGGAACCCCAAGATGGCTCCTTATATCTATACCGAGAGAAACGGTATCTATATCATTGATCTTCAGAAGTCTGTAGGTATGGTAGACGACGCTTACAAGGCAGTGGCGGACATTGTTGCCGACGGCGGCACTATCCTCTTCGTAGGAACCAAGAAGCAGGCCCAGGACGCCATTCAGGCAGAGGCTGAGCGCTGCGGCATGTATTATGTAAATCAGAGATGGTTAGGCGGTATGCTGACCAACTTCAAGACCATCCAGAGCAGAGTCCAGAGACTTCGCACCATCGAGAAGATGGCAG
>JAAWBT010000027.1 GCA_022792835.1 Lachnospiraceae bacterium | reverse complement strand
TCAGTAACATCAAGCACAAAATCTTGATAATTTGTAAGCAACATACTTTCTTGAAGCATAGTTGTAGCAATACCTTGTTTGCGGTATTTTTTTCGTACTGCTACAAATTCTATGTATCCAGTTGTAATAGGATACTCAAGTTGCTTTTCAAATTCTTCTTTCAAAACAAAAGTACCAATCTTTCCATATCCAATCCCGCTTTGATAGCATCTGCCACTTTTTGATTATCTTTACATACTATGAAAAATCCTTTTCAAATCCTTCTGCAATACATAAAGCTATATCGTTACGGTCTGTTTCTTTTGCTTTCCTTATATGCACCATCTTAATATCCTCCAAACTTTGATTTACAACTTCTGTAATAATTTCCCTGTCTACTTTTCAGCTTTAATTATACATAAACGCATACGCTTTTTCAATTTCCCTAACTTCTCTTATTTAGACTTAGGCGGCACCCCTATACACCATGGAAGTGCCTCCTGCCGCCTATGAATAAATTATCTCATTTGCTATCCCCTACTCACGATTTCCGTTCTTCCTGCACTTTTCGAATTTTACGAAATTCTTATTTACAAATCTTCCTCAGAATGATATTATAACATTATATAACATATTATAACAATTTGATTTGAATTTGAGGAGATTCTATGAAATACACCGGTAAACTCCATGTATCTGCATTTGACCTGGACGGAACACTTTTAAACTCCAAAAAGGAACTGCTTCCCTCCACAATCCTGGCCATCCAACATCTGAAGCAGGTCGGCGTACACATCGTCCTGGCCTCCGGACGCCATCCCCACGGAATCTGGCATGTTGCCGAAAGTCTTGCGCTCACTGGGACAGACAGTTACCTGCTCGGCTTCAACGGCGGGGCCATTGTCTCCTTAAAAAACGGCAGACGCATCTTTGATCAGCCCATGAAGCAGGAAACTGCCTGGGCTGTCGCCGACGCTGCACTCTCCCTGGGCCTCTCCCCGGTAACGTATACGGAATCGGAGATTTTATGCCTGGATGACACCAACGAATATGTCCTGTTTGAAGCGGGATTAAGCCGTCTTCCTGTCCGTCAGATTTCTTCCTTCCGCAAAGAAGTTTCCTTTCCTGTAAACAAAGTGCTTGTGGTCGGAGAACCGGAACAGATTGCAGCAGAGGGCGAATCCGGCCTCCGGGATGCGGTAAAGGGACTATGCACCGTCTCCCAGTCCGCCCCCTACTTTCTTGAAATCATGCCGGAAGGAATCGACAAAGCTTTCGGCCTGGAAAAGCTGCTCACCGTTTTAGGTCTCTCCCGAGAAAACCTGGCTGCCTTTGGCGACGGCATGAACGATAAACCGATGCTCGATTATGCCGCCGTGGGTATCGCCATGGAAAACGGCGCGCCGGCCCTAAAAGCCGACGCAGACCTTGTCACCGGAAGCTGCGACGAAAACGGGATTGCACATGCCATTGAACGTCTTTGGGGCACTGGGCCCTAGTGTACTGACCATCTGACTACTTGACGAATAAGGAGCTTTTATGTCGTTCGCGCTTTTTACCGTATTATTCGGTTCCTTTCTGTTTGGTCTGGAACCGGTCATGATCAAATATCTGCAGACAAAGGGATATTCTTCCTTTTATATCGTCTTCTGGCTGTTCCTTGTCAGTCTGGTTGTTTATATGTTTCAGGCAGCCCGGAAAGAACATGTGAAATCCTCATATTCTCTCAGAGCCTCCATGTTCCTCACCGGCGCAGTGGGGATGGGCTTCACCACTCTGTTGCTTACCCTCTCCTACCATTACATTCAGACCAGTACCGCCACACTGATCCACTTTACCTATCCGATCCTGGTGGTGGTCTGCATGAGTGTCCTCTTTCGCCAGCCCTTCACAAAAAGCAAGATGGCTGCCTGTATACTTTCCCTCTTGGGAATGCTTTGTATCACCAACTTTACCTTCGCAGGCCGTCTTCCCGGATACCTACTGGCGTTCCTCTCCGCTGCGACTTATGCCTTTTACGATATCTCCAACGAGAAAAGCCGGTTCGCCAAGCTTCCTCCGTATACCAAAATGACGTTTCTTTCTCTTGGAGTTGTCGTGCTGTTCGGGTTCCTTTGTCTCATTCTTCAGATCCCTCTCCTGCCAGTTGCTCCACTGGACATATTTCTCACTCTGACCATCGGATTGATGAACTGTTTCGGTTATATGGGCATCATGCATGGCTTGCAGGTGATCGGCGCCTCAAAAACTGCTTTTGCCGCAACCATGGAACCGGTAGCCAGCCTGATTTTAAGCATTTTGGTTTACCACGATACCTTTTCCCCGGTCTCCTTTCTGGGAATCCTTTTCGTCTTCCTCTCCATGTACGCGATCATGAGGCAGAATTAAAGGGCTTTTGTCGCTTGAATAGAATGTTCTAAGATGATATAATATTGACAATGATACCCCTTAAGGGTAAAGAAAGGAAAAGAATCATGGCCAGCAACAATGCAGCTCTCATTAATCCAAACAGTAATATACCAATGTACAAACAGGTATTAAACATTTTAAAAGAACAAATCACCAGCGGAAAGCTTCAGGAAGGAGATCGTCTTCCCTCTGAATTGACCCTGATGCATGAATTCGGCGTCAGCCGGATCACCGTCCGCACAGCGATTGCAGAAATGGTGGACGACGGACTTCTTGTCCGCTCTCAGGGAAAAGGCACTTTTGTCGCACAGCCCTCCATTTCCCAGCCTGCCAATGATGCCATCGGTTTCAACCGCTCTTGCATCCTTGCGGGGAAAACCCCTTTCACCCAGCTTTTGTCCATTGAATGGGTCTTTCCCACTGACAAGCAGGCAAAATATTTCCAGATTGATCCCCAGACCAAGATCATCCGTTCCAAACGGCTGCGCAGTGTCGACGGAAATCCTACCATGATCGAGACCAACCACTATCCGCCCAGTTTTGCCTATCTATTCGAGGAGGATCTCAATGCCTCCCTTTTTGTTATTTTAAAAAAACACAATTTCCAGTTCACAGTGACAGAACGGACTCTGGAGACCTGCTTTCCCAGTACCCATGAGTGCCAGCTATTGAACATCAAATCCGGCACTCCGCTTCTTCTGTTCCGGGATTCCCATGCTGCCCTGGACGGTGCGCCGTCCTTCCTCTCCAGTCAGCTCTACAACACGCAGAATATGAAGTTTTATTTTTGATTTCTATTCCATCACAAACGGGGCTTCCGCAGATTATGCAAAAGCCCCGCTTTCTCTATTCTTTCATTCATTCTTACGTCTGGCCCTGCCAGACATCCGGCAAAGTGCTGAGCCTGTGACTGATCTCTTTTAACGAATGGTAAGAGTCTTCAAAAATACGGCCCATTTCTTCATAGTATGCCCCTGTCTCCGGGCTTGGATCGACTGTCTCCTCAATGGTCATAAACTCCTTCGCCACTGAATAATCCGGAAAGATTCCCACCCCGACACCGGCAATCAGAGCGCCTCCTATGCTGGTCCCCTCTTCCACATTGGCCGGAAGGCATATCTTTTTCTGGAACACATCTGAAAGGATCTGTCTCCATCCCCTGCTCTTTCCACCTCCGCCGATCAGCACAATCTCCTCCACCTTTGTATCCTGCTCAATCACATTCAGCAAAAGTTTTAGATTGAAAGCGACCCCTTCCATGACTGCCCGGTAAAAATCTCCCTGAGAAGTTTCCTGGTGAATGCCAAGAAAAGCTCCTCTGGCCCGCAGATCATACCAGGGAGAGCGCTCTCCCATCAGATAAGGAAGAAATAAGATTCCTCCTGCCCCCGGTCCGCTCTCTGAAACCATGTCCTCTATCTCCGAATAAGAAAGCGGCGGGGAGGACAAATGATGTTTTGCCCAGGAATGAGCCAGTCCTCCTGTCTGCATAGTCCCCAGGTACACGTACTGTTTTGGTATCACATGAGGCTCTGACTGCAGTCTTCCCCCACCATCCAGAATCAGTCGGTCCGTCTGTGTCACAAGCCAGGTGGAACTGCCAAGGCACAGATAGCTGTCTCCCGGTTCCACACAGGCCGCTCCCAGATGGGCCGCAGAACCGTCTCCGGCTCCCGCTGCCACAGGAGTCCCTTCTGGGATCCCACAGGACAGGGATGCCTCTTTTGTCACCTTCCCGACGATCGTCTCACAGGGAACCACCTCGGGGAAGAGGGATTTCGGAATGCCCGCGCACTCCAGAATCTCACCGGACCAGTCCTGTTCTGCAATATCATAGGCAATGGTGTAGGCGGCATCCGTCGGATCCGTGACAATCCTTCCTGTCAACATAAAATTGATAAAATCTTTGGCCTGCACATACTTGTAAGCTTTTTCATAGATCTCCGGCGTATGTTCTTTCTGCCACAGGATCTTTGGAAGGCTGTAAGATGCACTGGGCGGCTGACCGGTGATTCGGTTATACCGCTCCCTGGTCACCCGCCCGGTGATCCGTTCACATTCCGCCTCTGCCCTTGCATCAGACCAGATCAGACTGTTTCCCAAAGGGTTTCCGTTCCTGTCAAGGGGCAGGCAGCCCATCATCTGGCCGGACACTGCCACTGCTTCCACCGAAACCTCTGGGTTTCTTTTAAGTACTGCCTTCGTCGCCTCGCAGACTGCATACCACCACTGCCCCGCATCTTCCTCCGCCCATCCCCTCTTCGGGTATATGGGGGAGTAGGACACAACTGCACTGTCTACCAGTCTTCCGTCTGTCCCAAACAGAGAAGCCTTATTACCGGAAGTCCCAAGATCATGGGCTAGAATGCATGGTATCATAGTTTCCGCTTACTCCTCTTCTTTTAAAAGACGAATGATATTCTCTGAGGAGGCCACACCCATGCCAAACCGGTCAACTCCCATATCATACATTTCTTTGACTACGGAAAGTTCTCTGATGCCGCCGGACACTTTTACCTTGACTTTCCCGTCCGCAGCCCGCAGCATAAGTCTTGCATGTTCCAGAGTACAAGGTCCCACAAAACCTGTCCCTGCCTTTACAAAATCCGCGCCTCCCTCTGCCACCAGCTTCACGGCAGTTTCAATCTGCTCTGCGGTCAAGGTTGCAGGCTCAATAATCACTTTTAAGTTATGGCCCTTTGGCACCACAGCCCGCACGGCCTGAATGTCTTTCAAAACATAATCAAATTCACTGTTTTTCAGTGCGGCAATGTTCATCCACATGTCGATCTCGTCACAGCCAAGGTCCATATAAGTCTTTGTCTCAAATACCTTGACTTCGGTCCGCTCTGTCCCTGCGCCGAGAGATGAACCAACCCCGCCGCCGACGCCGGTGGATGTTCCTTTCAGTTCCTCCAGCAGATAATCATAGTAAGAAGCAAACCCGTATACCTGGGCGAATCCGTACTTCTTTGCCGCTTCTGCCAGATCCCGCTGGGACGAAAATGACATGGTGGCTGCGATGCACGCACCGTCAACCATATGAGCAAAGGTTTCTGCTGTTAATTTTTTCATAGATACCTCCTATATGCACAATTCAAATTTGCGCAACCATCGTTGCGTAATTATGCAAAGGTTTCTCTGTCAATCCCGGCTTCCTCACAAATCCTCTCAATGGCCCGCATGGACTGAGAAAGGTAGAGCTCCGGGTCTCTAAAATAAGGGGCCAGAAGCTCTGTGGAGCACCAGCCGTCATAGTTGTTTCTCTTTAAAATCCTCATGAAATCCACGAGGGGGAGCACTCCGGCCGGATCATCCAGCTGAGAATGAAACTCCGTGGCCCCGTCACTGTTGCAGATGTGGACGTATTTCATCGTCCCATTTAATTTGTCAAAATACTCGGAATAGGGTTCGTTTGCGATGAAGGGCGGAACCACGTCAATCATCGTACAGAGAGCCTTGCTTCCCACAAGCTTCTGCAGTCTTGCAATGTCATCTGCACAGGTGATGGTATTGCCCTCTGAGGGGGACAGAGACTCCAGGATAATGTCTACCCCCACCGCTTCTGCCCGTTTACAGAGAAGCCCGACGCCTTCTGTCAGGATTTCCCAGACCTCCTCCCGGTCTCTTCTGTAACCGGGATGTTTGGCTGTAATCTGCATTTTGTCCGTCCCAAGAGCAGCCGCCGTCTCCACACTGTGAACCAGGTAGTCTGCCGTTTCTTTCCGCTCCTTTTTGCTGGCGGAAGTCAGGCTGTAAGGGTAGGCCAGAATCTCCGGTGTGAACATGGAAATCTCCACACCATACTGTTTTTTCCATCCCAGTACTTCCCGGACAGCGGCCTCATCCATGTCCCAGGCATATGCGTGGGGTCTGGCTCCCCAGACCTCCACGCCGTCGAATCCATATTCCTTCGCCATCTGAAAACAATATTCCAGAGGATATCTTGCAAACTGATACGTCAGGAAAGAAAACTTCATCTTTTTATATGCCTCCGGCTTTTATTCGTAAGTACCGTTTACCACTGCCTCTGCCGTCATCAGAGAAATCTCAGACTGCTGTACCGCTTCCACAGTCTCACCTTCCAGGATTTTATAAGCCGTCTCCAGGGATACAGAGCCAAGAGTCTTCGGATGGAGGTCAACCACTGCGATCATGTTGCACTCCGCCCCGTCTTTCTTCATGATCTCTTTCTGCTCAGGAGTCGCATCATAGCCGACAATCAGGACATCCTTTCTGTCATTGGCTTCACAGGCCACATAAGCGCCCAGAGTACGGTCACCATCCGGGCAGAAGATGCCTGTGATATCCGTGTGAGCCTGAAGCATGTTCTCCACAGTTGTACGATGGGTGTCACGGGTGCCGCTGGAAAGCTGCTCGATGATCTCAATGTCAGGAGCAATCTCTTTCAATCTGTCTTCAAAACCAAGGATTCTTTCCCAGGTGGAGGTCACAGATTCCAGGTCAGATACGATCAGAACCTTTCCTTCTTTGCCCATTTTTTCCACCAGGTAATCTGCATCCATGGCTCCGCCGCCTGAGTTGTTGTCTAAAACCTTGGCATCCACCTCAGCCTGAGTCTCAATATCCCAGTTGACCACCACGATCCCGGCAGCTCTTGCCTGGTCAATATAAGGCTCAATGGCGTCTGCGTCCACAGGAGCGATGCAGATGGCATCCACGCCCTGGCTGATCAAATCTTCCATAATGGAAATGTCTTTCTGCATGTCACCTGCAGGATCCATGTAAACCAGCTCCACGCCAAGCTCGTCGGCCTTTGCCTGTGCGCCGTCGATGACATCAACGCCGAACTCCTCTGCCAGAGAGTAGGTGATCATGGCAATGGTGTAATTCCCGTCGCCGCCAGCCTCATCCGCCTTCGTGACGGCCTCTGTCACCGCGTCGGCCCCTTTTTCTGCCGCCTCTGTCTTGGCCTGCTCCTTTGTCTGTGCTTCCGTCTTCTTGTCGTCGGAACCTCCGCAGCCTGCGAGGAGCGTGACGGCCATAGCCATCGCTGTCAGTGCACACAAAATCCTTTTCTTCATAAAAAAATCCTCCTTTTTATTTACATAGCGTCTTTGCGCCATGAGACTCAATTATTTTTTCCGTCCGTTGTAGATGGAATAGAGAACGGAACCTACGATAATTATGCCTTTTACCACCTGCTGCCAGTAAGAATCAATATACATCAGGTTCATGGCATTGTTGATGATACCCATTAACAGGGCTCCGAAGAAAATACCGGGTACGGCTCCTTTGCCGCCGCTGAAGGATACGCCGCCCATGGCACAGGCTGCGATTGCCTCTGTCTCAAAAGTATTGCCGCCTGTGGGCTGTGCGGACGCATTTCTGGCTGCGAGAATCACTCCTGCCAGGGCCGCGCACAGGCCGCTGATCATATAGGAATACATTAAAACCCGTTTTGCATTGATTCCGGAATGATGGGCCGCCTCATAGTTTCCGCCGACCGCGTACACGGAACGGCCAAAGGATGTTTTCGCCAGGATAACCGCCACGATAAGAAAGGTAATGACCATAAAATAGATCGGTGTGGGGACCCCCAGAATATTCCCCAGCCCCAAAAACTGAAAGCTGTCCGGCAGGTTCCCAATGGGTTTGCCTGCGGTAATCAGATAGCAGACACCGCGGAGCATAATCTGGACGCCGAGAGACATGATAAAGGGCGGAATCCCCGTATAAGCGATCACCGTTCCGTCTGCCAGTCCAATGAGACCGCCGATGATCACAGCAATCAGGATGGCTACCGCCAGAGGAACCCCCATCTCTGTGACAAACTTGGCGACAATGGCGCCGGAAACACCTGCCGTGGAGCCAACCGTCAAATCAATTCCTCCTGTCATCATGGCAAAAGCCATACCGCAGGCAAGGATTCCATATACAGAAATCTGTCTTAAAATGTTTTTGATGTTGTTCAGTGTCATAAAGTTTGCGCTTCTGAAACTCATAAAAACGCAGACCACAATGATCACCAGAATGATTCCCGAATAAGACCTAAAGTTCGGATTATTCAAAAGCCTCTTGATTGGATTGTCTTTTTTGTTTTCACTTGTCCCCATCTCAAATCTCCTTCGTCGCAAAACTCATGATCTGCTCTTCCGTCACGCTCCCCATCTCTTCCGCATCCACGACCCCGGTAATGCGGCCCTCTCTCATGATGACGATGCGGTCGCTCATATTCATAAGCTCCGGAAGCTCGGAAGAGATCATAATGATCGAAACGCCTTTTTCCACCAGGTCGTTCATGATCTCATAAATCTCCGCCTTGGAGCCCACATCGATGCCCCTGGTCGGCTCATCCAAGATCAGAATGTCCGGATTTGTGGCAAGCCCCTTTGCGATAACCACCTTCTGCTGGTTTCCTCCGCTTAAATCCCCTGCATTCACATTGTAGGAGGGAGCCTTCACATTGAGCTGTTTCATATATTTCTCGGCACATTCCTTTTCCTTTTTGGAATTCAGGAAGCCTGCACGGCTCACCGTCTTTAAAGAACTCATCTCGATATTCTGGAGAAGGGTGCGGATCAGGACAAGGCCCTGGTCCTTCCGGTCTTCCGGGACCAATGCGAATTTATTTTTGATGGCATCCTGCGGGCTTTTATTGCTGATCACCTTCCCGTCCTTGGTCACAGTTCCGCTACACTTGTCAAGGCCCAGAACAGCCCTCATAAGCTCTGTCCTTCCGGAGCCCACCAGGCCGCCGAAGCCGAGGACTTCGCCTCTTCGCAGCTCAAAGGACGCATCTTTTACTTTTTCGTTGGTGATATGCTCTGCCTTTAAGATCACCTCACCGATGGAAACCGATTTTTTGGGGAACTGATTCTCCAGATTCCGTCCGACCATCATGGCAATGATCTGATCCTCGTTCAGATCTTTCACCATCCCTTCACCGGAATTCCTTCCATCCCGAAGGACCGCCGCCCTGTCTCCGATGGCAAAGATGTCAGTCAGACGATGAGAAATATAAATCATGGAAATATTCTTTTGCTTCAGATCGCGAATGATCCGAAACAGGATCTCTGTCTCGTCGTTGGTCAGAGAGGAAGTAGGCTCGTCGAAAATAATGATCTTAGAATCATAAGAAATGGCCTTCATGATCTCGACCAGCTGCCTCTGGGCCACGCTCAGATTCCGGATATATTCTGTAGGTTCAAAATGAATATCCAGTTCGTCCATAAGCTTTAAGGTCCGCTTTTTTAATTCTTCAAAATCAACCAGTCCGTGCTTTTTCGGATAACGGCCCACATAAATATTTTCCATGATCGTCATATCCGGAAACTGGACCAATTCCTGATACACCGTTGAAATGCCGTATTCATGAGCGATTTGCGGATTCTTGATGTCGATCTTCTGATCATTCAGAAAGATCTCACCGGTACTGGGAATGACCACACCAGACAGGATCTTCATCAGTGTCGATTTACCGGCGCCGTTCTCTCCCAGAAGACAGAGGACTTCCCCTTCTCTAAGCTCCATCGAAACATCGCTCAGTGCTTTGATGCCGCCGTACTGTTTTGAAATCCCCTGCATTTTCAGAATTGTTTTTGTCATGTATCCACCACCCTCTTACATTTCCGGTTCTGCAAATGTCACCCCGTATCCGAAAGATCCTTTCACCATGCAGTTTTTCCTGGCCAGAAGGTTCCCCTGGCACATGCAGTATTCAAGCAGGCAATCCTCCATGTCGTGAATGTCCTCCTCTTTCACAAACGGATCTTCCAGGTTGCCTTTTAGCAGCTCCAGATAGTTTCTGTTGTCAAAAAACGTACAGATAAATGCTGTGATCCAGGAATCCCCCGCACCGGTCGTATCCACCACAGGCCCGCCGTAATTGTAGGGCGGCTTCGTATAAAATTTTCTTCCGTTATAAACGATCGCGCCCCGTCCACCGATGGTCGTAACCGCAAGCTCGCAGCCGTACTCGTCCACACACTGCCCAAGATACCTCTTAAGCTCCTTCTCCGGAAGGTCTTTCCCGGAGAAGAACGCCATCGTGATGTCCGGGCAGATTGCTTTCAGGACTTCCTCCGTCCACTCATCGGAGAAATCGTAAAGCAAGGGGATCCCCGCATCTTTTATTTTTTTCAGCTCACTTTCGATATGGCTGTAGCAGCTGGAATGGGCAACGTCAAAGGTCCGAATATATGTAAGAAGCTCCTCTGTGATCTTTAAGGGCTTCGCCTTCACCAGACCCGCATCATTTTCTTCCACGATTTTCCGGTCGCCATCCGTCAAATGGATGCCGCATCGTCCGGTTTCGCCCTTTTCAAGCTCGCAGCGGGAAACATCGACTCCCATCTCCCTGACCGCCTCAAGGATCACTTTTCCCCAGCAGTCCTTCGCGATTTTTCCCACATAGGCGGTCTCATGATGTAACATTCTTCCGAAGACCGCCACATTCACACAGTTCCCTCCCGGATATGCAATTCCGGTCGTGTAATTCAGGTCGACGACATTGTCGCCAATTCCAACTAGCCTTGCCATATGTCACCCCGCATAATCTAAAATTAATACTCCATCTGACGATAGTATCTTCTGGTCGTCAAAGGATGGTTACGCTCCTTTTCAATGTGACAGGAAAGGCGCTCGGTGATCACGTACATAATCATGGGAGATACGATCTTCCTATACAGCGGCTTGCTGAAGGGAAGTTCCACTTCCTTTGTGTCAAATTTGTTGATCACCTTGGAGACCTTAGTCACAAAGTTGTCAACCCGGTCCATAAGGGGCCTGGTCTCATCCTCTCCGTAGAACAGGAAGATGGAGGTGTCCTCCTCACAGAGCTCGATGGTTCCATGGAAGAACTCTGCCGCGTGAATGGACTTGGTCTTGATCCACTGCATTTCCTCCAGAATGCACATCGCATAGTCATATGCCTCGCCCCAGAGCATACCGGAGCCCACCACCATGTGGTAATCTACATCCTTCAAGTCTGCCGCAATCTTCGCGCATCTGTCCTCGTAGAGCTCCTTGCCCTTTAACAGATAAGGCACGATCTTTGCATACTCGCCCATAAATGCCTCATAATCTTCAAACTCGCCGGCATTCTTTAAGAATCTTCCCACTACCGTGTACATATAGGTATAGATTGCTTCGCACAGGCAGTCATCCTCCGCAAAGCTGAAGAACTTGTAATCTGCGTATTCACATACCGGAGTGTTGTCATTGGAGACATAAACCAGAGTACGCGCGCCTGCTTCCTTGCAGAATTTCGCAGCGGCCACAATCTCCTTCGTATTGCCGGAGCGGGTGGAAAATACGCATACAGAATCTTTGGAGAATGCTTTGTGGCCCATGGCCATGAACTCTGCCGCGATCACAGAATGAGCCTCAATCTTTTTCGATTCTGTGTCCAGCCAGTACATGATCGGCAGAGAATGGGCATAGGTTCCGCCGCAACCGATGAAGAAAATATTGGAATATCCCTCTTCACAGATCTTGTCTACCGCCGCCTCAATCTGGGGACGAAGCGCGATCGCGTCACTGACTACCTTCTCATACCTGGGTACATTGAAATTGAACATGTTGTTCCTCCTTGTATAATGAATTTTATGGTTCTCTTTGGACTGCATTTATTGTTCTCTGTTGTCTTTGCTTGTTCTATATTGTTCTATATTGTTATAATAATACTTGATCTATCTTTTGTCAATACCATTTCGAAAAAAATAGGGAGCGAAGTTTTCTATACGACAAAAAAAGAAGCCAGACACATACATGTCTGGTCTTCCTGCCATGAACCTCTATTCTTCATATTCTTCTATCTGTACCGCTTCTTCTTTCCCGACATCCACCGGCCGCCAGGCCTTTCCAAATTTTACATCCTTGAACAGAGCCGCCAGGCCTGTGATCTGCTTTAACCGCAGAATCTCATCCTTATCCATCCCCAGATGCTTTGAGATCCAGGCATCGGAACGGCCCAGCTCATGGAGTTCCTTTACAATATTGCTCATCAGGTCCACATCGTGGTTTCCTCTGGCCCTGTTGTGGCGGATGGTGCTGGCCATCCTCTGGTCAATGGGCTTGTCAATGACAGACACCGGAAGCATCCCCTGTTCCCGCTCATAGATATCCGGATGCTCCAGCATAATCCGGTAGCGGTGAAATCCGTCAACAATGATGTAAGATTCTGCCATCTGGTTATAATAACAGACAATCGGCATGGTATAGCCGTCTGCCTTGATGCTGTCATAGAGCAGCTTCATCTCCGGCGGAGCCACTGCATTGGGATTATAAGTATTTGGCCTGATCTGTTCAATTGGCACCGGAATCACATGATATGCGGGACTTTTATACTCCATAGTTCATATCCTCCACACTTTTGTACTTACGCCGGATCATATCAATCCGTTTCTGCTGCTGCCTCGTCATTCCAAATCCCATAAAGCGGCAGATATGGTCATTCTTTAAAATGCAGTAACACATCCGCTTCCAGCTGGGAATGTCCTTGGTTGATTTGATGTCATCTGTGTCATCCGGTATTCTCTGACGGAACACAATTCTCGATTTTTTATTCAGGGTATAATTAGATACACCGTTTCTGCGGATTTTATAGCCGTGTTCCAGAAGCTCCTGAATCGTCTCCTCGTCCAGTCCACCTCCCGTCCTGTACCAAAATTCGATGGACGAATTAAATTTCTTCATATAATTTTCCCGCAGGCGTTTCGGAAGGGTTTCCAGCAGAAACATTGTGTAAGATTTCCAGGTATGGCCTTCCGGCAAGGTCACATTCCGATATCCCATGGCCTTGGTCCTCCCATAGATACAGGCAAAATTAGCCCCCTGGACCCGGCCCACCAGCTTAACCCAGATTTCCGGGTCAATAACCCGGTAAAGATTTAAAGAATCTTTAGAATAGTCGTTGAACGGGGAAGCCACCCGCATCTGGGAAACTTTGAGCCCCGCCATATAGTAAAGGTCATACAGACGATTATAGTCGTAACCAAACAGATAATTGGCGTGCCAGACATCTTCTGCAGACCAGTCGAACATGGGCGAGGCACACCAAACTCCTTTAAACTGCTGGCCAATCCAGCATTGGCCCTTGTAGCCGTATTTTTTATTGAGAAAGCCGCTGTAGCGCTGCAGGGATTCATCGGCCCGCATCCCCAAAAGACAGACGGTCTTTTTATCCCCATGGGACTCCCTGTACCACCGGCCAAACTGTTTCGCCAAATCTTCCTGATGCATCCGGTAATGGTAAGTTGTCATGGGATTATGCTTCAGATTAATCACATATTCCTTATCCGGCATGGGTCTGACCCAGCTTTCCTGTTTTGTGTCATCCCAAGGATACCAGTACATCTCATAACTGCTCAGTGCAGTCCTTGTGGCCATAGGAAGACATACCCAGTAAGGCTCCACCTCGTCCCTGACCCGCTCAAAGGTCCGCTCCACATACTCCGTGGTCACTGTATACTGGGCCTCAAAATCCTGATGAAACACGCCGATTTTTCTGTCCGGATAATGTTTTCTCCGAAAATCCAACACCAGATTCAAAAGCAGTCCGCTGTCTTTCCCCCCGGAAAAGGAAAGATATATATTTTCAAATTCCTCAAATAGATAGTTCAGCCGCTCCTGCAGTGCCTCGTACACATCCTGCTCCAAATATTCTCGTCTCATATGAATTCACCTACACTAGCCTGAATCTTCCAAATTTTGGAAATACTTTACACTAATTTATCATAAAAAACGTCTAAATTCAACTAAATGAGACTTTGAGAACAATTTCTTTCATTTCTGTAACCTTGCAAAAACAAGAAGTGTATATATAATAAAGGACAAAGGAGTGATACAATACCTTGAACGACAGACAGTTGATCTCTGCCTTAAAACGCCGCCAAAAGCATGCCCTGCGACAATACATCTCCAAATATCACAAAAGCGTCGCCCTCACGGTTGAGGCAGTCGCCGGAAGGATACTGAGTCCACAGGACAAGGAAGAAATCGTGGCAGATGTGTTTATTACCCTGTGGCAGTCGGCAGAGCAGATTGATGATGAAACTTATCTCTCCATAAAGCCTTATCTTGGCAGGATCGCCCGCAATAAGACCAAAAACGCACTCCGGAAACAGGGAAACCTCCGCAATTTTACGCTTCCTCTGGAAGAGGCCATTCTGGTCAGCTCCAGAGAGGAGCTGAGTGAAGATTTGATCCGCAAAGAACTGCAAAATACCTTGAAAAAGCTAATCTTGTCCCTGAGTGTGGAAGAGCAGAATTGTTTTATCAAATACTACTATTATCAGCTGCCCATACGGATGATTGCCGAAGAATGCGGTCTTTCCGAATCGACAGTAAAAGTAAAGCTGTTCCGCGGAAGAAAAAAGCTGCGGAAGCTGTTGGAAGAAAGGGGAATTTCCTATGAAAATTACAAAGATATCCTTTTATGAACTGATGGAAGACATGGAGGAGGACTTCTGGGAGGCTGTCTCTTCTACTGCTATCTCAAAAACTACCCAGGCTGGATACCGCCGGCTTCCCGGCCGAAAATTCTGTATCTGGCGAAAGGTCCGCACTGCTCTTTTTCCATCCCATGGCAGACTGGTACAGATTTATCGCCTTGCCGGCCTGTTTTTGGTTTTTGCTGTGATATCCTCTGTCACCGTGTATTCTCTGTCCGGCAGGATAACGAAAAATACGCAGATAGATGATTCCAACCGGCATCTGATCGGAACAGAGACGGTTTCTGACACCTATTATATTTATGAAAATGGGAAGTATTATGATAAATACGGAACTGCGGTAGATATGGAAGCTTTATGCCAAAGTCAGGATTTTGATCCTTCCCAGAGCAGAATCGTCAAAAATATGGACGACCTGAAGCCGCTTTCTGCCCCTGTGACAGAATTTCCTGTGGATCAGGCAGAAGAAAACATATGGTACAGCCAAGAGATCATGCTGGTAAATGCCTCCCCCGCCGTTTTCACAAAATCAGACGGCTCTGGCTGGGCTTTAAAGCCAGGAGAAAGCCTCTCCTACACCTTTGACAAATACCCTTCTGAGACCAGCTCCAATCAGCGACTGCACATCGGTTTTGTCAAAAATGGCGTCATGTACCAAGGAGAAACCTTCCCCTCTGCGGCTGGAACCTATGGATATACCGCAGAGGAAGAAGGTGAATATTATCTGTATCTCATCTCTTACAGCAGCGACTGTCTGTCTTTAAAAGAAGGCGTGCTGGTTCAGATTCAGAGCCATTGAGACTATTTTTCTGGCCTGCCCTTTCTCCCGGACTTTCGTCTCTGCATGATGAGAACTCCTCCGATGGCAGCTATACTGGCCATGGCCAGGATCACATAGGGAAGTATTGTGGTCTTATCCCCCGTATCCGCCCCTTTTCCTGTACTGTTTGTTCCAGGCTTCTGCTGGCCTTGTGACCCGGACGGGCCAGATCCCGTCCCGTTCTGGTCTGTGCTGGCAGGAGGCTGATTACCCCCGATTACATTCTGTTTTTCCACCAGGGAACCGATGGCATTTTCCACTAAAAGAACTGCCTCGTCGATCTCCTCCTGAGTCGCATCGGCTTTTCCAAGGACTGCCTCCGCCGTCTTTACTGCCTCTGCCAAAATAGCGTAGCTCTCCGGCGTATAATCATCTGCCTTATATTCTGCCACTTTGACAAGAATCTCCTGAAGCTTTGAGCGGTCTACCGGCCCCGGCACATCTCCATCTGTGATCGGCACATCTTCTGCCAGAGTCTGTAAGGAAATCTCCTCTTCCACCACTCCGTTTCCGGACAATTTCAAAGAATTTTCCACCACATTGACCCGGACGGCATTTCCCTCGGCAACCACCTGGCCCAGAAGAAGGGTTTCCGCACTCTCCGCAAACAGCGGGGTCTCTCCTGCAACATATAAATTCAGGATCCCTGTATCTGCATGATAACGGAATTCCGCCACACGCCCGGTTTTTAAGCTTTCCGAAAAGTCGAAAGAAACCTGCATCCCTTCCGGATTCTCTGAAGTGATTTTAAGACCAAGCTCCAGTGAGGTGGCGCCTTTCCTGGCGCCTTCCTCTCTGTCTAACAGGAGGGATACCGGGGCGCTGCCCTGGCCCTCCTCCACCGTAACCTCCGCCGCAAAGCTTTCCATAGGCACAGCTGCGAAACACATAAGCGCTGCCACAAGCAGGGCTGCGGCCATTGTTATTTTTTTTCGTAAATATCTTTTCATGTTCTGCTCCTTTGCGCCTTAATTGCCTTCAGGCGAACCTCCTGTAAGCCTAATGTCCGGAAGTTCAGCCGGAATCTCCTCAAAGAAGGAGTCACTTACCATCCGCTGACCCTCATTGGTCTCGGCATTATCCACCCGGTAGAGCTCCGCCCTAACCTTCGTCACACCAGAAAGGCCGCTTATGTCCTCTGGCTCGACCCAGTAGATCCAGGTTCCGGCCGACACATCCTCAATCTTTCCTGTAGCCGGCACATCTGCCAGAATCGTCTGGTACACTTTCAGATTTCCTTCCTCATCGGTACCTCCCACGATGTTTCCATCCTGGTCGTAGAGCAACACCACATTGTAGGCAGGATTTCCTTTATAGGTCCCGTTAAAGAGAATGGAACCCTCCGGGATCACGTCATCTGCTCCTGTCCCGAATTTATAATCACCGCCTGCAAGTTTTCCGATTGCAGGTGTGTTGTCGCCGGTTCTGTAGAAATCCACATTATCCCCGGTGACGCCAAGCACGTCAAGCTCGCTGACTGTGATCTCCGTCCCACTCTGGTTCTTGATGGAAAGCTTCAGCGCCACAGCATCATGGTAAGCGACATTTCCGCCTCTCGCAAAGTAAACGGTCTCCGTCTCTTTTCCTCCAAAGGTTCCGGCGGCAGCCTCAGTCCACTTGCCGTCCGTTCCAAGAACGGATACACTGTAGTCTTTGATAGCTGTCCCTTCTGCCGCTGTATACTGAATTCCAGCGACAGTCAGAGTCTTATGGAAGTCCACAATAATCTCTGCAGCCGCCCCGGCCTTTCCCGTATAGGATGTGGCCGTATTGCCGTCCACCGCCTTCATGATGGGCGCTTCTGCGACAGGCCCGCAGGGATCCGAATCATTCCCCGTTCCCACATCTCCCACATTCGTATCCGTCAGATCATTTGTGGTCAGAGTCCAGCCCGTCTTCTCCATACTTCCGTTATGCTCAATCTTTAAGGGTTCCAGGGTCTTTACCGCCGAGCGGTTCAGATATTTGTCAACCACTGTCACCTCGTAGGTCACTACCCGGTTGTTCATGGTCGTCACGGAATCCTGGAAAGTCCCTTCCGTGGAAAATCCTACCAACTGCCGCTCTGTCTTTCCGCCAGAGGTTATACACCGCACAATCTCATAGCCCAGCACGTCATTTGCCGGAATGGAAGCTGTCAGAGTCAGATCCACCTGATTGGGTATTCCTGTATGGACAGCCGCTGTCGTCCCCTCTCCCACACCGGATGTGGAGCCGGAAGGATCCAGACTGCTCTTTCCTCCGCTTTCCAGCCTGTATACGCGGGCCTCGTCGTTTACATAGTAAATAGCCCGAAGCTCTTTATCAAACTGCTCTGCATAGGCGATTGTATCGTCGTTTGGCGTCATACCCCACCGCTCGAAGAATTCCAGGATATTCTTTTCCGCCGCCGCGCAGGCCAGGCGCATCAGATCCTGATCCCGGTCTCCCGACAGGCTTAAGGCCACGCCTTTAGGCGCAGGAGCCGTCTGCCCGCCTCTTGC
Source organism: Lachnospiraceae bacterium (assembly GCA_022792835.1). Taxonomy (GTDB): domain Bacteria; phylum Bacillota; class Clostridia; order Lachnospirales; family Lachnospiraceae; genus Lientehia. The sequence continues at coordinate 14,878 of JAAWBT010000027.1, read as the reverse complement.
ATAGGTATCCACTCTGGCAAAGAACAGCTTGTTAAACTGCTCCGCCGGGTCCGCATAGGTCTTGAAATTATATCCGTCGTCATAGGCCAGATGGAGCTGCCAATACATGCCAAGCTGAGTAAAGACGTTTGAGGCCCGGCCCTTTGTCTGGGAAGTCACCTTTTCATAAACCTTGCTGTACTGGAAACGAACGCTGTCATTTTTGTCCTTCGCCTGAGCCAGAACCGCATAGTAGTTGTTGGTAACCTCTGCAACGGCATAGGCTCCCTGATTGATACAGTGGCCGATCTCATGGGCAATGCCCCAGCCAAAATAATTGCCGCTTATATATTTTCCACTGGCATCCGCCTGAAGCGACTTGCAGTTTACCATGCCCTTCGTCTCATTCCATTCGATTCCGATATGGTTGCCAGAGGCATACATGAAAGCTCCTGCAAACATCCGCTGATACCGAATGTTCAAATGTCTGCAAGGATACTGATTTTTCACATTCTCCGCCGCTTCATTGAGTCCCTTGTGCTGATAGAAAAGATCCATCATGGACTCCATGGCTCCCACAGAAGTCAGAAGAGTCTGAGCCCGCTCTGACACAGTCCCGCTTCCAAGCCCGGAAAGAATCTGAGGCGCAGGGAGGGAGAACATCATGGTATCCGACAGAATGTCGGAAGCGCCAAGAATACAGTTTGCAACCTCATAGTTATACTGAACAGCCGTGTTCTTGGAGTTCTTATGGAGTGTTTCATGAGTGGCCTCCATGGATCCCACATAAGAATCCAGGGCCGTCACATAGGCCTCTGCCCTCTGTCTGCGCTCCGCCTCATCTGTCACTTTATAAAGATCAAGGACAGGCACCGCCGCACCGCCGCTTACCCGCACTGCATATCGGTCGTTTACATTCTTTCCCGTATACTGGACATAGAGGGCGCCGCCGGATTCTTTGTCCGTTGACCACAGCTTCGGAATGGTGATATCGTTCCTTCCGATCTTCAGATTCACCACTTTGACTGGCATGCCAGACTCCGAATGGTACTGGGTCGCCACAAGCTGCAGATTGGTAGAATCTCCTGTCTTTTTGGAAGGATGCCCCACATAGACTGTGATCTCTTCCCCGGCTGCCACAGTCACGCCAAGAGGCTGCCATGCATTTAAGCCCCCAAAGCCGAGACTTGCATCGTTGGTACTGATCTGGCTGTGGACCTCAGTGGGCGCTGTCAGGCTGGAGTTTAAAATATCCTCCGCAGTCTTTAACTCCCGCTCCAGGGCCTCTTTGTCCGGATGATATTCCCCGCAGTCCGGATCCGGCGTATTGATGCGCACTCGGAGTGCGTCAATGGTCTCCTGGGTCACATCTTCTCTGAGCACAGTGTGCAGATCATCCGTGTAAAGGGCAAAGATCTCGTCCTCCAGAGAATTATAATGGTAGAAATAAATCTCTGAGACTGTGACGCTCCCGCTTGCCACGGCTCTGGCCAGACCAATCTGGAGTTTCTTTGCCGTCACGGCTTCTGGCAGGCGGACCCGGTAATAGACCCGTCCCTCCTCATCAGTCTTTCTCTGGAGTGAACCGCTTACGGTCTCTGAAACTGTCCCGTCTCCATTCCACCACCGGACTCTCACATAACCATAGCCTACAGCCTGGACTGCCGGTTCCTGGAAAGCAAAAGACTGAATCTTATATTCTTGATCGAACTCATAGAACAATCCATGGTTGGCGCCCATGGCATTATAACCGCCGGTATCCCATGTCTCGCAGGAATAGTAGGAAGCAGGGTTTTTATCCACTGTTCCCCAGGCAGTGCCAGAGGCCGTATCCAGCGGGCTCTCCTTCATGCCTCCCTGTTTTATAGAGGCGCCTGCCATGTGAGCTCCCACTGCGCCTTCCTCTCCCTGATTGATCAATCCGAACTTGGGCATATGGGCCGGATCCGGATCTTCTGTCACTGCGGCAGCTGTCAGAGACGGGTTGCTCTCCCCAAACTCATTGACCCCAGTCACATAAACCTCGTACTTTGTCTTGTCTTCCAGGTCAGAAATAGTGGCCCGGTTCTCCTCAAGACCCTCAATTTTTTCATATGCCTCTGTGCCGGAGAGACGGTAATACAGATTATAGGTATCCGTATCCTCCATCTTTTTCCAAGATACATTGATGCTCTTATATTTTCCTACGGCGCTGACGCCGTCCGGAGCATCCGGCTTTCCAGACGGTTTCGGGATAACTGTCACCGGAGCGCTGTAGGGACTCCTCCAGGAACCGTTCACAGCCCGGACTTTTACCGTGTACTCCTGGCCATTGGTCAGCTTTTCTTCCGTGCCCAGAGAGGACACTGTGAGGCTGTTGCCCTGCACATACTGTGTATCCTCCAATCCCTCACTCTCAACGAAAACCTCATACCCCGTCACATTGAGGCAAGGAACCCAGGTGACTGTGAAGGACTTATTTCCCGCCTTGGCAGAAAGATTTTCCGGAATATCCATCTTAGGCTCCGGGATTCGATCCCCCATATTATTTACAAATTCAACTTTGGAGATCTCCGCCAGATTGTTGTTATTCTTCATCCCTGTGATGGTTATGGTGACCTTTTTCACGGCAATCTGCGTTCCCAGATTGATACAGATCGTCCCGTCCGACTCCTGGTTCACCTCTACCATATCTGACTCAAGGAGAAAATGGATCCCCTCTGCCACAGGCACAGACAAGGTTTTCTCTGTCCCCTCCTCTGTATAGACAAGGGTGATCTCAGCCTGGCTGATGGGATTCTCCTTCACCGCTCCAACGACGATCCCGCCCACAGGGAAATCTCCTCCATCCGGGAATTCGAACTCCATAGAGACGGGATTGCTTCCGGAAATCTCTCCCACTGCCGCCTCCAGAGTCACAGTCTCCTCCCCTGTAAGCATGGCAGAAAGCTCCCCTTTAAGGTGGGTACTGCTCCCTGCCTTCCCCTGAATGACTGCCGCCGGCACCAGACGTGCCCCCGGGCCGGCTTCTGTGTTCCCCTCTGGCAGATAACACTTCGCAAAATACTCCAGATCCGCCAAATTCGTTTTTCCGTCCCCGTTCACATCAATCCCGGCGCTTTCCTCCGTCGCCTTCCCGGATTTTACTGCATCCAGGGCATCTATGATAACCTTTTGATCTTCTGAAGTCAGCAGACCGTCTCCGTCCACATCTCCCACAAGAAGCACACCGGGATGACTTCCTCCCTCATAGTCAAAGCCATTCTGATAACCAATATAAAAATCCAGGGAACACCCCCAGCCGCTCAGGGAAATTTCCTGTTTATGGGGCACAAAACCAGGGGCCGAGATCTCCAAGGTGTAGGTTCCCACCGGAAGTCCCTCAAAAGCCTCTGTGGCACTCTCTGCCTTTTCGTCAAGGATAATCGTCTTCGACTTTGTCCCGTTTTCGTCTGTCAGAGAAACGGAAAACTCCACTGACTTTTGGGGCAGCAGCCCGCTGTGGATGGAAACACTGACCTGGCTGTTTTCTCCTTTGCTCTCCGTCTCATCTCCCTGTGTTTCCTGTTTCTCCATCTCCGAAACGGCGCTCTCTGTCTCCTGCTTTTCCGTATCCGAAGGGGCGCCTTCTGTCTCCTGCTCCTCCGTATCCGAAGGGACGCCTTCTGTCTCCTGCTTCTCTGCCCCAGGAGCAGCGCTCTCTGTCTCCGCCTCTGAAACAGCGCTCTCTGTCTCAGAAGCCGTGTCCTTCGTCTCCGCCTTCTCCGTTTCCAAAGCAGCGCTCTCTGCCTCTTGCTTTGTCTCTCCCATCCCGTCTCCCTGGGCCCCAGTTCCGTAGGCCATCAGACAGGGCATAAGGATCAGAACAGCAGAAAGCAGACACACCAAAATCCGTTTCATACCTTCATTCCTCCTCTGCTATTGTTTTATGCAAAATTTTTTTAGATTTGATATCCGCCTTTTTCCATTTGAGTCAGAACAAACTCTCTGGCTTCCCGAATCTCCGCCACAGCTTCCTCCATGGTATAGGCGCGTTTCGTATCTGCCCACATTTCCACCATAAACCGTCCCTCATAGCCAATGTCATGGAGTTTTTGAAACAAATCCGCAAACCGGACCGTCCCTGTCCCAAAAGGCACACATTTAAACATTCCCGGCTTTGTCTCCTTCACATGGATGGCCACAATCTCCGGAAGTCCCAGTTCCAGTTCGCTTTCCGGGTCGCCGGAAAACTGAGTCAAATTCCCCATATCAGGGTAAATCTTAAAGTAAGGGGAAGGAATCTCCCGCAAATAATGAGTCGCCCGCAGAATGGTGCCCACAAAGGCCGTATCCATGATCTCCATGGCAAGAACGACTCCCGCTCTGGCCGCCATGGCCACAGAATCCTTCATGCCCTGCAAAAACAGTTCCTTGGTCTCCTCATCAGAATCCTCATAATATACATCATATGTAGCGAGCTGTATGCAGCCCACCCCCAAAGCCCTGGCCAGAAGAATCCCCTTCTCCATGACCTCATAGGCTTTTTCCCTGATTCTCGGATTTTTGCTGCCAAAGGGAAAACGCCTGTGGGCGCTCAAGCACATGCTGGGAAAGGTAATTCCCGTTTCTTCCATCAGGTCTCTCAGCTGTCTGATCGTTTCCCGGTCCCAGTCAAGCCTTGCCAGACGTTCGTCGGACTCATCCACAGAAATCTCAATGAAGTCAAACCCAGCCTCTTTTGCCGCCAGCATTTTTTCCTTCCAGGTGAAGGCGTTCGGAAGGGCTTTTTCATAAATCCCCATGGGTGTTTTATGTAAACTATACATATTGATCCTCCATATCTCACTCATTCAAAGCTTCCCACACACCGGAAAGGGAATCAATGACCTTACGATACATGCCGTATTTTCGTTCGTAGACTGCCGCATATTCCGGCCGGGGCATGACCTTCTTCGACACATGCACCAGCCTTTCGGCCGCTTCTCTGTAGCTTCCAAAAATTCCCGCTCCGATTCCGGCCGCCATGGCCGCCCCCATGATACCCTGCTCGTCGCAGGCCACTGTCTCAATGGGAATCTGAAGCGCATCGGCAAAAATCTGCACCCAAACCGGCGAATTGGCAGCTCCTCCTGCCAATCGGATGGCCTTTGGCGCTTCCCTGTTGGCTAAAAGCCGCCTCACATGGGTCAGATGAGAGAAGACGATCCCCTCATAGACAGCCCGCAGCATGTGACGTCTGTCGTGGAAATCCGTCAGCCCGATAAAGCTTCCCCTCGCCAGGGCATCTTCATTGGAACCATTCAAAAAGGGCAGGAAAATCACATTGCTGTCCCCTGGTTCGATAGAAGACACCGATTCGTTGGTAAAGTCATAAATGCTTTTTCCCTCTGCCTTAAGCTGCGCTTTCTTCTCCCCGAGAAGCTCATCAATGAACCACTGCATATTTCCCGCGGAAGTGGGGCTGCTCTCTTCGACCAGGAAATAACCGGGAATGCAGAACATGGAATTTAAGGCCACTGTGCCGTTGGTGATGGGCGCCTTTGTGATATACTCATTGATGCTCCAGGTTCCGGCGATCATGCACATGGGCGCCTCGTCATAAATGCCCGAGGCGATGCCGCAGGCATCCACATCAAACATACCGGCCATGACCGGGGTTCCCGGAATAAGCCCTGTCTCCTTCGCCGCCTTTTCTGTGACCGAGCCGCAGATATCGGCAGAAAATTTAAGAGGCGGAAGCTTGTCATAAACCATTTCAAGGCCAAAGTATCCAAGAAGCTCTCTGTCATAGGCCGCCGTCTCAAGGTTGACCAGGTTCGCCCCGGAGAAATTGGTATATTCCCCATCGGCCGTCCCTGTCAGACAAAAACGGATATAATCATTGATGGAAAAAATATATTTTGTCCGCTCCAGCACACCGTCTTCGTGGTCGCGGATCCAGGCCAAAAGGCTCACCGGCTGACAGGCTAAAATATCCTGAAAGGTCTTTTCGTAAACCTTTTTTGCCGTACCGTCCTCTTTCCACTGTCTCGGATACTCCCAGGCCCTGGTATCGGTGGACAGGATCCCAGGATAAGAAGGGCGTCCATCCTCCCCCACCATATAAAGCCCCTTGCCGTGGCCGGAAAAAGACACGCCCACAATGTCAGCCGGATTCACGCCGCTTTTCTCCACTGCAGCCTTCACCACTTTTGCATTCTGCTCCCAGAGGGCATCCATATCCCGCTCCGTAAAGCCAGGTTTTGGCGTCTGGTTCTCAATGGGCTCCCTGGCCACTGCCACAAGGCCCCCCTCTTCATCCACAACGCCGGCCTTCACAAAGGTCCCGCCGTTGTCGATTCCCATCAGATATTTCATATTTCTTCCATCCCCTCTATTGGTTTTTACTATAATAATGTCCGGCAAAATATACCGTTCTTAAATCCATCCTACTTTAACCATAAATTGGACTTTCAGAGAGATTATTTTATTCTAACACATCAGGGTTTGAAAATCAACGACAGAAACAGATTCCTGTTGAGGCCGTTTTTTCTCATGCTTCTCTCCGTCTCGGCCCCTCATCAGAACCATGACGCATCCATTTCCCCCTTACCATTCTACAGACAAATACCACTGCCCTGAAAATCCAGTCAACACTCATGGCTATCCATACTCCGATAACCGGCAGGCAAAATCCCTTCACCAGCAGATAAGCCATTCCAATACGGAAAATCCACATGGAGGCCACGGCAATGACCATAGTAAAGGTCACGTCCGAGGCCGCCCGCAGTGCATGGGGGATCAAAAAAGCCGGCGGCCAGACCAACATGGCAAATCCATGGAACAAAATCAGCTCTGCCGCCACTGCCTCTGATTCCAAAGATAAATGATACATCCCAAGGATGGTCCCGTGAAACAGGCCCATCGACAAAACAATGACAAAAAGAATTGCATAATTCAACAGCACAAGCTTCCTCACATACTGCTTCACCTGGCCGAACTCTTTCGCACCCACACACCGGGAGACCACTGTCACCATCCCCATCCCCAGGGCTGTACCGGGCAGGTATTCCAAAGTTGCCATGTTTCCTGCCACAGAAAATCCGGCGATGGCTGTAGTCCCCAGGGTGGAAACCAAACTCTGCACCATCAGCTTTCCAAACTGGAACATCCCGTTTTCCATACCGCCCGGGATCCCGATCCTTAAAATCTGCCGGATCATGGCAGGCTCATAGCCCAGCCGCAGATGACGGTCAATATGGATCACGTTCTTTTCATTCCGGATAATAAAGAGCATGATACCTGCAGCGACAGCCCGAGAGATCAGAGTCGGCACAGCCACTCCGGCAACCCCCACCCGAAGCAGGTAGACACCGATGGCGTTTCCTCCGATATTCAGCCCGTTCATGACCAACGAGGTTTCCATGGATACCTTTGAATTCCCCATGACCCGGTACAAAGCGGCACAGGAATTATAAACTGCCAGAAACGGGAAAGAAAGAGCTGTAATATAGAAATACAGTCTCGCATTGGACATGACATCTGCCTCGATCTTCCCAAAAAGGGCGCCGAGGATCAGCTGATTTCCCAAAAGGGACAGCCCTGTAATGATGCAGGAAAACACCGTCGTAACCAAAAGGAGCTGATTTCCGGCATGGCAGGCCCTCTCCTCATTCCTGCAGCCGAGAAGCTGCCCTGCCACCACGGCTCCGCCCGTTGTCATGGCTGCCAAAAGCTGAATCAAAAGCAGGTTGATGGCATCCACCAGAGAGACGCCTGATACAGCCGCTTCTCCCGCCTCTGCCACCATCACCACATCAATCATTCCAACCAGAACTGCCAGAAATTGCTCAATGATCAGCGGAACCAGGAGCTTTCTCAGATCACGATTTGAAAACAACATATCCTTTCCCCTTCGTTTCTGTCCTATTCGATCAAATCCGCTTTTGATTGTAGCACTGCGTAAGGGAATTTACAACCGCCAGTTTCCGGATTTTCCAAGCAACAGCACAGGAACTGAAAAGGAAATAGATTAGTAAAATTCTCTGTCTGAGGGTATACTTATCTGGAAACTTTATCATTCAGGAGAGGTATGTGTGATGTCTAATCAGCTTCAACAGGAAAAATCCCCTTATCTGCAGCAGCACAAAGACAATCCGGTGGACTGGTTTCCCTGGGGGGAAGCCGCTTTTCAAAAGGCCCGCGAGAAAGAAAAACCGATTTTTTTAAGCATCGGCTATTCCACCTGCCACTGGTGCCATGTTATGGCTCACGAGTCTTTTGAAGATCCAAAGATTGCCGGGCTCCTTGAGGATTTTGTCTGCATCAAAGTGGACCGGGAGGAGCATCCGGAGGTGGATGCCGTCTATATGGCTGTCTGCCAGGCCATGACTGGTTCTGGAGGCTGGCCTCTGTCTGTCTTTTTAACTCCAGAAGGAAAGCCTTTTTTTGCAGGAACCTACTTTCCCAAAACCAGCCGATATGGACAGACCGGATTTATGGAGCTGGTGAGGCAGGTCGCTCTTCTGTGGCGTACAGACCGCGGGAAGCTTCTGGAAACCGGAAACCAGATTACCGCACATCTGCAAAAACAGGAACCACGGGCTTTCGGAAAGCCGGAGCGGCCGCTCTTGCTGCACGGATACCGGCTGCTGGCCCAGAGTTTTGACAGGACTTTCGGCGGCTTTGGCACGGCGCCCAAGTTTCCCACGCCCCACAATTTTCTCTTTCTGATGGATTTATATCAGAAGGAACAGCTTCCGGATGCCCTTTCCATGACAGAAATCACATTGAAGGCCATGGCAGCCGGAGGGATCTTTGACCAAATTGAAGGCGGTTTTTCCCGTTATTCGACGGATGAAACCTGGCTGATTCCTCATTTTGAAAAAATGCTTTATGATAACGTCCTTCTCCTCGCCCTTTACTCAGAAGCCTTCCGCCTTACAAAAAATGATTTTTACAGGGATATCGCCAGACGGACTGCCGATTATCTGCTGACCGAACTTGCCGGCCCTAAAGGCGGATTCTTCTGCGGACAGGATGCGGACAGTGAAGGGACGGAGGGAAGTTATTATCTTTTTACAAAGGAGGAAGTGACCCGTCTCCTTGGCCCAGAGGAGGGCGCAGATTTCTGCCGGCTGTACAATATTACAGAAAAGGGAAATTTCGATGGAAAGAATGTGCCGAACCGGATCGGGCAGACGGAAAAAGGCTGGAAGGCCGATGATCCCCGGCTGAAGGCCCTTTCCCGGTATCGAAAAGCAAGAATGCCGCTTCCTCTTGACCATAAAATCCTCTTATCCTGGAACGGCTGGGCCATACTGGCATTTGCAAAGGCCGGACAGGCCCTTGATGATTCCCGTTACCTGGAAGCTGCCAAAAACACCTCGAAATTCCTGAAGGAAAACATGACGGATTCCAGAGGCCGCCTGTACCTTCGCTATTGTCAGAAAGAAGCCTCCTTCCCCGGACAATTAGATGATTATGCCGTCTATGCCCTGGCCCTGAGGGAACTTTATCATTCCACCTTTGATGTTTCTTATCTGGAGGAAGCCATCCTTCTGGCCAGACAGATGACGGAGCTGTTTGAGGATCGGGAAAACAACGGTTATTTTATGACGGCCCATGATGCAAAAGAGCTGATTTTCCGTCCAAAGGAAACCTACGACGGAGCCATTCCATCCGGCAACAGCGCCGCTGCCATGGTACTCACAGAACTTTCCTTCCTGACCGGAGACTCCTTTTTCCTGGAAGCGGCCCACAGGCAGCACCGCTTTCTGGCTGCAGAGGCACAGAACTATCCTGCCGCCCACTGCTTCGCCCTGTCGGCCATGGCCCGATTCCTCTACCCGCACAGAGAACTGGTATGTACCGGGGCCAAGGTTCCTTTGGAACTTGCCGCTTACCTGAGAGACCATTCGTCCCATGACCTGACTGTCCTCTTTAAATCCGCGGAAAATGAAAGCCGCCTTTCTGCCGTCGCCCCCTTTACCGCCGCCTATCCGGTTTCGGAACAGACGGTCTACTATCTATGCGAGAATGGCACCTGCCATGCGCCGGTGACGGATTTTGAAGAGCTGGGGTTGTTTTGATCTTCAATCTAAACTTTCACAGGAAACCATACAGGCTGCTATATGAAGTAAATAATTGGAACAAGAAACCGCCCGGCGCCTCCATCCTATCTGTGGGATGGAGGCGCCGGGCGGTTTCCGTCAGACTGCATGTTAAAAGGCAGCAGTTTTCTTGCGCATTGTCTGCTTATTCATAGAGAGGATATTTGTCGGTCAGCTCCTTCACGAAAGCTTTCGCCTTCTCCGTATTCGCTGCATCCTGGGTAATCACCAGGCGGATGGCCTCCGCGATGGTCGCCATATCCTCTTCCACAAGCCCTCTGCTGGTCACGGCCTGGGCGCCCAGGCGGATTCCACTGGTCACAAAAGGCTTCTCAGGATCATTGGGGATGGCGTTCTTGTTGCAGGTAATGTTGGCCGCATCAAGAAGCTTCTCCGCCGCCTTTCCGGTCACGCCTGCGGGGCGCAGATCCACCAACATCAGATGGTTGTCCGTGCCGCCGGAGACAATATCAAAGCCCCTGGTTTTAAGCTCAGCGGCCAGTCTTGCCGCATTGGTCTTCGTATCTGCCATATATTTCTTAAAGCCAGGCTCCAGGGCCTCCTTGAAGCAGACCGCCTTGGCCGCGATCACATGCATAAGCGGCCCTCCCTGGATTCCGGGGAATACGGCCTTATTGAAATTGAATTTCTCTTCGACTTCATTGCTGCATAGGATCATGCCGCCCCTGGGACCTCTCAGAGTCTTGTGGGTGGTAGTGGTCGTCACATGGGCGTAAGGGATAGGACTCATGTGGAGTCCTGCTGCCACCAGTCCTGCTATATGGGCCATATCTACCATCAAATAAGCCCCCACCTCATCGGCAATCTCCCTAAATAACTTGAAATTGATCTCCCTCGCGTAAGCGCTGGCCCCGGCCACGATCAGTCTCGGCTTACACTCATGGGCCAGACGGCGGACCTCTTCATAATCAATCACACCTTCGTCCGTCACACCGTAGGGGACAATTTTAAAATAAGCGCCGGACATGTTCACAGGACTTCCGTGGGTCAAATGGCCGCCGTGGGCCAGATTCATGCCCATGACTGTATCGCCGGGCTTTAACATGGCAAAGAATGCCGCCATATTGGCCTGTGCGCCAGAATGGGGCTGCACATTGGCATACTCACAGCCAAAAAGCTTTTTCGCCCGCTCCCTGGCCAGCTCTTCCACCACGTCCACATACTCACAGCCGCCATAATAACGCTTTCCCGGATAGCCCTCCGCGTATTTGTTGGTCAGCACACTTCCCATGGCTGACATGACGGCCTTGCTCACAAGGTTTTCGGAAGCGATCAGCTCCAGATGACTTCTCTGTCTCCCAAGCTCGTCCTCAATGGCCTTCGCCACCTCCGGGTCATAGGCAGTTACTTCATCAAATGCATACATGGTTCTTCCTCCTGCTCCTGGCAGTTGTTTGCTGCCATCATGGTTCTTTTTCTTTATGATTCCTTTTCTAATCCTTTTTATGATTCCTTTTCTTTGAGAGCCAGCTTAATATGCACATCTTCCAGCTGCTTCTGGTTCACTTCGGAAGGCGCGCCCATCATGACGTCCTGAGCATTTTTGTTCATGGGGAAGGGAATGACTTCTCTTATGCTGTCCTCCCCTGCAAGGAGCATAACCATCCGGTCCACACCGGGCGCAATCCCCGCATGGGGCGGCGCTCCATAACAGAACGCATTGTACATAGCCGGGAATTTGGCCTTCACATCCTCCTCTCCAAGCCCAACCAGCCCGAACGCCTCAATCATAATCTCCGGGTCATGGTTTCTCACCGCACCGGAGGAAAGCTCGATTCCGTTGCAGACCAGGTCATACTGGTAGGCGCAGATCTTTAGCGGGTCCTGCTCTTTCAGGGCCTTCATGCCGCCCTGAGGCATGGAAAAGGGATTGTGGCAAAATTCCAGCTCACCGGATTCCTCGCCGATCTCATACATCGGAAAATCCACAATCCAGCAGAACTCATAACATTCTTTATCCATATAACATTCTTCGTAATTCGCCACAATCTTTCTCGCGGCCCCGGCTGTCTTTTGGGCCTGGGCCTTCGTGCCGGCCGCCAAAAGCAAAAGCTCACCGCCTTTTAAGGAGAGGGCAGAAAACACTTCTTCTTTTTTCTCTGTCAGGAACTTAGAAATGCCGCCTGTCAGACTCCCGTCCGCTCCGGCCTTACACCAGTAAAGTTTCCTGCCTGTCTGGATCTCCACATCTGCACAGATCTTGTCGATCACTTTGCGGCTCTTAGCAAACTCAGGGCAGACCACCACCTTCACCTCAGCCCCGGCAAAAGGCTCAAAACCGCAGTCTCTCATAACCTCTGTCCCGTCGGAAACCTCTAGCTTGATCCGAAGATCCGGCTTGTCCGTGCCAAATCGCTCCATGGATTCCAGGAAAGAAATTCTGGTAAAGGGCGCCTTAGAAGCCCGGCTATAGGTTCCGTATTTCTCAAATACCGGCGGAAGCACCTGTTCGATGATCGCAAAGACATCCTCCTGAGAGGCAAAAGCCATCTCCCTATCCAGCTGGTAAAACTCACCGGGGGAACGGTCCGCCCTGGCATCCTCATCCCGGAAACAAGGGGCAATCTGAAAATAGCGGTCAAACCCGGACGCCATCAAAAGCTGTTTGAACTGCTGGGGCGCCTGGGGCAAAGCATAAAATTTTCCGGGATGGTTTCTGGAGGGCACCAGATAATCTCTGGCCCCTTCCGGGGAAGAACAGGTTAAAATCGGCGTCGTGATCTCATAAAAATCCAGTTCCATCATCCGCGCCCTCAGCTCCGCCACAATGCGGGAACGCATGAGAATTTTCTCCCGCACTTCAGGATTTCGAAGATCCAGATAGCGGTATTTTAAGCGGGCATTCTCGTCGGCCTCCCTGGAGCGGGAGACCTCAAAAGGCAGCGCATTGTGATAGCATTTGCCCAGAACCTCCACTGACTCCGGCACCACCTCAACCTCCCCGGTGGGAAGGGCGGCATTCTTGCTGGAACGCTCCCGCACCGTCCCGGTGACAGAAAGAGTCGATTCCCGGTTCAGAGAAGAAATCCTTTCCATCATCTCTTCCGATTCAATGACCACCTGAGTCTCACCGTAAAAATCTCTGAGGATCAAAAACCCCAGATTTTTGCTTACCCGGCGCAAATTCTCATACCACCCGGCTAAGGTCACTTTCTCTCCCACATGCTCGATCCTTAAATCATTACAGGTATGTGTCCTTGACTGAAACATAGTCTGATCCATCTCCTCTGTTTTTACTTCTCTCTATAACATTCCACAAATTCCCCGTAGCCCTCTTTGGAAAGCTGCTCCTTCTGGAATTTTTTGTTTTTATTCATATTGGCGACAAGCACCTGGACGCCGGCTTCCCGTTCTTTCCCGGCCTCTGCCAGTACCTTCACCATCTCTTCTGCCGGCATGTTTTTCTCCAACAGATAGGCTTTTTTCTTCCGCTCTCCCGGCACCGAAAATCCCTGCTCCATTAAAATAGTAATGATCCGCTCAAATCCGATGGAGAATCCACAGGCCGGCGTATTCATGCCGGTAAACTTCCCGATCATCTCGTCATAGCGTCCTCCTCCGGCCACAGACCCGCCGAACCCTTCCATTTTGATCTCAAAAATGGACCCGGTATAATAAGACATGCCCCGGACCAGAGTCGGGTCGAAGACCAGGAAAAATTCACAGGAAGCAGCCGCCTTCACACTCTCTATAATGGTTTTCATGGACGGAAGCACCTCACTGTCAATGAAACCGGAAAGCTTCTCCTCCAGGCAGGAAAGACTGCCCCCCGCCTCAGACACCGCAGCAAAGAGAGCCATATAGTTTTCCACAGCCTCCTTGGCGAAACCGCTCTCTAAAAGCTCCGACGACACGCCGTCCATGCCGATCTTATCCATCTTGTCCAGAATGATGAACACCTGGTCGTAATCCTTCTTTTCAAAACCGCTGCAGGCCGCCATGGCCTTTAACACTCTCCGGTCATTGAAACAGACCGTAAAACCAGAAAAACCCAGCTTTCCAAGAAGGGTTGTCGTCGCTGACATAAGCTCAATCTCTGCCAGACAGGTAGCGTCTCCTAAAATATCAATGTCGCACTGCATAAACTGGCGGAACCGCCCTCTCTGGGGCCTGTCCGCCCGCCACACATTCCCCATCTGAAGGGCCTTAAAAGGGGACGGAAGTTCTGCCGAATGATTGGCAAAATACCGGGACAAAGGCACTGTCAGGTCATAACGCATGCCACAGTCCACCACATCTGCTTCCTCTTTCGCCTCTGGGATGTGAAGCTTCTCTCCCCGTTTTAATACTTTAAAAATCAGCTTTTCATTTTCTCCGCCCTGCTTGCTGGAGAGATTCCCCATGTTCTCCATACACGGCGTCTCAATATGGGAAAAGCCGAAGCTTTTATAAGTCTCCTGAATCTCATGGATCACATAATCCCGCACCTGCATCTCTGCAGGCAGGATATCTTTCATGCCGGTCACCGGCTTTTTCGTCATTGCCATGTCTGTTTCTCCTCGTCTGTGCCCATTTACCGGGCACTACCCGTCTATCATACACGAAGCAGACACGGTTTTCAACCATATTTTACATTTGAGTTGGATTTGAAGGCGATTTGTGGCATATAAGCCTAGAATTGTTCGAAGATTTCAAAGAATAGCTGCCTGCGGCTGCTCCATAAGCGGCCGCAGGCAGCAGGTCACTTTTATTTATGCATAACCGCTCTGCGGTAGGTCTCAATCCCCTTCCCCAGAAGCTCCATGGCCCTCTTAAGGTCCTCTTCCTTTAACACATAGGCGATCCGAACCTCGTCCGCCCCTTTCCCCGGCGTCCGGTAGAAGCCT
>JAAWBT010000026.1 GCA_022792835.1 Lachnospiraceae bacterium | reverse complement strand
TTGATCGCCTACGTCCTTCAGACTGAGTCCTGCGGCGCTCCGGCATCCCTGCGCCTCAACGGGCTGACGGATGGCGGCAGCGGAAAGCTATACTATGAGTACGGCGGTCCCAGCCGGTTCAGCTGGCAGGGTTTTTCTCTGACATTTAGCTACCTCCAAATTAAACCAGCATTTCAACGCTTCATTCCTTATAATAAGATTTTTCTTTTTCATCGTATCTTATATCCATATCGCCTCAACCTAAACAAATCATAAATATCCTCTAGTCACCTCTGCTTCTTATTATACCATACATTCCCATGCAAAACTACATATTCGCCAACACATCTTTCATTCCATAAGCTCCATTAGCATGGTTATTTACGGTTGTATCTACCGAACTAATTGCCGTTGTAATTTTTCCGCATTTTTCTTCTGTACTTCATCTTTATAACACATAATAAAAGCATTAACAATTTCCGTCAATGCCTTTTAATTCACTCACAACTATCAATAATGATATCTGCAGCATTTTCAGTGAAAGATACATTCATAAACTAATCCTCCACATCAAAATTTACAAGTTTCCTGTCCTCAGTCTGTTTAATAGACTCTTTTAGCCACTCATAATTTGTTTGGAGGCATCAAGGAAAACGAAGGATTCCGGCGTTTTCATTACCGAACTTCTGAAAAAGTATATAAAAAGAAAAGAGAGAGCCCCTTAGAGTTTCAAAGGTTTAAAAAGCCTGAATTTTATGGGATTCTCTCTTTCTTAGAAATCAGGGGCAAAAATCGGTATTAACCGACAGTCCCTTTTTGTCTGTGAAATCAGAAGGAAGCAAAAGGATTCTCGTAGAGAGCGCTTCTTCCCAGAATCTCCTCAATGCGGAGAAGCTGGTTGTATTTCGCATTCCGGTCTGAACGGCAGGGCGCTCCCGTCTTGATCTGTCCTGCCCCCAAAGCCACGGCAATATCTGCAATGATGGCGTCCTCTGTCTCTCCGGACCGGTGGGAAATCACAGCATGATAGCCTGCCTTTTGAGCCATCCTGGTGGCTGCAAAAGCTTCTGTAAGGGTTCCGATCTGGTTGACCTTCACCAGAATCGCATTGGCAATTTTCTGGTCAATGCCCCGGCGAAGCCGCTCTGTATTTGTGACAAATAGATCATCTCCCACCAGCTGGAGCCGATCCCCCAGTCTGCCAGTGAGAAGTTTCCAGCCACACCAATCCTCCTCGTTAAGACCATCCTCAATGGATACGATTGGAAAACGGTTCACCAGATTTTCGTAATAGTCCACCATCTCCTCCCGAAGCCGCAGAACCTCTTTTCCGCTCATACGGCTCTCTCCGGGAAAATAATAGACATCCCGCTCCTCGTCATAGAGCTCACTGGAAGCGGCATCCATGGAAATAGCCATGTCCACACCTGGACGCAGGCCGCATTTCTCCATGGCCTCCACCAAAAGCGTGAGCACGGATTCCGTATCCGGCAGATCCGGTGCAAAACCGCCTTCATCTCCCACCGCCGTGGAAAGTCCCTTTCCCTTTAAAATATCTTTCAGTGTATGGTACACCTCCACGCAGGAGCGGAGCCCTTCAGAAAAGCAGCAGGCTCCCACAGGCATAATCATAAACTCCTGCAAATCCACTGTGTTATCGGCATGCTTTCCGCCGTTTAACACATTCATCATGGGAACCGGCATCCGGTCCGTGTAAACTCCACCCAGATAAGAAAACAGAGGAAGCCCAAGGGCTGCCGCCGCTGCCCTGGATACAGCCATGGATACGCCCAAAATGGCATTGGCCCCCAGATTTGCCTTGTTCTCTGTCCCGTCCGCCTCTAAAAGCAGCCGGTCGATCTCTCCCTGACAGGCCGCATTTTTTGAGAGAACTGCATGGGCCAGGACCGTATTCACATGCTCCACTGCCCGTTTTACTCCTAATCCTCGGTAACGTTCCCCGCCGTCCCGAAGCTCTACTGCCTCAAACTTTCCGGTGGAGGCGCCGGATGGCACACTCGCCCTCCCTGTAGCGCCATTTTCCAGGGTCACCTCCGCCTCCACCGTAGGATTTCCGCGGGAATCCAGGATCTCCCGTCCCCGCACACCTGCAATTTTTAAATATCTCTCCATGGTCTTCTCCTTCTCCGAATCAAATTTTGTATTCAGAGTTATTATTAAGAAAAAGGAGAAAACTTATTCTATATTTTTCTTTTCTTAAAAATGCAGAAAGTCAAATTATGCAGCGCTCAGCCGCGAAGCTCAATCCCCATGGCTTTTAATTCTGCCAGAATTTTTTCCATGACCTCATTCACGTCCTTATCCTCCAAGGTGCGGTCCCCAGCCCGGAAGGTGATGGAGTAGGCCACGGACTTGCAGCCTTCGGCGATCTGCGCTCCTTCGTAAAGGTCAAACAGATGATACGATTCCAGAAGCTTTCCGCCTTTCGCTTCAATGACAGATTCTACCTCTCCCACCATGATCGTCTTATCCATAACCATGCTGATATCCCTGGTCACTGCCGGGAATCTGGCAACTCCTGTATACTTCCGGTCAAAGGAGGCGACTTTCACCACCTCCGGCATATCCAGGACAGCCACATAAGCCCTATCGCCGAGGTCATAATTGTCAAGGACCTCCGGATGGACCTCGCCCAGATACCCCATAGCGGTTCCCCTGTAAAAAATTTCTGCCTGGCGTCCCGGATGGAGGAACGGCTTTCCTGCCTTCGGATCATAGGTAATCCGCTTTGTCATTCCCAGCCTGTCAAAAATCTCTTCGATGACTCCTTTCAGTGTGAAGAAATCTCCCTCCCCGTAAAAGCCCAAGGTCAGCTGCATCCGCTCGTCTGGAAGTTCCGTCAAAGGTAAAGCCTTAGGAAGATAGATATTCCCCAGCTCATAGAGCTTCACATCCTTGTTTCTTCTATTATAATTGGTGGCCAGAGAAGCCAGCATTCCATTCAAGGAAATCGTCCGCATGATGCTGTAATCCTCGCCCAGAGGGTTTAAAATCGTCACTGCCCTACGGAGCCCGGAATCTGTGGGAAGCAGCAGTTTATCAAAGACCTTGGGACTCTCAAAGGAATAACTCATCCCCTGAGAATAACCGCAGAATTCCGCAACCTCCCGGACAGCTTCTTCCACACGCAGCTTGAAAGAAAGCTTGCCTGTCGTGGCCTCGCCTGTGGGAAGAGTGGTTGGAATCTTGTCATAACCGTAGAATCTGGCGATCTCCTCGGCAATATCGGCCTCGCACACAAGATCCTGGCGGAAAGTAGGTGCGATCACCTCACCGGCCGCCTCATCCATTTCAATTTCCAGGGGAGCGAAATAAGACACCATTTCCTCCCTCGAAATATCTGTTCCCAGAAACCGGTTGATCTTCTCCGGCCGGAAAGGAATCCTCTTTGGCTCCGGAAGCTCTCCCCGTACGTCAATCATGCCGCTCACCACTTCCCCGCAGCCAAGCTCCTCAATGAGCTGGCATGCCCGATTGATGGCTGCCTCCGCATTGTTGGGATCCAGCCCCTTCTCATATTTCCCGGAGGCATCTGTACGCAGTCCCAGCCGCCTGGCTGAAAGGCGGTTGTTGGTCCCGTCAAAGCAGGCTGACTCAAAAAGTACCGTCTTCACCTGGTCCGTGATCTTGGAATTTTCCCCGCCCATGATCCCCGCAATACCGATCTCCTTCTCCGCGTCGTTGATCATCAGCACGTCTTTGTCCAGCTTGCGCATCTGGCCGTCCAATGTCTGGAACTCATCTCCGTCCTTTGCCCGCTTCACAATAATCTTGTGGCCTGCCACCATATCCAAATCAAAGGCATGCATGGGCTGTCCGTACTCTTCCATCACATAGTTAGTAATGTCCACCAGATTGTTGATGGGGCGGATTTTGCTGGCCGCAAGCCGTCTCTGCATCCACTCAGGAGAAGGCCCTATCTTAATATTTTTCACCACCCGGCCGCAGTAGCGAGGGCACAGATCCCGGTCCACCACTTCCACAGAGGCATAATCGTGAACATCCTCGCCGTTCCCCTTTACCACCGGAACCGGCGGCACAAACTTCTTTCCAAAGGTGGCCGCCGCCTCTCTGGCGATCCCCAGGACACTGTAGCAGTCCACCCGGTTGGAAGTAATCTCATACTCAAACACCACGTCCCTAAGGCCCAGAACCTCTACGGCATCCGCTCCCACAGGAGCGTCCTCTTTCATAATGTAAATCCCCATTTCCGGAGCGTCCGGGTACATATCCCTGGAAGAACCAAGCTCCTCAATGGAACACATCATGCCGTCGGATTCAATGCCCCGGAGGTTCCCCTTTTTGATCTTAATGCCCTTTTCCGGCATGGGCCCGCCGTCATGGCCTCCGGCCACCTTGCCCCCGTCCAAAACCACAGGAACTTTATCTCCCACTTTCACGTTGGGAGCCCCGGTGACAATCTGAATCTGGCTGCTTCCGATATCCACCTGGCAGACAATCAGCTTATCGGCATCCGGGTGCTTTTCGATGGAGAGAATCTGCCCCACCACAATCTTTTCCAGATTTTTGTCCAGACACTCATATCCCTCCACCTTGGTCCCAGAAAGAGTCATGGCATCTGTATATTCCTGTGCCGTCACTTGAAGATCCGGCACATACGCTTTGATCCAGGATAACGCTGTATTCATAATCTATTCTTTTCCTTTCTCCGATTTTCCTCGTCTCTTATATCCGAACTCTGTTTTCTTAAAACTGCTTCAGGAAACGGATGTCGTTTTCATACAAAAGACGCATGTCGTCAATTTCATACTTGAGAAGGGCAATCCGCTCCAGACCCATGCCAAAAGCAAAGCCAGAATACTCTTCCGGATCAATCTTACACATTCTCAGCACATTGGGATGAACCATGCCGCAGCCTAAAATCTCAATCCAGCCGCTTCCTTTACAGAACCGGCAGCCCTTGCCGTGACATTTGAAACAGCTCACATCCACCTCGGCGCTGGGCTCTGTGAAAGGGAAATGATGGGGACGGAATTTTACCCTTGTATCCACGCCAAACAGCTCCCTGGCAAACTCCTCCAGAGTTCCTTTCAAATCGGCAAAGGTAATATTCTTGTCAATGACCAGCCCCTCGATCTGATGGAAGGAGGGAGAATGGGTCGCATCCACCTCGTCAGAGCGGAACACCCGGCCAGGCGCAATCATGCGGATCGGCAGCTTCCCCTTCTCCATGGTACGCACCTGTACCGGAGAAGTCTGGCTCCTGAGCAGAATGCTGTCATTGATGTAGAAGGTGTCCTGCTCGTCCCTGGCCGGATGGCCCTTCGGAATGTTGAGCGCTTCAAAGTTGTAATAATCGTACTCCACCTCAGGGCCTTCCACCACCTCATAACCCATACCCACGAAAATCCGTTCCACTTCTTCCAAAGCAATCATATTGGGATGCTTGTGGCCCACATGGTTTTTCTTTGCCGGGAGAGTCACGTCGATGACTTCTTTCTTAAGCTTCTCTTCCCTGGCTTTTTTCGCCAGCTTCGCCTTTCTCTCTTCCAGCTTCGACTCAATGACAGCGCGGGTGTCGTTGACCATCTGCCCCACTCTGGGCCGGTCTTTTTCACTCACATTCTTCATCCCCTTTAAGACACCGGTCAACTCACCCTTTTTCCCCAGATAAGCCACCCGGATTTCATTGAGGGTTTCCAGTGCGTCGGAAGAGGCGATCCTCTCAAGCGCTGCCTGTCTGATCTGTTCCAGCTTTTCCTTCATAATAGTCTCCTTCTTAACACTTTTTCTACCTGCGCGGTTGAATGTTTTTTATACAACAAAAATCCCCTTGTCATTTACGACAAAGGGACGAATTACTCGCGGTACCACCCTGATTCCTGCATATATGCAGACACTCATTTCCTGTCTAACGCGCAGATCCACGTCATCTCCTACTATCCAGGTACGCAAAACTGATGAAGTATTGAAAAAACTCGTCCGCCAGCCTGCTTACCGGAATTCAAAAATGCGGCTCCGGTGGGAAATTCAACGCCTGTCTGAACTGAAGGGGGCTTTCAGCCGGTGGCCTCCTCTCTCTGCCAGGAAACAGGGCGTCTACTGACACCTTCCATGCCTTTTTACTCATAAAATTGTATGAAGCCTATGACATATTTTAACATAAAACCTTTTCTTGTCAAGGATTAATTTTATTTCACTTCCTGTCTTCCCTTGCAATCCGCCCCATATCATGCTATACTTCTCTGAAATATATCAGAGGGATCGCAGGAGTATTTTATGAAACGGTTCAAGCTTTTTCTCGGAAAAATCATCAATCTGATCATTGAGGACAAAATTTCTGTGTATGCGGCACAGGTTTCTTTTTTTGTCCTGATTTCCGCAATCCCCATTGTCATGCTGGTGATTCCTCTGATCCAGTTTTTGATCCCCTTTTCCCAGGAATCCTTGACCCAGACCATTCTCTCAGTCTTGCCCAATACTCCTGAGATGCAAAGTTTTATCATCAGCATTTTAAAGGATGTGTACACCAATTCCGCCGGAACCATTATTTCCGTTTCTATTATCACCACCCTGTGGTCAGCCTCCAAGGGCATCTATTCTCTCCAACAGGGCTTAAACAACATCGCCGCTCTGAAAGAAACCAGAAACATCGCCGTCCAGCGGCTCTTATCCATTGCTTATACCATTGGCTTTGTGTTCGTTTTGATCTTTACCATCGGCGTCCTTCTTTTTGGCAATCGGATCCAGCTTCTCTTAGAGTCCTGGTTTCCCAGGCTGGCTCACTTTTCCAGCCTTGTCATTCTGTTCCGTACCGGGCTCTCCATTGCCCTGTTCATGCTGTTTTTTGTACTGATCTATGCCATCCTTCCAAACAAACGGCTGTCCTTCCAGAAACAGATTCCGGGAGCCGCCTTTGCCACTTTTGGCTGGCTGATCTTTTCCTATGTGTACTCCCTTTATATTGACCACATCGCCAACTTTTCCTACATTTACGGCAGCCTGACCGCCATCATTTTCCTCATGCTTTGGCTTTATATCTGTATGAATATCGTCCTTTTGGGCGCTGAGATCAACAAGCTCTTTGAGGAATACACAAAGAAATAGAACGCTTAACCCTTATAGAGTATTAATGATCCGACTTAAGCCCTGCCCCGCACATGGTGATAAGCGTATCCGGCGTTTTTCCGTAAAGGGTTACATAGTGCAGATAAGCCGCATAATTGGCCGCTGTGGTATGTTCGCAGTAAATCCCTTTCGCCGCCAGATTTTCCCTTGCGGCGAGGACTTTGTCCTCCGGCGCATGGACAAACCGCACACCATGTTTCTTTCCAAGAGAGAGGATTTCTTCTCCCCGCAGGGGTTTTCCGATGGCGATCCCCTCTGCGATGGTCGGCGCGGGCGTCACTTCTGCCGGAAGTTCTTTTTCTTTTTCTGCCGCTTTCAAAAGCGGGTCACAGTTCTCTGACTGAAGGGCAATGATCTGCGGCATCCGGTCAATGCAGCCGCTGGCAAGAAGATGTTCCAAACCGTAAAGGACTCCCAAAAACAAGGTTCCGTTTCCCACAGGGATCACCAGATGCCCAGGGATGCGGCCAAGCTGCTCATAGACCTCGTAAATATACGTCTTCGTGCCCTCGTAGAACAGGGGATTACAGACGTGATTTGCATAATAAACCCCTTCCCTCTCCACTTTTTCCCGGCAAACGTCCGCGCAGTGGTCTCTGCTGCCCGGCACCACCGTACAGACTGCTCCGTGGGCTCGGATCATGTCGATTTTCTTCGGCGAGGTTCCCTCCGGCACAAAAATTTCGCAGCCGATTCCCGCTCTGGCACAGTAGGCCGCCACGGAATTCCCCGCATTTCCGCTGCTGTCCTGAACCACCTTGTCCACTCCCGCCGCCTTACAGTTTGCAATTAACACCGCCGCTCCCCGGTCTTTGAAGGAAAGGGTGGGCATATAATAATCCATTTTTAAAAGCACATCTTCATCCAGACGGATTACAGGAGTCATGCCTTCTCCCATGGAAACCTCCCTCCAGGCTTCCCCGGTGAGAGCCAGCCACTTTCCATAGCGGAAAAGGCTCCACTCCTTCTGATCCACATCTTTAAGATCAAAAACCGGCGGCGTAAAATTTAATTTCCATAGCCCCCCGCATTCACATTTTGGCAAACGAGTCGCCGTCTCTGTGCTTCTCCCGCATTTCGAGCATTCAAATCTCATACCTGTCCCTCCATTTCCCCTGTGCCTTCTCTTTATACTGGTTTTAAAGCTCCTTCTCCACAACCTCACCCTGATTTTTGTAGATGGAATTCGCCGGGACATAGCCCCGCACCATGGAAAGAGGATAGACACTGGTATTTGGCCCAATGACGGAGCCGGGATTTACGATGGTGCCGCAGCCAATCTCCACATGATCTCCCAGCATGCCTCCTACTTTTTTTCTCCCTGTCTCCAGACGAAGCTCCCCGGCCTTAATCACCACCAGTGTTTTATCTGATTTCACATTGGAGGTAATGGAACCGGCACCCATATGGGAATAATACCCCAGGATGGAATCCCCCACATAATTGTAATGAGGCACCTGCACATGGTCAAAAAGAATCACATTTTTGAGTTCCGTGGAATTTCCCACCACGCAGGCTTCTCCCACCAGGACATTTCCCCGGATGAATGCGCAGTGGCGCACCTCGGTCTCTTTCCCGATGATTGCCGGCCCCTTGATCGAAGCTGTGGGGGCAATAACTGCGGACTTTGCCGCCCAGATTTGTTCTCCGATTTTTTCATATTCCTCTACAGGCAGCTCGTTTCCAAGAGCCGCGATAAAATCCCCCAATCCACCCAGGGCCTCCCAGGGATAGGTAAACCGCTCCAGGTAAGGGGCCGCCAAGGTGTGATTCAAATCGTACAGTTTTGTAATGGTCAATGCTTTCATCATACATCCTTCTCCTCATATTTTTTAACTGGCTTACTTCCAAAGACGGATGGTTCCCTCATCATTCATTTTTTTCAGCACTGTCGCCATAACCGGGAACAGGAAAATTCCCCAGATTCCCATCACCTGACCGCCGGCGAAAATGCAGATCAGCGTCACAATGGGATGGAGGCCCACCTGTTTTCCAATGATTTTGGGCTCCAAAAACTGACGGACTGCCGTGATGATCAGGTAGAGGATCAGGATTCCCGCACCCTGACCCACATTTCCCAGAACGCAGCAGATGATCCCCCAGGGAATCAGAACGGTTCCCGTCCCAAGGACCGGCAAAATATCCACGATCGCTGTCAGCAGAGCATATAAAAAAGCCAGGTCAATCTGGAGGATTGTAAAGCCAATATAAAGCTCCACAAAGGTCACGCACATCAGAAACAGGTACACTTTCAAAATCTTCCCAACCATGACCCTGGCACTTCTCACCACCTCCAGGACTACGTTTTTTTTTCCCTCAGGCACCTGCCTCAGAATAAACTCCCGTACCTGTTCCAGATCAGCGGTGAAAAAGAAGGAGGAGATCACCATAAAGATGAACTGGATCAAAAGACCAGGAAAGGCTACCACATAGGACGCTCCCATGCTGATTATGGTGCCTGAAGCCCGGTTGATGATATCCTGCACAGTGCCCTCCACCGAACCGGCCATCTCCAAAACCCTGTTCTGATTTTCCGGAAAGCTGGCCGCAATCTTATCTGCCAGCAGATTGATCTGTGGCTCGATGGTCGAGCTGTAATAAGCGGGAAGTTTTCCGGCGATTTCCTGGACAAAGCCTACGATTTTCGCTCCAAAAAAATAAATCAGGGCGCCAAAAAGCACATAAAACAAAAGGACTGCCATCGGAGACCAGACTTTTCTTCCAACCTTCGTCCGCACTGTCAGAAAACGGATCAGCGGATTTAAGAAAGCGGCGATCAAAAGCCCGATGACAAAAGGCAGAAAGATTGGGAACAGCTTTTTTAGCACAAAATAAAGCACTCCCACCAGAATAATAAAGTACAGAAAATTAATGATAAACGCCTTTCGTTTCTCCAGCTTCCCGTCCATGGTTGTCCTCCGTAAAATCCTGTTTTTACTTTACCATATTCTCACAAAGGCTGCAAGTGCTGTCAGGGAATCATTCCTGCGAATAAAGGCGCAAAGATCACGGTGACGACTCCCGCCACCACCACGGCCAGACTGGACATGGCCCCCTCCAGCTCCCCGAACTCTAGAGCCTTGCTGGTTCCCATGGCGTGGGCGCTGTTTCCGCAGGCAAGCCCCACGGCAATGGGGTCTTTTATATGAAACAGGCGGCACAGTACCTTCGCCATGATCCCGCCAAACATTCCTGTGACCACCACGGACATGATTGTCAAAGCCGTATTTCCTCCAAGTTCTGCGGAAACGCCGATGGCGATGGCTGTCGTCACTGATTTTGGCTGCAGGGAATGATAAACGCTCCCATCCAGCCCCAACAGAGCACAAAGTCCCCAGATCGTGAGGGAGGCAGCCAGGCAGCCGCTCACAATACTCACAAGGACCGCCGCCAGATTTTTCTTTAAGATCTGTACCTGCCTGTACATGGGAATGGCAAGGCAGACTGTGCAGGGGGTCAGAAAATAACTGATATGGGAAGCTCCCACATCAAAAACTTCATAATCAATGTCAAAAACCAGAAGTACTGCGATGCACAGCACTGTGCTGATCAACAGTGGATTACACAGAGTATAAGGGAACCGCTTCTGAATCTTCAGACCGACCCAGTAAGTTGCAAGAGCCAGAAAAAATCCGAAATACGCGCTCTCCTGCAGGATCTCATTCATGGCCCTTTTCCTCCCTCTTCTTTGTCCACTTAAGGACTGCCTGAGCTGTCAGTCCCGTCACTGCCATGACTGCCATGGTACTGATCAGGCAGACCGCAAGAATGGGAACCAGCCTGTCCGCCAGGCCGCCCATCACCGTGATAAGGCTGACGCTGGGACCGATAAATAACACCGGCATAAGCTTCACCAGAAAGCCTCCCGCGTCCTCCACCTGCTCCAGTCTGACCAGTTTTGTCATCAGCAGGAAAAACATCAGAAGCAGCCCATATACACTGCCCGGAACTGGAAGGGGCAGTACCTGATTCAGAAACTCTCCCGCAAAAGAGACTGCCATGATAATCGTCAGCTGCTTTAAATATTTGATCGCATCCATATTTCTTTCTCCTGTCGTTTATTCACACGCCGGCACGGGCCTGAACAAAGTTTCCCATATGATGAAAACAGGCTCTTCCTTTCAGAAGAGCCTGCCATGCAGTTGGCGGGACTTGAACCCGCACGAGCGCTATGCTCACTAGATCCTTAGTCTAGCGCGTATGCCAATTCCGCCACAACTGCGGATGTCATTTAACTGACGCGAGTATTATCATAGCACTCTCCCATGGAATTGTCAATGGTTTTTAGGAGAAAAAATATAATTCTGTAATTCCAAAAAACTATTCTCCCAGAGAAATATATCCCTCCAATGTTTTTGGATTTTTTTTTTCAAATTGTGTTGACATTTGAAACTATTTAAGGTATACTAAGTTTTGTTCGGTGATAAGAATCCGATTGACAAGTAAAGATAGGCAGTTGTGGCGGAATTGGCATACGCGCATGATTCAGGTTCATGTGAGCATTAGCTCGTGAGGGTTCAAGTCCCTCCAACTGCATTTCGAAGCGCGAAATCGAACCAGAAAGGTTCCGGTTTCGCGCTTTGAACATCTCAAGGCCTAAAAACACAGCGTCCTGTTTATATTAACTCATACTCACCTTTGTTTCTAGGCAATTCAGCACTTCCTATGAAGCTCTTACATGTAGCGATGAAAGAAACTTTTGGCACAAAATTGTATGGTTGGTTTTATGCAAGCCGTCCTTCCTCCATCTCATAGCAGCGGCCGCAGACTTGTTCGGCTAGTTTTCGATGATGGGTAATAAACAGATACGCCGTTCCCCGTTCTTTTTGATAATCCATCAGAAAGCGGACGATCTGAGCCTGCGAAATCACATCCAGCATGCTGGTGGGCTCATCCAGGACAATCAGCTCAGGTTCCATGACCAGAACCCTGGAAAGCGCCGCACGCTGAAGCTCTCCGCCCGACAATTCCCCAGGCGTCCGGTATAGATGTTCTTCATGAAGCCCGAATCGCTCTAAATCCTGCAGAATATCCCCTTTGCTCCAGTTTTTTTTCATCAGCCTGTAAGGTTCCCGCATACTGATTTCCAGTGGGAGAACCGGATTGAATGAAGCCTCTGGATGCTGAAAGAGAATTTGAATTCTCCGTCGAACTTCCCCTTTATATGGATAGGCAAGAGGCGTGCCTTTGTAACAGACTTCACCCGAAAAAGGCCGGACCAGTCCTGCGATCATCTGCCCCACCGTTGATTTTCCGCTCCCGCTCTTTCCGAGAAGCCCGACCGTCTCTCCTGCGGAAACAGACAGACTCACCCGGTCAGCCGCATAAAAAAAAACTCCTCCTCCCCTCCTGTATTTCTTCGACAGCGCTCTTGTTTCAAGGAGCATATTTCCAACACCTCACTTTGCGTCCCGCCGTCTCAAAGGCCGGCGGCATCTCCTGACATTTTTCAAAACAGTCCCTGCATCTTCTGGCATATTTACAACCTGTCTCCCCATAGTCTTCATGGGAAATCGAAAATCCAGCAGTGAATTTCAGACCGTTTTCCGGCAAAGCCGACAGAATATCTCTGGTATATGGGTGGAACGGTCGCGCAAGAACCTCCGCTGTCGGTCCATATTCCACCAGATACGAAGCGTACATGACGCAGAGTTTCCGGCTGATCTCTCTGGCAAATCCGATGTCATGGGTCACACAGAGGATCGTCCGGTCATCCAGATCTTGAAAACACTTTACCACCTCCTGAATCCTCTCCTCATCAAGTCCCTTTGTCGGCTCATCTGCCAGAAGTGTTCCTGCGTCCGCCGCAATCCCCATGGCAATCAACGCCCGCTGCTTCATTCCGCCGCTGAAGGTGTGAGGATACTGTCTGGCCGCCTGCTCTTCATTTCCGATATAAAAACGTTTCATCAGCTCAATTCCTTTCTTCCACGCCTGCCCTCTCGGAAGATTTTTATGAATCATCATCGGCTCGCTGATCTGAAATCCAATTTTGAGAAGCGGGTTCAGACCGTTTCCATTTCCCTGCGGTACATAAGAAATCCGGCTTCCCCGCACTTTATTCCAGGCTTTTTTCGAAAGCTTTAAAAGATCCTGCCCTTCAAACAAAATCTCCCCCGTTACCCTGGCTCCCTCCTGCAATAATCCAAGGATCGCCAGAAGAAGAATGCTTTTTCCGCTTCCCGTCTCACCCACGATCGCCACATGCTCTCCATCCTCTGCCAAAAGGCTCACATGTTCCACCGCCTGCACCGAATGTCCGTCAATAAAAGCTACAGATAAATCTCTGATCTCAAGCATCCCTACACCTACGCTTTCTTTCGCTGGCCGTAATAGCCCGCTAACA
Source organism: Lachnospiraceae bacterium (assembly GCA_022792835.1). Classification (GTDB taxonomy): domain Bacteria; phylum Bacillota; class Clostridia; order Lachnospirales; family Lachnospiraceae; genus Lientehia. The sequence continues at coordinate 61,053 of JAAWBT010000026.1, read as the reverse complement.
TAAATCCAAGTACTGCGACACAGATGCAGAGGATCGGCGGCAAATACCACCAAACCTGATTTTTCAGGATACTGTTTCTGAAAAACGCATAGTGGAGCACGCCGCCCCAGCTTTTTTCTGTCACGCTGCCAAGTCCTAAAAAACTTAAGCCCGCCTCTGTCATCATAGCGCTGGAAACCGTCAGCGCTCCTCTTGTCAAAATGATATCTTTCACGTTCGGCAGAATATGCCTGTACAGGATCACTGCCGGAGAAACTCCAAGAGCCCGTTCACTCTTAATGAAAGGCATCTGGGAAAGCTGCTGCACTCTGGAACGCAAGATTCGCATGGTTCCTGTCCACGCCGTAACGCTGATCGATATGATCAGGCTCCATTTTCCAGGTTCCAGATACGCTACCATAAGAACCGTCAGCGGCAGTCCCGGCACAGCCATCGCCACATTGGTCACAGCCGTGATCACTTTGTCAGCCACACCTCCGAAATACCCGGAAATCAGGGCAAGAACCGTCCCAATCCCCGTCACGATGCAGGCAGCGAAAATACCAATATAAAGAGAAACCCTCGTCCCATAGATCATTTCCGAAAAAATATCCTGTCCCACATCGTTGGTCCCCAGAATATGTTCTTTTGAGGGCGGCAGATATCCCCGTATCATTTCATTGGGATCATAAGGGGCGATCAGAGGAGCCAACACAGCGACCGCCAGGAAAAAAGCAATGATACAGATCCCGGTAATCATCGCCCTGTTCCATTTTTTCTTATGTTTCATAAACGTCTCCCGTCCTTATTCTGGGATCTATGGCAGCATTCACAATATCGCTCAAAAGGCTGCTTGCGACCACGCATACTGCGCTGATCAGAAAACAAAGCTGCGCCGTGGGGAAATCCCGATTCTGCACTGCATTGTACATCAGCATCCCCATACCCTTCCAGCCGAAAATAACTTCTACGATCATGGAACCGGATAAAAGGCTTCCCATCTGCATGAGAAACGAAGTCAGATAAGGCACCATCGCATTCTTCATCACATGGATAAACAAAAGATGTTTTCCAGGAATCCCCTTGGATCTGGCAGTCAGGACATATTCCTCCTCACGTATTTGGGATACCGCACTTTTCATCAGCATAAAATCTCCGGCCGTCCGAAACAGAATCAAAATGAACAGAGGAAGGCACATATGAGTCAGAATACTGAAAAGCCGTCCGATCCCTTCTGTTCCCGCAGAAACCATCCCATTGATCGGAAACAGCTTCAATCGGTAGGAAAAAAACATCAGAAAAATCAGGCTCAGACAGTTGGCCGGAATCGTATTGATCACAAGAAAAAACGGCGTCATGATCTTGTCAAAACGCTTTCCCGGCTTCCATCCGGCCAAAACTCCCAGAACGGCTCCCATAAGTCCGCCGAGAAGCCAGGTAGGAACTGAGAGCATCAACGTCCATCCGGAAGCTTTCAACACATTCTCTGTCACCGGTTTCTGATTGGCATAGGCCGTGCCAAAGTCCAGAGTCGCAATGCTTTTTAAATATTTTATATACTGAACCGGCAGACTTTCATTCAAACCATACCTCTCGATCTGCCTTTCCAAATAAACCGGATCATTGTCCAGAAGATAATAATATTCCTCCTGTCCTACCAGATGAATAACCGGATCCCCCGGCATGACATGCACCAGAATAAAACTGATCGTAATAATCAGATAAACTGTCAAAACTGCGATCGCTGTCCGCCTTAAAATATGTCTGCACAGCATACTCATCCCTTTCTGGTCCGGCAGGCCGTGCCGGAACTACGTTTTTCCTGGTAACCGGGCAGGAGAACGGTGCTTCCCCCGCCCGCTCCGATAACCGGCTATTTTGTCGTAAGGTTAAACCATGTCAGATTATTGATCACGCCCCAGGACGGGAAATTTTCCCATCCAGTATATTGATCTGTCCGATAAGGAAAAAACGCAGTCTCCCAGCAAAGCGCCTGAGCGCTTCTGGTGTCCGATACGTACTCTTGAAGCTTTTTGCAGTTTTCAATGTAATCCTCGTCGGAAACCGCTCCTGTCATGGCATAATAGCTTTCCTTATAGGACGGGTCATGGATGGTTCCCCAAATCCAGGAGGTTTCCCCTTCCCGAAGCTCGCCCATAAAATAACGGAACGCCGTACTGTAGCTGGCCATTCCCGACGTAGTAAGGGTAATGGAAAGGTCGTATTCCCCTTTAGTCATATTTTCCTCCCACACCTCGCTGTTTGTGATGCTCTCATTGTCCATATGGTTTTTTATTCCCACTTTGTCAAGGCTCTGCATGATGACTTCTGCGATCCGCATTCTCAGATCCATGCTGGAGCTGTACTGAGGCGTCACAGCCAGATCCATCTGGCTTCCATCCGGCAGTTCTCTGTAACCGTCTCCATCCACGTCTATATATCCTGCCGCCTCCAGCATTTCCTCCGCCTTCTGCGTATCATACTCCAGCATGGGGAGCGTTTCGTCGTATCCCTTGCAGGAAGGAGGAATGATCCCGGTTCCGGGAAGCATACCATATTCTCCGTTTATCGTGGACGCAAGAAGCTCATAGTTTAAAGCCATACTCACTGCCTTTCGGAATGCCTCGTCGTTTCCGGGCGCCCGGTCCTTTCCATATTCCAGCTGGTAGCACCCCATGAAAGGACTCTCTCCCAGGTCGATATCCTCATTTCCGGTCACGGTGTCAATGACAGGCGCGTCAATGGGATTTGCGTAATTATACATAGCGTCGATTTCACCGTTCATCATAGCCATCATCAGCGTTGACTCATCAGAATAGCTCTGAAGCGTTACCTTGTCCACTGTCAGCTCTCCAAGAAACGCATTCTCCGGAACAGCCTCATATACGGAACACTGAGCCTCCGTATCGGCAGAGACAAGCTTATAGGGGCCACAGCCAACGGCCGCTTCCTCTCCCGTGACGCTTGACGGATCCTCAACGCCTTCCCAGATATGCTTTGCGTAAACACAGGCATTATTGTTACAAGTAGAGTTAATCCAATAATAAGCGTCCGGTTCTGAGAAGATCAAGGACGCGCTGTCCTCGCCTGTAAATTCTATCTTTTCCAGGTTCTGGAGACTTCCCACCTTCTTCACATCCCTCATGTACTCAAAGGTGAACTCCAAATCGTCTTTTGTCACAGGCTCGCCGTCATGCCACACAGCGTCCAGCGGAAACGTAAAATCAATCTGCTTCCCATCCTCTGAAATCTCAAAAGACCGAAAAAAATAAGGCTGCAGTTCTTGATTGGCATCCCGATATACAAAATCCCCCTGGGTCAGCCCATTGTAATTCATCCGACCGAAGGCATCCTTCTGAGTCAGGGCATTAAATACATTGTTTTCTGCCGTCGTGCCTATGACCAGGTTCTCAACATGGCCCCCGCCTGCTCTCTCTGCGCTTTCTGTATCATCGACTCCCTTTCCCGTCTTCTCTGTACCCGGCGCGCTTTTGGGCTCTCCGGCTGCGGTTGTTTCTCCTGCCTCTTTGGAAGCTCCCTGAAAATCCCCGCCTCCATCCTGTCCGCAGCCTGCCAACAGCGCCGCTGCAAGGCTAAGAGAAATTACAGCTGTCAGAAATCTCTTTTTCCATTTGTTCATATTCATCCTCCTCTTCCTTCTGATGGCCGTGCAGTTTTTACGTCATAGCGGAGGCAGGAAAGACAGCGTTTCCCCCCGATGACCTTTGCCATATAGGAGATGAAATTTCCTGTGAAACAACAAAAAGAGCGTTATCTTCACACAGAAAATAACGCTCCCGAAACCACTCCCAGTTCAACAAATGCACGTATTTTCCCATCGAAAATAATACATATTTTGCAAAAAAGCAGGTCTCCTGGCTTAGATTCATCCTTCCTATTCCCTTCTCGGCGGCAAGCCGCCAATGGCTCGAATAGTCTGTCCCCTATACAGTAGCGAGGGCTGCTGCAGATTCACACTGCATTCCCTTTTCATTCTCCTCTGGAAAACGCTCCAGCTATTAAACCTTTGCCAGAACCCATATTTCCAGAATCAAAACTTTTTTGCATTTCGTTATAATATTAACTATCTCATTATAGCACAGCATAAATATTTTGTAAATTATTATTTAAAAATATTTCAACAAACGGAAAAGAGAATCGAAGCACCTGTTTCTCTTATGCCCACGCATCAATATACTGCCCGGTGATTCCGTCTGGCGGCACCTGTTCCTTCTGAACAGACTGGCCGTCCTTCCTGCCTTCCTCTTCTTTCTTGGCTTTCCGCTTAAGCTCTTCAAGCTCCTGTTTCACTTTCTGAATCTCCTGCTCAAGTTTCTGGGCCTTCTCGACATCATGATTTTCCTGGGCTTTCTTTTTTTCTTCTGTGAGATGCGCAAGCTTCTTTTCCAGCTCCTTGATCTTCGCCTCATTCCCTCCGCCCGCCGCGAAAGGAGCTGCCGCTAAATTTCCAACCGGACTGATGTTCATATTCCAAACGCCTCCTTTGTCTTTTATACCTTACTTATCGGCAGAGGTTCGATTCCCATGAGACGATTGATGCAAAAGGGAGGACTTTTGTTGCGGGAGGATAAACAACAGTTTCAGCTTATAGACCCCCTCAGACACCGTCTTTTCCACCGTTCCGTCCATGGACTCTACGATAGTCCTGATATTGGAAAGGCCGATCCCTTCTGGCGGCGGCTCCCTCAAATCCTCTCTGCAGGAATTTTCCAAAGTCAGCAGATAGAAATTCCCTTTTCTTTTTCCGGCCAGAATCAGATACCGTTTTTCTGGCAGAATCTCTTCGCAGGCGTTGACTGCATTGTCGAAAGCGTTGGAGAGAAGTATACACCAGTTCATATCCCCCACACTGCTCTCTTTTGGTATAAAAAGCTCACACTGTACCTGAATCCCTCTCTGCTTTGCAGCGGCACTCTTACTCCCCAGAAGCACATCCACCGCCGGATTTCCTGTCTGGACCTGGCAAGAAAGCTCCCTGGCGGCCCCTTGAAGCTGATCCAGGTATTTACGGGCCTCCTCCACCTGTCCTCCCTTTAAAAACTCCTGAAGCACTGTCAAGTGGTTCTGGAGGTCATGGCGAAACGCTTTTGTCTGTTTCTCCCGCAAAATGGCTTCCTCCACATACTGCTTCTGCTCCGTCTCCTGCCTGGAAAGGCAGAGCAGCTTTTTCTCCGCAGACTGTGCCTGGGCAAGCTTCTGGTAAAGAAAGAGAACCGCAGGCAGGCAGACCCCGGCCAAAAGCTGCAGAAGCAGGTTTTCCCAATGGTTTACCTCCACTGCAGGAAAAACCCCTCCCATCTTATCCACCGTGACGGTATCTCCGTAAAAGGAGCCCTGTATCACCCGTTCTGCCAGCGCGATAAAAAAGAGAGGAACTGTCAAAAACAGAATCTGCTCCCGCAAAATCCCTGGCATTCTCCGGAAAAAATGCTGTAAAATCCATGTCAGGGCTCCCAAAACAAGCAGAATCCGGATAAGCTCTCTGAGTGCATCCGAAGCAAGAAAAAAGGCCTCTAAACGGACCATGAGAGGGAGGACAAGCCGGTAATCCACCATTTTGAGGACACAGTCAATGATGCCAAACACAGAACGCAGCAAAAGCGCATTGATCCAGGCCTCCTGCCAGGAATTTTTGAGAAAAAGGGTTCCATAGAGAGCAAAGGCCAGAATCTCCAGAATCAGGCCCAGGCTTCCGGGAAGCCCTGTTCCTGCCTCCAGAAAAGAAAGACCTGCTGATATCAGAAAATAACCTATCCCATACCGCAGGCGGAAAGAAATACCTCCAAAACGGCAAAAAAAATAGCAGAGCAGAAAGGGGATAACCACCAGATTCAGGATATTCGGCAGGAAGATCTGCCACTGGGAAAAATAAGCAAGTCCGAAAGTCCCTCCGTTGAACCATTCCAATTCCTATCCCTCCCTGTCCAGATAGCGAAGCATCTGCTGAAGAAATGTCTGATGATAATTTTTCGACACAGGAATCCGTTCCCCATTGCCCAGAAGGATTTCCCCTCCGGCATATTCTTTCAGATGTGTCAGATTTACCAAATAGCTGCGGTGGCACCGAACCAGATGAGGCGAGGCCTGACGCTCTGCCTCCCTCAGTTTCCCATAATAATCAATCACACCATCTTTTGTGTGCACAAAAATTTTTCTATTGATGACCTCGCAGTAGTAGATCTCATCAAAAAGAATTCTTTTATACCAATTGGCAGTCCGAATCCAGAAGCTTTCCTCCCTGGCGCCTGAAATCCGTCCCAACACCCGCCTGAGGGTCCGCTCCAGCCGTTCCTGATCAACAGGCTTTTTCAGATAATCTGCCGCCTCCACCTCAAAAGCCTCCGGCATATACTCTGAAAAAGCTGTCACAAAGATCAATTCCCCTCCATACCCCTGTTTCCGGAGCCCTTGAGCTGCCTTCATTCCGTTGATCCCCGGCAGTTTAATATCCAGAAATAATAAATCATAGTCCAAAGGACCGCAAAGAAACCCCACTGCGTTTTTGCAGCAGACAATCTCGAACTCTCTGTTCCAGTTTTTTAATATAGAAGAGACGGTCTGTTTCAGTTTCTCACACAGGACCGTCTCATCGTCGCAGATTGCAATTTTAATCATGGCAGACTCTCCTATACCCTCCATTTTATCAAAAACCACTCCTCTTTCAATCAAAAATGGTGTGAAAGGCCAGGAAATTGCTGTCAATTCTTATTTATATAGCTCCACTACGTCTCTTTATGATATGCTCTCTGATATACTGGAAGGTCTCTTCTTCTCCATGCTTTGCCAGCATCTTAAGAAGCACTTCCAGCTGACGCCTGGTCTTTGGATGGATAACCATCACGTCCCTCGTCCGGTTATAGTATTCCAAAGGACTTACATCTGTATACTTTTCTTTCTGATAAGTCTTGGAGGCAGCGATCCGGTCCATGAACATTTCGAGAACATATTTCACCGGCATCTGCATCCCGGCCACCTCAAAACCTCTGTCCATATCCACATCAATCCAATACTCAAAATGGTGCTTATTCCGTCCCTTGTGGTGAAGCCAGGCGGACGAATATCCCTTTTCCTCCCGCTCCGCTGCATTGGGGCTCCGGTTCCCCTGATAATACCGGCAGCCCACCAAAAATTCACTTGGGCTGTATTTGGATAAATCGTGCAAAAGCCCCTGTTTATACATGCCCACCTGAAAGCAGTTCTTCATAACTTCGCTTTTGTGGTGATTGATGGTTTTTAAATGCTCCCAGGCCTTCATCCCTCTTTCCCTCCATGCGCTTCTTTACCGCCATGCGCTTCCTCCTCCTCAAGAACCCGGATTCCTCTCGGCCCGACCGGAGTGGAAAACACAATCTGGGTGCTGGTTCTTCCATAATCCTGCAGCCGCCCGATGAACTGATCTAACTCCATGGTACTTTTAAAAGCAACCTTAATCAACATGGAAAATTGTCCCGTAACACAGCTGCACTCCAGTACATTGGGACAGGACTCGATAAAGGGATAAAACTGATTCTTCTGTCTGGGTTGCACTTCCAGATTGATAAATGCCAGAATGTGATAGCCAAGCTGCTCCACATTCACCTGCGCAGCATACCCTTTGATGATCCCCGCTTTTTCCAGCCGCTCGATCCTGGCCGATACTGCCGGAGAAGAAAGATATGCCTTTTCTGCAATGACTTTTAAGGGTGTCCTCGCATTTTTCTGTAAAATGCTTACGATCTGTCTGTCTATATGGTCCATCATGATGTAGCTCCCCCCTGTTTGATTCCCTCTTATTATACGTCTTTGGCTTACTTTTTTCAAGTATTACTCTTCGTCCACTTAAAAAAATTAATCAAAAAGATTTTCCTTTCCAATCAGGAAACAAAGGCAAGCCCCTCCACATATCTTATATTGTAAACAAACTTTGGAGGATTACCCCATGAGTGATTTGGCTGCAACAAACTGTGGATGTGCAAACAGCTGCGGAAACGGCTTCGGCGGAAACAACATTTTATTCCTGTTACTGATTCTGTGTGCCTGTGGAAACGGCTTCGGCGGCGGTGACGGATGCGGATGTGGTCTCGGTAGCTTTGGCGGCGGCGATGGATGCGGATGCCTGATCTGGATCCTTCTGCTCTCCTGCCTCTGCGGCAGCTGCTAAGCAGTACCCGTAACACCAGAGGGACTTTCCCCGTATAGGGAATGAACAAAGGGCCGCCGCACAACTGTGCGGCGGCCTGCCCAAAGGTCAGTGTCAAGGGTTTCCCGTCAAAGAAGAAGGAAAATACTGATTATATATCAAATAAAAATCCGTTTCCTGCAGTCCGTAACTTCCCTTATAATCCAGACTCTCCCACGCGCCTTCATTGTTGACGGCAGTCACCTGCTCCACAAAGGCGCTGTAATATTCATTAAAGCGGTCCGCTTTATGCTTTTTTCCCAAATTTTCTTTATTCTGAGCCGTTTTAGCTTCGTCATAATTATTGACACACCGGATCAGGTACAAGCCGTCAGACGTCTCCACCACCGGGCTCACTTCATTCATACTTAAAGCAAAAGCAGCGGCCTCAAATGCCTGTTCTGCATCTCCTCTGGCAAGCTCTCTCTCAAAAACATCTGACTCATTTTTATCTTTTGCAAGGACCGCGAAATCATCTCCGGCCTGCACCCTGGCCAAAAGTCCTTCAAGCTCTGCTCTCTTCTGCCCCTTTGCCGCCTCATCCATTCCTGCAGTATTGACATAAATCTGCTGTACAGTAATCACTCTCGCCTCATCCTCACTGATTTCCATGGAGACATCTGCCGTCAGCTTTTCCATCAAAAGACTTGCCGTATAATACTCACGAAACACCGATTCCGTCGTCTTTTTGTCAATCCCTGTGTCCTTTTTCACCTGATCCGGCAGACCTTCCAGATAAACGGAAGCAGCCTGGGAAATCCGCTTGTCATCCTCATCGCTGATCTCCACCTCATATTGTTCTGCCATCAACGCCATACACTTCATTTTGACCAGAAAATCCTGAAGATTTTCCTTCATATATTCTTCAAATGTGCGCTCTCCCACTTTGACATCCCAGATTCCGGCCCCGCAGCCAGCTTCATACCGGTTTTTCTGGCTCAGCACAAAAACCAGGGCCTCCGGTTTGGTACAGACTGTACCATTCAGCCGGAAAAGCTCTCCCTCTTTGAGACTCTCAGAAGACAGTTTCTTCTCTTTCTTTCCACAGCCGCCCAAAAACACTGCCAGACACAAAACCATTGCCACGACTATCAGGGCATATCTCCTTTTTCCCATCGTCTTTTTCACGCCACACCCTCCGAATCGACCTTATTGTACTGTGTGATACCAGGGTCAAACACCTTTTGCCCCAACACCACTCTGTTATCATAACACAGAAACGACAGCCTCGCTACCCCTCCGTTTTGAGCAGCGACTGAAGCACCTTCAGGGCTCCTCCGTTTTCACAGGTATCAGTCACATAGCGCGCCGCTTCCTTTGCCTCTGGAATGGCGTTTCCCACCGCATAACTGTGATAAGCAGCCCTAAGCATCTCCACATCGTTCTGCTGATCCCCCAGGGCCAGCGTCTCCTCTGGCAGCACCCCCAAAAAATTTTGATACCATCTGGCCGCCGTCCCCTTATTGACTCCCAGCTTATAGATGTCCAGCCACATGGCTCCCGCGGTGCTGGTGGAGACCACCCCTTTCCATTTCTCGCAAAAAGAGCGGAAGGTCTCCCCGGATTTATGTTTTTTGTCGTAGACACACAGCTTTACAAAATCTCCCTCCATGGCTCCCATGTCCGCCACTCTGGTCACATCTTCCTGATACCCTTCAATCAGCCAGCGGATCACATCCTCATCATCAGAATCCGCATACATGACCCCGGCTCCGGTCAAAAAAGGGATCGTATCCGGAATGGCCCTGGCATCTGAGAGGAGCCTGTCCAAAAGCTTCCTGTCCATACTTTCCGCAAAAAGCAGCTCTCCATAGCGCCCCATCAAGGCTCCGTTGCAGGTGGCATAATAGATTCGCTCCTTAAGAGGGGCAAACAGACGCTCCGTGCTGATCTTGGAGCGGCCGCTGGCCGCCACAAAGTGGATGCCCTGGTCCATAAGCGCCCCGATGGTCTCCGTAAGCTCTGCAGGCAGCGTCCCAGTCCCGTCTTTCACCAGTGTCCCGTCAATATCCGTTATCACCATCTTAATCATGTCAGTTCCTCCCTGTATTTTTTCAGGCAGCCATACAGCCTTGCCAGGGGGAGTCCCACCACGTTTTGATAATCCCCCTCAATCCCCTCTACATACAGGGCAAACCGTCCCTGAATGCCATAAGCCCCGGCCTTGTCCATGGGTTCTTTCGTCTCCACATATTCCCATATCTCTTCATCGCTCATGGGCAGCACGCGGACCGTAGTCTTTTCCGCAAAGGTATCCCTCTCTCCGCTCCCCTTCCTGATCACTGTTATGCCTGTGTAGACCTGATGGGTCCTGCCCTGAAGTTCCTTCAGCATGGAAAACGCTTCCGCCTCATCCTTTGGCTTTCCCATGACTCTACCCTCAAAAGCCACCACCGTATCCGCCCCAATGATAATATCGCCTGCCTCCGCCGTCAAAAGGGCCTCCTCCGCTTTTCCACTGGAGAGCTCTTTCACAATCTCTGCCGGCTCTGTCTCATGAATTTCTTCTTTCCCACTCCCTGCTCTCACCACAAAAGGGAGTCCGGAAAGAGCCAGAATCTCCCGCCGCCTCGGCGAAGCAGAGGCCAATATCAACTTTGCCATCTCTTATCCTTTCCAGAACCTTGTTTGTTCTATGGCAATCGTCCTGTGCCGGAGGAAGCTGCCGTCAAAAACCAACCAGGTTCACCGCAATGTTGTCAGATATTCCTCAAAGCATACCCCGTCGGGCCGGGGGATATTAAGTTCCTCGGAGCGGAGGATGCACTTCTTGACAAAATTCCCTGCCTTTTTCACAGACTGGGCAAAGGGCACCTGATTGACTGCATCCGCGGCAATGATGGAGGAAAACACATCCCCGGTCCCGGCACGCTCGCTGCCTACCCGGTGGCTTCTTAAAATCCGCGGCTCTTCTCCGGCCTCATAGACCAGGTTTGCCACAAAATCCCCCTGGCGGATCCCGGTAATCACGATCTTCTCCGGCCCTTCCTTCCGAATAGATTCCGCCATGGAGATAAGCTCTTTCATGGTCCAGTGCCGGTCTGAGTAAGGGGTATCTGTCAGAATACAGGCTTCCGTCAGATTTGGTGTCAGGATATCCGCATACTCTGTGAGCCTCTTCATTTCCTGGCACATCTGTTTGGTGTAGGTTGTATATGCCTTTCCGTGATCCCCCATAATCGGGTCCACAATCACCACGGTCCGTTCCGTCTTAAAATCCCGGATAAAGGACCGGACAATATCAATCTGTTCTCTGGAGCCTAAAAACCCAGAATAAATCCCTTCAAATTCCAGATCCAGTCTTTTCCAGTTTTCAATGTATTCCGGCATTTTTACCGTATAATCGTCAAAAAAATAATGGGGATATCCGGTATGATTGGAAAAAATTGAGGTGGGAACCGGGCAGCACTGCAGCTTCATCGCTGATATGATTGGCATGGCCACTGTGATAGAGCAGCGGCCGAAGCCGGAAATGTCATTGATCACGGCGATTTTTTTCTGATTGTTGTGTGTCATGGCTGTCTCCTGTTTTCTGTCTGAACCTTCTTTGATGTCAGTCTTTTGATTCAATATAAACCAGAATTCCCTCCCGGAAGAAAATCTTCCCTTGTTCTGAGATGAGTTCATTGCTGATACCAATACTCGCTCCCTGAATCAAGGTGGCCTCCTTAAGAGGATATTTAAAACCAGTCAGCGTGACTCCTTTCACCTGCTCCGTAAAAGGTATCAGGGAAATGTAGCGCCCCCAGACCTTCGACCGTTCCAGCTCCAGAGGATGGTCTGCCAGAGAAATTCGGTTGTAGGCATCCACGATTCGGCAGGGAACCCCTTTTTTCAAAGGGTGAAGAAGCACCTGCACATTAGCCAGGGCATGGTCAAACCGCCGCCCAAGCCCCCCCAGAATTACAATTTCCGTCACCCCAGGCAAAGAAAGGCTGTAGAGAAGGGCCAGTTCTGTGTCCGTATAGTCTTTTTCCGGCCTGTGGGTCTCAAAAGGAATCCCCCGTTTCCGATAGTCGTCCAAAAGGGGCCCGGAAACTGTATCAAAATCCCCCACAATACAGTCCGGCATAAGTCCCAGCTTCTCTGTCTGGGAAAGGCCGCCGTCCACAGCCACCACATAAGCCTCACCGTAAGTCCTCAAAAATCCGGCGGCTGACGAAGGTTCCACGTCACCGCCGGTCACAATCACTACTTTCATAAGTCATTCATTTGTGCAAAAACATCCATAAATGCCTTTGTATTTTCCGCCACATCGCCGGAAAACACTGCAGAGCCGCCCACCAACACATTGGCGCCCGCCTCAATCACTTCCTTTGTGTTGGATGCCTTTATGCCTCCATCCACCTGGATATCCATCTGGATTCCCCGCTTTTTACAGAGAGCCCGCAGATCCTTTACCTTCTGTAAACAGTAAGGAATCAGCTTCTGTCCGCCAAAGCCGGGGTTTACAGTCATAATGAGCACCATATCCAGCCCGTCCAATACATAATCAAGGGCACAAAGAGGAGTCGCCGGATTTAAGGCTACTCCCGCCTTCTTTCCTGCTGCCTTGATCTGTCCGATTACCCGGTCAAGATGGGTACAGGCTTCTGCGTGGACTGTGATGATATCCGCCCCTGCCTTTGCAAAGGCTTCGATATAGCGGCCCGGGTCTTCGATCATCAGGTGTACGTCAAATACTTTGTCCGTACATCCACGGATGGTCTCTATCACCGGCATGCCAAAGGATATCTGCGGCACAAACATACCATCCATCACATCCAGATGGATATACTCGGCTCCTGCCTGTGTCGTCTCTGCAATCTGTTCTCCCAGCCTTTTAAAATCTGCCGCCAGGATAGACGGGGATAAAATAAGCATAGCGTTCTCCTCTCTATCTTCCATAATGTTTTTTTGATTTCAGTTCCTCATATAAAAGCAGATAGTTCTCATACCGTTCTCTGGAAATCTTATCTTCTTCCAGCGCCTTTTTCACGGCACAGTCCGGTTCCTTCCCATGGATACAGCCCTGAAAACGGCACTCTCCCTCCAGTTTAAACAGCTCCGGATAATAAAACCGCAGTTTTTCACAGGGAAGCCCGAAAAGATCCAGAGAACTGAATCCCGGCGTATCCAGAAGAAAGGTGTCTTTTTCCAGAAAAAAGAGTTCCGTGTGCCTGGTGGTGTGGCGCCCCCTCCCGATCTTCTCACTGACTCTTCCGGTCTCCATCCCTGCTTCTGGGTGCAAAAGGTTCATCAGTGAAGATTTCCCTACGCCGGAGGGCCCAGCCAAGACTGTGGTTTTTCCAAGAAGGAGATTTCGGATCTCCAAAGTCCCCTCCCCCGTGTAAGTACTCACCAGGTGGGAAGGATACCCGGCTTTTTCATAGAGGGCTGTCAGCTTCCTCCCTTTGGGGCCGTCCAGATCTGCCTTGTTGAAGCAGACATGGCAGGGAATCTCCTCTGTTTCCATCATGACAAGAAACCGGTCCAGCAGATTTAAGTTGGGATCCGGTTCCTTTACCGCAAAGATCACGAGAGCCTGATCCACATTGGCCGAAGCCGGACGGACCAGGGAATTTTTCCTGGGGAGTATCTCCGAGATATTCCCCAGGCCTTCTTCCTCGCTCAAAACCTCAAAGGCCGCGTCATCTCCCACCAGAGGTTTCATCCCCCGGTTCCGGAAAATTCCTTTTGCCTTACATTCATAGACTTTTTCATGGCCGTCATGGACATAATAGAAGCCTGCGATTCCTTTGATGATCTTCCCCTTTTTCATATATGCCCGTTATGCCTGAATGTCAGGGAGACCGTCGCCCGGAGTTCCCCCTGGATTCTCCTGTCCTCCGGGGTTTTCCGGTGCCACAGGATCTTGCTGTCCGGGGTTTTCCGGCGGTGCGGGATTCTCCGGCGGTGCGGGGGTCGTCGGCTCAGTGGGCGCAGGCGTTTCTTTCTGCTCCGGTCCCATGCTGATATAAATCTCTATCGTAGTGCCAGTTTCCAGCCTCGTCCCCGGATCATGTTCCATTTCAGCAACCATACCTGCCGGCACTCTATCACTGTAGATAGGAGAGCCAATCACCGGCTCCAAGCCTTCCTGTCTGATTCTGGCTACAGCATCCGCCTCGCTGTATCCCAGTACATCTGGCACACGAACCGTCGTGTCCTTCTCTCCCTGGCTGATCACAAAGTCCACTTTCGTCCCTTCCTCCACAGTACTTCCGCTTCGGATGGACTGGCTCATGATCTCGCCTTCTTCATAGTCGTCGCTGTAGTCCTTGGTGACGCTTCCCACCTCCAGCTTTGCATCTTCAAGCTCCTGCCTTGCTCTGGCCTCTGATTTTCCAAGGAGCTGGGGAACTGTCGTGGTCTTGGTCTCCTCGCCCTTGGACAGATAGACGGTCACCTTATCTCCGATGGACGCCGTGATCCCAAGTCCGGGGCTGACCTTTGCCACCTTTCCTTCCTCCACCGTGTCGCTGAATATCTCATCAAACTCCGGCTCCAGACCGGCATCCCGCAGAGCCTTGAGAGCCTGTTCCCTTGTCATGCCGATCAGGTTATCCGGCACCTTCGTCTCCGTGGAACCTTTGCTGACCGTAACCTTGATCACCGTATGACGCTTCACAGGCGTCCCCTCCGGAAACTCCTGTTCCATGATCTGGCCGTCCTCATAGTCATCCGAACTACTATAAGAAAGCTTAAGCTCCAGATCTAAAGGCTCCAGTTCCTTCTCCGCCGCATCCAGAGATTTCCCGAGAAGATTGGGCATGAGGACTTCTGTTCCAACTGATTCTTCTGCCGGCCGGCTGGTCTCACTGTTTTCTTTTTTGCTGGAAAAATCAAACCATCCGAAAGTCTTCCCCATAATAAACAAAGCGAGAAGTACAATGACGACAGCTACTGCAATCCCGACAATGGCATAAATCTTATCCGATCTTTGGCCTTCCTCCTCGCCATCGTCCTCATCCTCATCAAAGAACATATCTTCCTCCTCGTCATAGTCCAGCTGATAACGGGCCTCTTCCTCCTCGTCATCATAGTAGGGCTCATACTCACTGCCAGAAAGCTCCTCCTCCATCTGACCGCTTCCCATGGCCGCGGCACCGTTTCGGATCTGGTTGACCTCATCCTCACTCATGACCCTGGTAGGGCCATTGCTGTTCATTCCGTTCATGTGGACAAAGTCCTCATTGGGAGTCATTAAGGCCCTCTTCAGATTTTCGATCAGCTCTGTCACAGTCCTGTAACGCATCTCCGGCTTTTTCTGGGTACATTTCAGTACGATTTTCTCCAGGCTCACCGGGATCATAGGTTCATATTCTCTGGGGGACACCATCTCTCCCTGAATATGGAGAAGAGCCACAGATACTGTGGAATCCCCCTCAAAAGGCACCCGCCCAGTCAGCATCTCATACATGGTAATACCCAGCGAATAAATGTCGCTTCTCTCATCACAGTAACCGCCTCTGGCCTGCTCTGGCGAAATGTAATGGACAGACCCCATGGTACTGGAAGTGATCGTCTCATTGGTGGCCGCCTTGGCGATGCCAAAATCCGTCACCTTTACTTTTCCATCCCTGGAAATAATAATGTTCTGTGGCTTGATATCCCGGTGGACAATGTGCTGCTCGTGGGCCGCTTCAATCCCCTGCGCCACCTGCATGGCAATGCCGATGGTTTCCCGAATCTCCAGCTTTCCTTTCCTGGAAATATACGTCTTCAGGGTAATGCCCTCCACCAGCTCCATGACAATATAATGGATATCCGCTTCCTCTCCCACGTCAAACACGTGGACGATATTGGGGTGGGACAGACAGGCAGCCGCATGGGCCTCCGTTCTGAATTTTCCAATAAAAGACCGATCTGAATTAAATTCCTGCTTCAGAACCTTGACTGCCACGTCCCTGTTCAGTCTGTGATCCCTGGCCCGGTACACTTCCGACATGCCGCCGGAACCGATTTTTTCCAGAATTTCATACCGATCTCCCAGAAACATACCTAATCTTACCATTCTCTCACCTCATCATCGGCCGGCCGGAACAATACCACTGCAATGTTGTCCCTTCCGCCATTTTTATTTGCCTCTTCAATCAAATCTGAGCAGACCTCTTTTAAGCTCCCTCTGCCTGCCACAAGCTCCCTGATGGTCTCATCAGAAACCATATTGCTTAAGCCATCCGAACACATAAGCACCGTATCGCCCTTCTCCAGATTCACCTCGAAGAAGTCGGCAAACACGTCCTTTCTGGCTCCGATGGCTCTCGTAATAATGTTTTTGTGTTCATGATAAGCTTCACTTCCCCGTTCCATCTCTCCCCGCTGGATCAGTTCCTCCACAAGAGAATGATCCCTTGTGATCTGACGGATGTCCCCTTCACTGATCACATACAGGCGGCTGTCCCCCACATTTGCCACACACAGGACCCGGCCCATGGTACAGGCGGCAACCAGAGTAGTACCCATACCGGCAAGAGCCGTATCTTCCGAAGCTCTCCCAAGGAGCAAACTGTTCACCTGTCTTATGCCTTCATTGAGGATCGTGATGGGATTGTTTCCCTCCGCTTCCTCCACCAGCCTGACCAGATTGTCTATGGTATATTTGGATGCAAAATCACCAGCCTTATGCCCCCCCATCCCGTCTGCCACAAGAAACAGATTCGGAATATTCCCAACCGGATAAGTCGAATAGTACACTGCATCCTGATTAATCTGCCTTTTTCTTCCCCGGTCGGTCATTGCGTAGGCCTTCATGGTCTATCCACCTCCTGCCTGAACGGATCCCTGTTTAATGGTGCGTTTCCCTGTAGCTTTGCCTGAGCTGCCCACAGGCTCCGTTTATATCCCGCCCCATTTCCCTTCTTATAGTAGCATTAATCTCATATTTTTCAAGTACATTTTTGAAATCGTCTATGGTACGGGCCCCAGAACGGACGTATTTCCGCTCCTTTACAGGGTTTACGGGAATCAGATTCACATGACAGTTCCGGCCAGAAAGAAGAGCAGCCAGAGCTCTCGCCTCCTCCTTCCTATCATTGACCCCGCTCACCAGACTATACTCAAAACTCACACGTCTCCCGGTCTGTTCAAAGTAAAAATCACAGGCAGGAAGCACTTCTTTCAAACTGTATTTATTTGCGATGGGCATGAGCTCTCTCCGTTTTTCATCGTCTGGAGCGTGAAGAGACAGAGCCAATGTCACTGGGAGTCCCTCCTTCGCCAGACGTCGGATCCCATCCGGCAATCCGCAGGTAGAAAGGGTAATCCCTCTGGCACTGAGCCCCAGCCCCCTCTCATCGGTGATCAGACGAATAAAGCGCACCACATTCTCATAATTGTCAAAAGGCTCCCCAGAGCCCATCAGAACCACATTGGAGATCCGCTTTCCCATAAGGCGTCCCATCTGATAGACCTGCCCCAGCATTTCCCCGGGCGTAAGATTCCTGACCAGTCCGCCTAAAGTAGAAGCGCAGAACCGGCACCCCATCCGGCACCCCACCTGGGTAGAAATGCACACACTGTTTCCATGGCGGTATTCCATCCAGACACTCTCAATGACATTGCCGTCCGCCAGGCCAAACAGATATTTTCTGGTACCGTCAAGGTTCGAGATGAGAACCTCCACCAACTGGGGGACTGTCAGGAAAAACCGCCGGGAAAGCCTTTCTCTGAGAGACTTTGACAAATCTGTCATCTCTGAAAAATCTGCCGCCTGCTTCGCATGAAGCCAGGAAAAAATCTGCCTGGCCCGAAAAGGCTTCTCTCCCATGGAAACGAGAGCTGCTTCCAGCTCGTCAAAGCTCAAAGACCTTAAATCCGTCTTATGTACTTCTTTTCCACTTGTCTCTCCCTGTGCACTTTCTTTTCTCTCTTCATTCATTCCTTCTGAATGCTGCAATAAAGAATCCATCTGTTCCTTTCTCTCCTGGCAAAAGCTGAAGCCAGCCCCTTTCCCCGTTTCCATCTCCCTCAAAAAAACGAAGAGGAAGCTCTCTCTTAAGATCCACCGCTGTAAAAGGGTAATGCTCCTCAAACCAACGGGCATTTTCCCTGTTTTCTGAAGGAAATACGGTACAGGTGGAAAACACCAGCCGTCCCCCCGGCTTCACATACTGCCAGGAAGCTGTCAGAATCTCTCTTTGCAAGGCTGCAAGCTCCTCCTGCTTTTTCCTGGTCATTTTATATTTGATATCACTTTTCCTTCCGATAATTCCGAGCCCGGAACAGGGCAGATCCGCAAGGACCACGTCCGCTTGGCCAAACATCGCTTCATCCGAAACTCTCCCATCCCATACCCGGACCGAAAGATTCGCAAAGCCGCTGCGCTTCACATTTTCTTCAATCAGCGCCGTTTTTTCCTTCGTCACATCCCTGGCCTCCACATGGCCGCTTCCTCTTAACAGATCTGCCGCATGGAGACTCTTTCCTCCAGGTGCCGCACAGATATCCAGCACAAAATCTCCCGGCTTTATGCCGGCGGCAAATCCTGCCAGCACGGAGCTCACATCCTGCACCTGCAAAAGCCCTTCCCGAAAGGCCCTGATCTCCTCCGGCCGGTCAAATCCCTCCAATATAAGAACCTCTGGAACCTCCGGCACCTGTCTGACCCCGATGCCCTGCTCTGTCAGGCTTTTTATGATCTCTTCCACAGAAGCTCTGCTCAGATTACATCTCACAGTAAAAGGCCTCTCGCAAAGTCCTCCCAAAAGCACTGCCAGCGTCCGCTTCTTTCCGTATTCCAGGAGAAGTTCTTCTGTGATCCAGACCGGCATAGAATACGCCACCCTGGCCCACTGGGAAAACCCATTTTCTCTCTGTGGATAAGAAACCCTGTCCAGTTCCCGTATGATAGTCCGGAGTACTCCGTTTACAAAACCTTTTAATGACCCAAACCCCCGCTTCGCCACAAGCCGCAGCGCCTCGCTGACGACAGCCCGATCCGGCACAGAAGCCATATATTTGATCTGGTAAACACTCATTCGGAAAAGCTCCCGGATCAGGGGCTTCATTTTTTCAGTCTTTACTTTGGAAAACCAGTCAATGATATAATCTAACTCATAAAGACGTTCTATCGTCCCTTCTGTCAGGCATGTGAGAAAAGCCCGTTCCTTTTTGGAAAGCTCCCTCTTTCCTTCCAGGGCCTGCTTCAATACCACATGGCTGTGCCTGCCCTTATCCAGAATCTCCATCAGACAGTCCAGGCACAACTCCCGCACATCAGTCACGTCTTCTTCCTCCGAAAAGGATAATCAGACGAAGGAGCTGCAGCATGGAAGAAAGGGCGCCCGCCACATAGGTCAGGGCCGCCGCAGAGAGCACTTTTCTCGTCTGTCCCACCTCGTCCCCATAAAGGATTCCTGTATCTCTCAGAAGGGTAAGCGCCCGGCTCGACGCATTGAACTCCACTGGGAGCGTGATAAGCTGAAACAGAACCGCCAGGGAAAAACAGAAAATCCCAAGATTGACCAAGATCGAAAAACTTCCCCTTCCTGCCCCGAAAATAAGTCCAGCCACAATCAGGATCATACTGATGCTGGAGCCAAAATTTGCCACCGGCACAAAAGCAGTCCTGAGCCTTAAAGGCGAATAGCCCACTTCGTCCTGGATGGCATGGCCGCATTCATGGGCCGCCACGCCGATGGCCGCCACGGAACGGCTGCCATAGACGGAATCGGAAAGCTTCAGTGTCTTGTCCCTGGGGTCATAGTGGTCTGTCAGGTTTCCGGCCACCCTGAGAATCTGTACCCCGTAGATCCCCTGGCTGTCCAAAAGTCTTCTGGCCGCCTCTGCCCCGGTCATACCGGTGCGGCTTGTGACTTTGGAATATTTGGAAAAGGATCCCTTCACTCTCGCCTGGGCAATCAGGCAGATCACCATCCCCACCAGAATCAGAATCCACGTAGGATCAAAATAATAACGGTATCCATAATAATAAGGCATCTCTTATCCCTCCATTTTGTCTCCGGCCTGCAGAGGATATCCCCGCAGGAAAGCTCCTGCATCCATCCGCTTCTTCCCTGCAAGCTGAAGTTCTTTCACCGCCAGAAATCCGTCCCCGGTCTGTATAAAGATCCCGTCCTTTGTCACCGCTATGATTGTCCCGGGAACCGGCTTTTCTCCGGCTTTTGTCTCTTCTACCCCCGGCGCTTTCCAACAAACTTCTGCCCGCCACAGCTTCACAGTCTTTCCATTGAGGCGGCTGTAAGTTCCCGGCCAGGGAGAAAGCCCCCGGATGAGCCGCTCGATGGCCGCCGCTCCCATGGACCAGTCCACATTTCCCAGATCCTTGGTGAGTATCTTCGCGTAACAAGTTTCTCCCGCCTGGGGCACCCTCTTAAGCGTTCCCTCTTCCAGCCCTTTTAAGGTTTCCAGGATGAGAGGTCCTCCGGCTTTTGCCAGCTTATCGTGGAGGCTTCCGCCCGTCTCATCCGCCTCGATAGGGATCACGGTCTTTAAAAGCATGTCTCCTGTGTCCAGTCCCTCTTCCATATACATGGTAGTGATCCCTGTCTCTTTTTCCCCGTCAATGATCGCCCACTGGATGGGGGCAGCTCCGCGGTATTTGGGAAGCAGAGACGCATGGATGTTAATGCATCCGCAGGGCGGAAGGGTCAGAACCTCTTTTGGAAGAAGCTGGCCAAAGGCGATCACCACAATGGCGTCCGGACGTATCGTTTTCAGTGTTTTCAAAAATTCTTCATTGTCCCGGATCCGCTCCGGCTGAAAAACCGGAATCCCTCTGGCAAGTGCCGCCTCCTTCACCGGTGTGCTCTGCATCTCTTTTCCCCGCCCTTTTCGTTTATCCGGCTGGGTCACCACCGCCGCCACCTCATGGCCTCCTGAAATCAGCGCCAAAAGAGCAGGGACCGAAAACTCCGGCGTTCCCATAAATACAAGCTTCATAAGCTTTTCCTCCATCTTCCAGTATACTCTGTTTTTCCGCAAAAGCTGCACTTTTTACATTTTTTTAAGAAAAATTTAAATTACTTCTTATTTTCACAGGTATCTTCCTACTCCTCGTCGGTCACATCCTCCAGCTCCCCTTCCACAAGTTCCACATAGAGCTTTCCCTCCAGATGATCGCATTCATGGCAGATGGCACGGGCAAAGAGCTCCTCGGCCTCAATCTCCCGCTCCACCATATGTTCGTCCATGGCCCGGACCACCACATAGTTCGGTCTTGTTACCGTCCCCTGTTTTCCCGGAACACTTAAACATGCCTCCGGTCCGGTCTGCTCCCCTTCTTTCTTTAAGATCACCGGATTCACCAAAACCACCGGCCCGTCCCCGATGTCAATGACCACGATCCGCTTTAAAATTCCCACTTGAGGAGCCGCCAGGCCCACCCCCTCTGCCTCATACATGGTTTCCAACATGTCCGCGATGAGTTTTTCTGTCCTGGGCGTCATCGCCTTCACTTCCTTTGCCGTCTTTGTCAGTACCTCGTCTCCCATTTCCCGAATCAATCTCAGTGCCATAATACGCATCCTTTCCTGTCTTTATCTATATAAAAGTATTGGTTCTGCTCTTTTATTCCATATCAAACTGGTGTTGCACGTCTTTTCCCCAGTCAAGGGCCTCTATTCTTTGTTTCAGTTCCAAAAGAGGTTCCTCCTCCTCACATTTTGCATAAAAGGTATATCGGTAAACGTCGTTGATCTTTGCCACAGACGCCCTGGCCGGTCCAACCAGTTCCAGAATCCCTTCCCCGTCTGCCGCCTCTGCCTGCCTCTTCACTGTGTCCGCCATGGCAGCCGCCTCTTCTTCCTCCCTGGAGGTAATGAGCAGAGACAGCATCCGGTAGACCGGCGGATACCGCAATAACTTCCGGTAAAGAATCTCATGCCAGTAAAATCCTTCATAATCCTGGCTGGCTGCCGCCTCCACGCTGTAATTGTCCGGCGAATAGCTCTGGATCACCACATGGCCGGGAAGGCTGTCTCTCCCCGCCCGCCCCGCCGCCTGAGTCAGCAGAGAAAAGGTCCTCTCCCCCGCCTCATAACCGCCGGAATAAAGAGACAGATCCGCCGCCAAAATCCCCACCAGAGTCACCCGGGGAAAATCATGCCCCTTGACAATCATCTGTGTGCCGATGAGGATATCTGCCTTCCCATCGGCAAAGGCGGACAAAATGGCTTCATGGCTTCCCTTTTTTGAGGTGGTATCCATATCCATCCGGAGGATCGAAGCTTCCGGGAACATGGCTTTCACCATGACCTCCACCTTCTGAGTGCCTGTCCCAAATCCGGCAATATAGCCGGAGCCGCAAGACGGGCATTCCCTGGGAATTGGGGTCTCATATCCGCAGTAATGACACTTGAGCTTCCCATCCTGATGAACCTTTAAACTTACATCGCAGTGAGGACATTTGACTGCCTTGCCGCAGGCTCTGCAAGAGACAAATCCAGCATATCCCCTTTTATTTAAGAAAAGCAAAATCTGTTCTTTCCGCTTCAGGGTCTCGCCCATCAGTTCCTTAAGTCTCCGGCTGAAAATCCTTCTGTTTCCCGCTTTCAGCTCTTCCCTCAGATCCACGATTTCCACGGAAGGCAGCACACTGGCCTCCTTTGCCCTAGTCTTCATCTGAAAGAAATGATATTCTCCATTCTGGGCCCGGTAATAGGAGACTGCCGAGGGAGTGGCTGAGCCTAAAACCGCCATGGCCCCGGCCAGCCGGCAGCGGTAAATGGCCGCCTCAACGGCATGGTATCTTGGGACTGTCTCACTTTTGTAGG
The DNA here is from genome assembly GCA_022792835.1 of Lachnospiraceae bacterium. GTDB lineage: Bacteria > Bacillota > Clostridia > Lachnospirales > Lachnospiraceae > Lientehia. Next base: position 38,178 of record JAAWBT010000026.1, on the reverse strand, counting down.
CCGCCTCATGTTCCTCGTCAATCAGGATCAGGCCCAAATTGGGAAACGGGGTAAACAGTGCGGAGCGGGGACCGATCATAATGTCCAGTTCCCCCCGCCTTGCCCGCTCCATCTGGTCGGATTTCTCTCCCGCGGAAAGCCTGGAGTGGACGATGGACACCCGGTCCCCAAATTGTCTGTAAAACCGCATGACCGTCTGCCAGGTCAGGGAGATCTCCGGGATCAGCACAATGGCCTGCTTTCCCTCAGCCGCCACATGGCGAATCACCTCCATATAGACTTCTGTCTTTCCGCTCCCTGTAATCCCATGGAGCAGACATGGTTTTCTGTCCCCCTTCCAGGCAGAAAGGATTCCCGCTGTTACCCGCCGCTGTTCCTCATTTAAGGAGATTTCCGTGCCTTTTCTCAGATTTCCCTGGATGGGATTGCGGAAACAGCTTTTTGTCTCCAGCCTGCAGATCCCCTGTTCCAGAAAAGGCTTCATGGAAGCCGCTGACACCCGAAGCTTCTGTACTACCATCTCATAGGGCAGCGTCTCATCGGTGAGAAACGCTTCCAGAAGCCGTACTCTGGCCCTCTGGTTCTTCTTCCGGCAGACCATAAGGAGCTCCTCACATTCCTCCCTGCCTACGTTCCGCACCAGATACCGTTTCTGTGCTGCCTTTGGTTTCCTTTTAATGGGAAGCACTGTTTTTAATGCCTGAATCATAGTGGAGCCGTAGCGCTCTCTCATCCAGGCCGCCAAACAGATCAGCTGTCCTTCAATCAGTACTCCGTCCTCACAGACACCCTCTATTTTTTTTATCTTAAGAGGATCATAATCTGGTTTTTCCGAAAACCCGATGATATAACCGTCCCGCAGATGGTTTCCCTGTCCAAAGGGCACCCGGACCTTCATTCCAGGAGACAGCCCTCCAAAAAGCTCCTCCGGAATTTCATACTGAAATACCCGGTCCACCGCCGTATGGGTAATGTCGATGATCACATCAGCATATGGTCTTAACATGTATTTTTATTCTCTCTCTGTAAAAGAATTCCTATTGTTCCTTTAAAATCTCCGTCAAGCCGGAAAGCTTCATGTCGTTGGAACCCTTAAAAAGCAGGAGGTTTCCGTCCTTTGTCTGGGTTTTCAGGAAGGGAAGCGCCTCGGTACTAGAGTCAAAGAAATGTACCTCTCTCCCGGAATGCGCTGAAATCCTTTCCAGAAACCCTTTTCCGATCTCCTCAGCCAGCTCTCCGATGCAGACCAGACAGTCCACAGGGATTCCTGCCGCAAACTGTCCCACTTCCCGATGGAAACGCTCTGTCTTCTCCCCCAGTTCCAGCATATCCGCCAGAACAGCCACTTTTTTTCCGGAAGCCTCCATACTGCCCAGGACCGTGAGGGCCGCTCTCATGGAATCAGGACTTGCATTGTAGGTATCGTCAATCATGGAAAACTCCGAAAAACGGTAAATCTGCTGCCGGTTTTTAAAGCCGGAGAATCCGTCCAGGGCCTTCGCCGCCTGTTCCATGGAAATCCCCCAGAGGGAAGCCGCCGCAAATGCGGCCAGGGCGTTCATGACCATATGATTCCCCATAACAGGAAGATGCACTCTCACCCGCTCCTCCCCGTTCACAGCCATAAACTCCGTACCGTTGTGCCTGACCTGCACCTTTTCTGCCCGGAACCTGCAGTTCTCTCCAAAACCATAAAAAATCCGTCTGAAGCCGCAGTCCTCTGGCACGGTCTTCAGATATTCATCATCCCCGTTCAGAATCAAAGTGCCGCCAGGCTTCATGGACAAGGCGATCTTCAACTTCTCTCTGAAGATATTTTCCCTGGTCTTAAGCTGCCTGATATGGGCCACGCCGATGTTGGTGATAATGGCGGCAGAAGGCTTTGCCAGGGAAGAAAGCACTTCCATCTCCCCGAAATCGCTCATGCCCATCTCTAACACCGCCAGCTCATCGGCCTTTCCCATCTGTGTCAAAGTGACAGGCAGGCCGATATCGCTGTTGAAATTTTTCGAGGTCTTAAAGACCTTAAAACCTGCGCCAAGGGCCGCTGCTGTCATTTCCCTGGTGGTGGTTTTCCCCACACTGCCGGTGACGCCGATTACCGGAATCGAAAGCCGTTCCCGGTAATCTTTTCCTATGGCCTGCAGAGCCTTTAAGGTGTCCTCCACCTGAATCCAAGCCGCCCCAAAAAGAGGCTCCGTCTTCCTGGAGCTAAGGACTGCCGCCGCTCCGTTTTCTATAGCCTGGGTCAGATAATCGTGGGCATCAGACCGGGCGCCGATGAGGGGCACAAAGAGATCTTCTCCTTTCATGACCCTGGAATCAATACTCACATTTTTCAGGGGGGTATCTGCCGCTCCTTTAAGCAACACGCCTCCCGTTGCCCGCACAATATCTTCTACCTTCGTCCGTTCCATATCTTTTTCCTCTCATATATTAGAATCCTGCACCAGAGGGATTTTGCCCGATCGGTTTCCTATCAGGCAAAAAACAGGGATCGTCTGGCTTCCTCTCTGTCAGAAAAAGGAATCCTCTCTCCCTCTTTCTCCTGATATTCCTCATGGCCCTTGCCGATGATGGCAATGATGTCGCCCACCTTTCCGTGTCGGATTGCATAGTCGATGGCCTCCCTTCTATCGGGGATCACCACATATCTGCCGCCGCTTTCCTTAAGTCCTTCCTCTATGGCCTGGATAATATCAGAAAGAGACTCATATCTGGAATTATCCTCCGTCACCACAGAAATGTCCGCCAGGGCTCCTGCAGCCCGCCCCATTCCGGTCCTTCTCAGCTTCGAACGGTTTCCCCCACAGCCAAATACACAGATGAGACGGCGGGGTTCATAGGCCTTCAGTGTCTTAAGCAGATTTTCCATGCTGTCTTCGTTGTGGGCGTAATCTACAATCACCCACAAATGATTGCTTCCAGAAACCACTTCCATGCGTCCCGGGACCTGCACTTCTTTAAGAGCCTCTGCAGCCTTCTTGGAAGAGATGCCAAATTCTCTTGCCGCCGCGATGGCTGCCAGACTGTTTCGGATGTTGTACTCCCCGGGAAGAGGCAGAAAAACTGTCTCAGAAGCCTCTCCAGGCTCTTCCTGCTCCAGCCGGTATTCGCAGCCCAGCATTCTGCTGTCTTTATAGCGCGCCGGCTCTGCCCCGCGAAAGTCCCCTTCTGTAAGCCCGTAGGTCACCAGCCGGCAGGCCGCTCTGGCCGTCACATCCTTTGCCCACCTGTCATCCTGGTTGATAATCCCCACATCACAGTTTAAAAACAGGCGGCTTTTTTGGTACAGATAGTCTTCAAAATTTTCATGCTCTCCCGGTCCAATGTGATCCGGCGAAAGATTGGTGAAAATCCCACAGTTAAAATGAAGCTCTGCCACCCGCTCCATTTTGATCCCCTGGGAGGAAACCTCCATAACCACATGGGTACAGCCGGCATCTTTCATTTGCCGGAGAATCCGCTGGAGTTCATGGGCCTCTGGGGTTGTGTGGGAGATCGCAAGCTTCTCCTCTCCCAGAAAAGCCCCGTTGGTGCCAATGAGTCCTGTTTTACAGCCGGACTTCTCAAGAATCTCCCGGAGCATATAGGCTGTCGTGGTCTTTCCTTTGGTCCCTGTCACGGCTGCCGATTTCATAGAGCGCAAGGGGTAGCCGTAAAAGGCGGCCGCCAGCGGGGAAAAGGCTCTCCTTGTGGAAGCCACAAGTACAAGAGCTACTTCTGGCTTCGCAGCTTTCAAAAACTGTTTTTCAAACGTTTCTGCCTTCTCATTTCTCTCCTCCGCGACTATCACACAGGCCCCTTTCTCAAGAGCCTCTGCCATAAACCGGTGGCCGTCTTCCCTGCAGCCGGTAAGGCAGACAAACATATCGCCAGGCTTTACCTCCCTGGAATCACAGGTGATTCCTGTCACAGAAATCTCGGCACTTCCCCGGAGCCTGATATATCCCACATGGGACAGCAGACTGCTTAATGTCATGAATTTCTCCGCATAAAATTTTTCTTCCTTTATCTTATGCAGAGGTTTCTTTTCTTGACAGGAACACTTGTCAAGACAAAGAAAATTGATCTCAGGCTTATCCGTTCTCTAAAAACGCCTCGAACTCCTCCAGAGTTAAGAGAACCTTCCTCGGTTTCGTTCCCTCTTCTTCTCCCACCACACCGGCCGCGGCAAGCTGATCCATGATACGGGCCGCCCGGTTAAAGCCGATCTTGAAAGCTCTCTGGAGCATTCCGATGGATCCCTTTTCCTTCTCAATCAGGAAACGGCCGGCATCTGCAAAATAAGCGTCCCGCTCTTTACTGCCCCCACCGCCCTCCGGGCCTAAAGAGGCATTCACCCGGCTTTCCACCTCCTGGCTGTACTCCGTATCCGCGTTTTCTGTCAAAAACTCTACCACCTTCGATACTTCCCCGTCCGACACAAAAGCCCCCTGCACCCGCACCGGTTTCTGATAGCCGGAAGGGTAAAAGAGCATATCGCCCTTTCCCAGAAGTTTTTCTGCCCCGTTCATGTCAATGATGGTTCTGGAATCCACCCCGGACGACACTGAGAAGGCAATCCTGGAGGGCACATTGGCTTTAATCAGGCCTGTGATGACATTGACAGAGGGCCGCTGAGTGGCAAGCACCAGATGGATACCTGCCGCCCTGGCCATCTGGGCCAGACGGCAGATGGCGTCCTCCACCTCTCCCGGAGATACCATCATCAGATCGGAAAGCTCGTCCACAATAATAACCACATGGGGCAGAGGGGATACCTCCTCCCCGTCTGCAGCCTCGCTCTTCAGCTTTTCATTGTATCCTTTTAAATCGCGGACATTGAATCCGGCAAACTTTTTATACCGGTCCGTCATCTCGGCCACAGCCCAGTTGAGAGCTCCGGCCGCCTTTTTCGGGTCCGTCACCACTGGAATCATCAGGTGCGGGATTCCATTGTAAATGCTCAACTCCACCACCTTGGGGTCAATCATGATCAGCTTCACCTCCGAAGGCTCTGCTTTATAAAGAATACTCATAATCAAGGTATTGATACACACAGATTTTCCGGAACCGGTGGCTCCTGCGATCAAGAGATGGGGCATCCTGGCCATATCTGTCACTACTGTCTGCCCTGCAATATCCCGCCCCACGGCAAAGGCCAGCTTTGACGGGAAGTTCTGAAACTCCTCCGACTCGATCACATCCCGGAAAGACACGGTCATATTCTCCCGGTTTGGCACCTCGATGCCCACCGCCGACTTGCCGGGTATGGGCGCTTCGATGCGGATATCCGCTGCCGCCAGATTTAGTTTAATATCGTCTGTCAGCGATACGATCCTGCTCACCTTGACCCCCTGCTCTGGAGTCAGCTCATATCTGGTCACAGAAGGTCCGCAGCTGATATTGGTCACTGTCACCCCCACGCCAAAATTCCTGAGGGTCTGCTGCAGCTTGACGGCGGTCTCCTTAAGCTCTGCATCCCGGTCCTTTACCTTCCTGTCTCCCTGTTTTAAAAGCTGGAAAGGAGGCTTGGCGTAGGGCCTGGGAGGACTCTTCGGCGCTTCAGGCCGTTTCGGCGCCTCCGAATGCTTCGGCATGTCCAGATGTCCAGAAGCCCCGGCAATTCCTTCTGCCCCGCTCCCTCCCGGTATATCTGTAAAACGGACGCTTCCGGAACTTCCTCTCCCCCTTTCCTCTGACCGGAAAATGGACGTCTCTTTCTGCTTTGCCGCCTGGGCCCGTTTGGCCTCAATGGGATCCATTTGTGTGGGGTCTTCTTCCACCTCAATCACCTTTCCCCCTGCCGTCACAATCTGCCTCACCTCACCAGAAAGGTCAGGAGTATTTTTTGTCTCCCATTCATGTTCTGTTTTCTGAAAGGTCTCTGAAATCCGGAGCGCTTCAACGTTCCAGTCCTGCTCCTCTTCCTGATCTTTCCTCTCCTCAGCCCATACTTCCGCTTTCACAGGCTCCTCCCAGGAGGAATCCTCTTCCTCCACAGGCGGAATCCGGTAAAGGGGTATCTCCGGCTCAGGATCTTCTTTTTGGTTTCCCTCCAGCATGGCCTCGAACTCTGACAGGGTGCTTCTCAGCCGTTCTGCCTGAAGCGGTCCTGTCTCTTCCGGATACACGAGTTCTTCATATACTGAGTCTCTGCCATGGTAAATTTCTTCCTCCTCTTCCAGTTCTTCTCCATTCCCCGACAGATACGCGCCTTCCATCCCGTGGATTTCCCCTGTAAAGACATCGGCATCTTTCCTCTGTTCCCCGGCAGATATCTGTTCCGTATCCTCTTCCATGATTTCCGTATCCATGGATACACCCCGCACTTTTTTATCTGCCCTGTATTTTCTCTTTTCTTCTGCCCTCTCCATATGGAGCTCATGGCGTTTTGCCAGATCCTCTCTCGCCGTATCGTATACTTTTTTCCCGCCCCTCTGTATGGGGCTCAAAATGGATTTCTGTGTGGTCACTACGATTCCCGCCATGGCTAAAAGGATCAACACCACATAAGTGCCCACCATTCCAAGAGCCGGGTAAAGAATCTTCAGGCATAATCCCCCTAAAAGTCCTCCATCCAGGGATTTCGGCGCCTGCACATAATAGTCCTTTAAGGTCACGGCACTGTCAAACTCGCCCACTGCCAAAAGGGAAGCAATCCCACAAAATACAAACAGCGCCGCCACAGATACCAGTACCCGGATAACTGCTTTTTTACTCCCGTTATTGGATAGGAGAAAACACATAATAAAAAACAGATAGAAGGGAACCAAATACCCCATGATGCCAAAGATTCCCCTCTGTATATGATACAAGGCTTCTCCCAGTTTTCCACACCAGTGCATATTACTGCAAAAAAGCAGGATCATAACAGCCAGTCCTGCCAAAATCACCAGCTCTTTTTTCAAAGCTGGTTCCAGTTTCTCTTCTTTCGCCTTTCTGGCGGGAGCATTCTGCTTTTTCCTGCCGGCCGCCGCGCCCTTCCCTGTCGTGGTTTTCCCTCTGCCTGTCTGCGTTTTCTTTTTAGCCTGTGCCACGTTTCATTCCTCCGATTACTTCTATCCCTCTCTCTTTCCAGCGAACGCCAAAGAGGCATACAAAGTTTAGTATACCATTTTGAGGAAGAGGAAACAAGTCACCGACTGAAAATTTGTATTGACGCTTTCTCATATTTATAATAGTATAAAGTCATACGGTTTTTAACTGACAACAACATTTTCGCAAAAAACAAAAGAAATGAGGGAAAAAGCGTGGATATTTTTTCAGTTCTGACATTACTCGGCGGCATCGGCCTGTTTTTGTATGGCATGAGCCTCCTTGGCACCTCTCTGGAGAAGATCGCAGGCGCAGGCCTTGAGAAAACTTTGGAAAAACTGACCAACAACCGCTTAAAGGGCCTCGCCCTGGGAGCTGTCGTCACTGGTATCATCCAAAGTTCTGCTGCCACTACCGTCATGCTTGTGGGCTTTGTAAACGCCGGCATCATGAAATTTGCTCAGACTATTCCGGTTATCATGGGCGCCAACATCGGTACCACTGTCACCGGCCAGATCCTGCGTCTCGGCGACTTGTCGGGCTCCCAGCTAATTTTTGAACTGATTAAGCCCACTTCTTTCGCTCCCATTGTCATTGCCATCGGTTCCTTCATGATCCTGATCAGCAAGCGCAGAAAAACCAGGAACATTGCCCATTTGCTGATCGGTTTTGGCATCCTCTTTTTCGGTATGACCACTATGGAGTCGGCACTTTCTCCCTTAAAGGATTCACCTGCCTTCCAGGAAATCTTTTTCGTATTCAGCAATCCGCTCCTTGGTGTGCTTCTCGGCGCTGTGGTGACCGCAATCTTACAGAGCTCCTCGGCTTCCGTTGGTATCCTGCAGGCCATCGCCTCCACAGGGACCGTGACTTTTTCCATGGCAGCTCCCATTATCATCGGTCAGAACATCGGCAAATGTATCACTGTGCTCATCGCCAGTATCGGCACCAATAAGAATGCCAAGCGTGTGGTGGTCTGTCACCTGATGATCAATATCATCGGTGCGATCATGTTTTTAATCGGTATTTATGGCTTCCAGGCCCTGGTAGGCTTCTCCTTCTGGGAAAGCGCCATGACCAGAGGTAATATTGCTGATTTCCATACTTTATTTAACATTGCGACCAGCCTGGTCCTGCTGCCTTTCTGCAACGTGCTGGTGGCCATTTCCAAAAAGCTCCTTCACGACGACGCGCCTTCCCGTGCAGACTCCTGCCTGGCGCTTTTGGACGACATCTTTCTTGACCGTCCTACCCTGGCCCTGGAGCAGTGCCGGAAAGTAACCCTCCAGATGGGCGAGACCATCCAGGAGAATTTTGACATGGCAGTATCTCTACTGGAGAATTTTGACGAGAAAACCTTTGAAAAGCTCAATGAAAATGAAGACTTCCTGGACAAATGTGAAACTGCTGTGGGTGAATATGTGGTTCGTATCTCTGCCCAGCATATCCGCCGGACAGACCAGCGGGAGACCGCCATGTTCCTCCACTGTGTCAGTGACTTTGAGCGCATCGGCGACCACTGTGTGAACATCGCTGAGGTAGGCCAGTTCAATAAGGAACAGGGAATCGCCTTCTCCAAGAAAGGATTAAAGGAGATCCGGATGGTCATAGAGGCCGTCAAGCATGTGCTGACCATCACCCTGGAGGCTTATGAAAAAGACGATCTCACCGGCGCCTACCGGGTGGAGCCTCTAGAGGAGGTCATCGACGTCCTCCGTGAAACCATAAAAACCCACCATATTGATCGGCTCAGCAAAGGAAACTGCAGCGTTCAGGCCGGCATCTCCCTGACTGAATTTTTAACCAGCGCCGAGCGGATTTCCGACCACTGTTCCAATGTGGCTTTACATATCATCGAAAAACTGAGTAACACCAAAAATTTCGATTCTCACGAGTTCCAGAAAGTTATGCACCGTGGAGCAACGGAGGAGTACAGGGCCCTCTATAAATATTATGAGTCCCAGTATTATGATCCTATCAAATAAATGATTAAAAACAGGCTGGAATCCGGTTTTCTCACTCCGGTTCCAGCCTGTTTTTACTTTGTTTTATGTTTCTTTCCACATTCTGTGGGAAATTAAAAGTTCTTTCTTATTCTGCTGTAAATTCTGCGGAATAAATCTCCGCTCCGGTGGAATCTAAATAGCGGACCACCACTACAGGATTCTCCACATCCACAGCCAGCTTAATGGATTTCGCCACACCGGAAAATGTGGTTTTCTCAGCCTCCAGTCCCTGCTGAAGCGCCTCTGCCATCCCTTCCTGGTTCTCCATCTCCAGATAGGTAAAGGTGTAAATCAGCTTATTATCTTCCCCTGTAATCGCGATGTCCATACCGGATCCTTCAAGGCTCTTCTTCTGTGCTGCCAGCTCGCTCTGAACCTCCTCAGAATTCGCAAACTCTGCGACCGTAGCGAATTTTCCGCTGTCAGCCGTGCTTTCGGCCTGAGTCTCAGCGGCAGTTGTCTCGGCAGCTTTTGTCTCCACCGCCTTTGTCTCAGCGGCAGTTGTCTCCACCGCCTCTGTCTCCACTGCGTTTGTCGACTTCACAACATCCTTGCTCTCTTTGTCCCCGCAGGCAGCAAGCCCCGCCAGCGCGAAAGCAAAAACTGCGCACAGAATCAGCTTCCAATTCTTTCTTGCCATTTCTCCACTCCTTTTTGATTGATTTTTTCGATATCATTATAGTCTTTTCAGCGAAAAAGTCAATACGTCAAATATTTTTTTAGCCGTCCCACGTCCGTGTTCACCACCAGTTCTTCCGGAAAACCTGTTTTTTCCAGCAGAGCCTCTACTCCCTCAAACCGTCCCACCGAAGAGGGAAAATGGGCATCCGTATTGACGATGATCTCCTGGCCGTACTGTTGGCAAAGACTTAAAATTTCTGTCAGATTAGAGAGAGAATTTTTTCTGCAGGAACCCGGCATCAGGGAGCTGTTGTTGATTTCGATCAACACACCCTTCTCTTTTGCCCCTTTTACCACAGCCTCGTAGTCAATGGCATAGCGGCCGTCATCCGGATGGCCGATCACCTGGACATAAGGGTTTTCCATCACTTTGAGAAGCGTCCTGGTATTTTCCTCCTTCGTCCCGGGAGTCAGGCAGACTGTGTGGAGGCTGGCGATACAGATGCCCATCTTTTTTAACACACGCTCCTCCATATCCACGCTTCCTTCGTAATCCATGATATTTAACTCCACGCCCATGAGAATTTCCACGCCAAAGAGCTCTCTGTCGATAACCTTGAAATTCCGAAAATACATCTCATGGGTGCCTCCTGGAAGTTTAGGCGCATGGTCCGTGATGGCCAAAAGCTTAAGTCCTGCTCTGGACGCGGCCTCCGCCATCTCTGTCACTGTCCCGTAAGCATGTCCGCTGGCAACTGTATGGGTATGGGTGTCCAAAATAAATTTCTTCATGATCCTTCTTCCCCCAGCACAAATTTTTCAATGACAACAGCGACTCCGTCCGCCTCGTTGGAACAGGTAATATAATCGGCCTTCTCCCTGATAGCCGGACATCCGTTTTCCATGGCCACCCCCAGTCCTGCCGCCTCATTCATAGGAATATCATTGTCATAATCTCCACAGGAAATAGTCTCCTCTCTGGAAATCCCCAGATATTCCAGCGTTTTCAAAAGTCCGCTTCCTTTGTCAACTCCCGCGGGAAGGATCTCCAGATGATACGCCTCTGAGCGGAACACGGAAAATTCCGGCCCAAGGGCCTTTCTCACCACAGGCTCCAGCTTAAGGATCTGCTCTTCTGTCCCCACCATCATCATCTTGACAATCGGAAAGGTCACATAGGAGATCAGGTCCGGAACCTCTTTTACTTTCATCCTGGTATTTCTTGCTTCCCCCAGCACATAAAGATCGTCGCCGTTCTCACTTATGATATACTCTTCCTCATAAGTAAGAATCGCCGTTTTATGTTCCCTTGCCAGATGAATAATCTCAGGAATTTTATCTGGAGGTATCTGGACAGAAAATTCTGCCTTTCCGCTTTTGCAGTCTAAAAGCTCTCCACCATTATAAGAAAGAATATATCCGCCAAGTTCCGGAAGTTCCAGTTCCTTCGCCACATGCCATACGCCGTAGCTTGGCCGCCCGGAGGAAAGTACCAAGGTCCCTCCCCGGCTGATCATAGCCTTCACTGCCTGTTTTGTCCTCTCTGTGACTCTTTTATCCTCTGTCACAAGAGTTCCGTCCAAATCTGTTGCCAGCAATTTGTATTTCATAGTTCCTCCATCATAGTGATTATGGGCAGGCGCCCAGCAGCATTTTCCTCTCTGCCCCGTGTGCATCAAAAAGACAGGACAGCCATTTGGAAACCGCCCTGCCTTTTTGTGTTTTTCGTCTCGTCATTCCATCTGTGTCTGTCAATACGCTCTTTTAGTCTGCTTACGATGTCTCCCTTTGCTGTCCACTTATGATGTCCTCTTTTTAGTCCGCTTATGATGTCTCCCTAAAGTCCGCCAAGATGCATACTTGCTGTCTGCACTGGTGTCTCTGTTGATGTCGCCTAAGATGTCTGTACTTTGACTATATCATGGCATTTTTTAGAAATCAAGGGCTTTTTCCTCGCAAAAATATATTTTGTCACATTGACAAAAAACCGGCCATTTTCCTTCTTTTTTCTCTGTGCATTTTGCATGCCTAACTCTCAAAGAGATACTTTGCATAAGCCTTAAAAGCGCCGGGAAGAGCATAAGTCTCCCGTGCACTCTCCCTGTCGGCAAAAAACCCCTCCTTCGTCTCTGTTCCCTCTCTCAAAAGGATATAATACCCTCTCATTCTCCACTCCACATGGGAAAAAATATGCTTTGCATCCGGAAGCGCTTCCATAAGCTCCACCTGTCCCGCTTCCACTCCCAGCCAGTCAAGGGCCTCGGAAAGCTCCAGATATCCCGGTGTTCCCGGAAGCTCATAAAGTCCGGCCAAAAGTCCTTTCTCCGGCCTTTTATGAAGGAGCACCTGCCCCTTCCTCCTGACGGCAAAAACCGTTCTTTCCTCAATCACCCTCGCCTTTTTCGGAGTTTTTACCGGAATTTCTTCCGTAAGTCCCCCTCGCCTTGCCAGGCAAAGTCCCCTCAGAGGACATTCACCACAGTGTGGTGCGCCGTTCGGCACACAGACCATCGCTCCGATCTCCATAAGGGCCTGGTTAAAAGAGCCGGCCTCATCCTTTGGCATGACTGCCCGCAGAAGTTCTTCCATCTGCCTCTTGACCGACTGTTTCAGAATATCCTCTCTGGCTGCCAAAAGTCTGGATACAACCCGCAGTACATTCCCGTCTACTGCCGGTTCCGGAATCCCATAGGCGATGGAGGCAATGGCTCCTGCCGTGTAACTTCCGATTCCCGGCAGCAAAAGAAGCTCTTCGTAGGATGCCGGAAGTTCTCCGCCGTAACTGGATACGGCAATGGCAGCCGCCTTCTTTAAGTTTCTGGCCCGGTTATAATATCCAAGCCCCTCCCACAATTTTAAAAGCCGCTCTTCCGGCACTTCGGCCAGAGACCGAATGTCAGGAAGGGCCTCCAGAAACCGTCTGTAATAGTCTTTGACCGCCTCCACCCGGGTCTGCTGCAGCATGATCTCTGAGATCCACACATGGTAAGGCGTGGGGTCCTCCCGCCAGGGCAGGACTCTGGCATGTTTCCGGAACCAGGAAAGAAGCGGCTCTGCCGCTGCCTGCAGCCTCTCTTCGAACGATAAAGGCTCGTCCTCCCGTTCCAGAACCTCCATACCCTCAAAAATCCAGGAGCTGCTCATAGCTCCACCACCCTGTAGGTATGCCCCGTATAAGGCAGAAACTTCTCCAGAATATCCTTCGTGGCGATCCGCAGGCTGGAGGTATTGATGCAGGGATGGCAGCCAAGCTCCGGCTCCTCAAGCACCTCTTTGTCGATGAGAAGCTTCACCCGCCTGTCATGGTCATTCATCAGCCCCAGTACACTGACGGAGCCAGGAGTGATATCCAGAAACTCTTCCATATATTCCGGCGGCCCGAAGGAAAGCCTTGCAGTGCCGATCTGCTTTGACAATACCGCTGTCTTAAACTTTTTTGTTCCCGGCATCAAGAGCAGATAAAAATCTGTCTTCTGGGCATTGCACAAAAACAGGTTCTTGCAGATCTCAATGTGCAGGATCTCATCCACCTGATGGCAGGCTTCAATGGACGGCGTCACGCCGTGATCAATCCGCACATAAGGGATCTTTAACTTGTCAAGCAGGTCATAAACCCGCATCTCTTTGGGAAGCCGCCCCTCAGGGGCAGGCCGCCCTTCATGTAGTTCTTTGTCAATCCAAACCTCGCTCATAATGATCTCCTCTTTTCCTTGATTCATTTTACAAGATTCTCGGAGTAAATGCAACATCTCATTATTTCCTAAGAAAAACTATGCTTTTTTGTCATGAGGGCTTGCTTTTTTCTTTTTTTTTGTTATAATGCCAATAAACCAATATATAAAGGCTTTGACGAGAAAAAGTAAGCTGGTTTTCCCGCTTCCCAGAGAGTATCCGTTTGGTGGAAGGATACAGGCGGTCCCAGTCTGAATACATCTTAGAGCCGCCCGCCTGAACAGCTCCTTAATTTATAGAAAAAGGGAGATCACTAGGGCCGGTCGGAAGTGTCCGTTATCGCACAGAAGAATATGCTGACACAATCCCCAGGATGATTCAGCCATTCTTCATAAGAGGAAGTCTGTGAGGACTTCCTAAATAAGAGGTGGTACCGCGAATGCTCCATTCGTCCTCTGTCCGAAAGGACAGGGGACTTTTTATGCATATGGGCAAAAAGGATCTTGCCCTTTCGCAGCCTGCCCCGGGGCACATGAACTTATTTGAGAAGAAAGGAAAAATACCATGAAAATTTATGAAGAATTACAGGCCAGAGGGCTGATCGCCCAGGTGACGGACGAGCCGGAAATCCGAGAGCTCATTAATAACGGCAGCGCCCGGTTTTATATCGGCTTTGATCCCACTGCTGACTCCCTCCATGTAGGACATTTTATGGCGCTCTGCCTGATGAAACGGCTCCAGATGGCCGGAAACAAACCCATCGTCTTAATCGGCGGCGGCACTGGCCATGTGGGGGATCCTTCAGGGCGGACTGATATGCGTTCCATGATGACCAAAGAAACCATTGACCACAACTGTGACTGCTTCAAAAAACAGATGGAGCGTTTTATCGAGTTCGGTCCTGACAAGGCCGTCATGGTGAACAATGCGGACTGGCTTTTAAAGCTGAATTACGTGGAGCTTTTGCGGGAGGTAGGCGGCTGTTTTTCCGTCAACAATATGCTCCGGGCCGAATGCTACAAACAGCGCATGGAAAAAGGGTTAAGCTTCCTGGAGTTCAATTACATGATTATGCAGGCTTATGATTTCTACTACCTGCACCAGCATTACGACTGTAATATGCAGTTTGGCGGTAACGATCAGTGGTCCAACATGCTGGCCGGAACGGAGTTAATCCGCAAGAAGACTACGGAAAATGAAGATGCTTACGCCATGACCATTACTCTCCTCATGAATTCCGAAGGCAAAAAAATGGGCAAGACTGCAAAAGGTGCCGTATGGCTTGACCCCGATAAGACCTCACCCTTTGAATTTTATCAGTACTGGAGAAACACCGGCGACGCCGATGTGTTAAAGTGCATCCGCATGTTGACTTTCCTCCCTCTGGAAGAGATTGACAAGATGGACAAATGGGAAGGCAGCCAGTTAAACGAAGCCAAAGAGATTCTGGCCTATGAGCTGACCGGCCTGGTTCACGGTAAAGAAGAGGCCGACAAAGCAAAGCAGGCTTCCCATGCGCTTTTTGCAGGCGGCGGGGATGAAGAAGGAATGCCTTCCACAGAGCTTTCGAAAGAGCAGCTTACAGACAACGCTATCAGTATCCTGGAGTTGATGATGGCCTGCAAGCTGGCGCCCACAAAAAGTGAGGCCAGACGGCTGGTCACCCAGGGCGGCGTCACTGTGGACGGCGAAAAGGCCACTCTGGATACCAAAGTGACCGCAGAAAAACTTATAGACGGCGTGAAAATCCGAAAAGGTAAAAAAGTGTACCATAAAGCATTGTTGAAGTCATAAATCCTGTCTATGCCGCCGTGCTGAAACAGCACGGCGGCACTTGTACTACTCCAACTCAAACGCTCCTGTGTAAAGCTGATAATATTTCCCCCGCTCTGCGATCAGCTGCTCATGATCTCCCCGCTCGATGACACGTCCATGCTCCAGCACCATAATGGCGTTGGAATTCTTTATGGTGGAGAGCCGGTGGGCGATGACAAAGACAGTCCGTCCTTTCATCAGGCTGTCCATGCCTCTCTGGACAAGAAACTCTGTCCTGGTATCAATGCTGGAGGTGGCTTCGTCCAAGATCATGACCGGCGGGTCGGCCACTGCTGCTCTGGCAATGGAGAGAAGCTGTCTCTGGCCCTGGGAAAGATTGGCCCCGTTCCCACTCAGCATAGTGTCGTATCCCTGAGGCAGCCGCCGTATAAAATCATCGGCGTTGGCAAGCATGGCGGCATGGCGCACTTCCTCGTCCGTAGCAGAAAGCCGCCCATAACGGATGTTCTCCATAACTGTCCCGGTAAAGAGGCAGGTATCTTGAAGAACCATACCCAGGGAACGCCTCAGATCTGCTTTTTTGATCTTGTTGATATTAATATTGTCATAACGGATCTTTCCGTCGTCAATGTCATAAAACCGGTTGATCAGATTGGTGATGGTGGTTTTTCCGGCTCCGGTAGCCCCCACAAAGGCCAGCTTCTGGCCTGGTTTCGCATAGAGCGTCACATTGTGAAGGACCGTCTTCTCCGGCTCATAGCCAAAATCCACATCATAAAACCGCACATCTCCGGTCAGCCTCGTATAAGTGAGAGTCCCCGTCTCATGGGGATGTTTCCAGGCCCAGATGCCGTCCCTTTCCTCTGTCTCCTCCACAAGATCTGCCGGGATTTGTTCCGGAAGCTCTTTTATTTCATCCTTCAGCCGGATCCTCGTGAGGGTCACATAC
Organism: Lachnospiraceae bacterium; assembly: GCA_022792835.1. GTDB lineage: Bacteria > Bacillota > Clostridia > Lachnospirales > Lachnospiraceae > Lientehia. The sequence goes on along the minus strand of JAAWBT010000026.1, from coordinate 22,134 downwards.
CCATTATCAGCCTCCGCTTCCTCGTCAATCAGGGCAAAAATCCGTTCGGCCCCGGCCAGAGCCATGATAATGGCATTGAGCTGCATGGACATCTGGTTGATGGGCATGGTAAAGCTTCTGGAGAGCTGCAGGAAGGAAGCAATGGTTCCAAGAGTAATGCCGCCAATTCCGTTTACGGCCAGCAGCCCGCCAAACACCGCCAAAAGGACATACTGGAGATTTCCCAGATTCATGGAGACAGGCCCCAGAACATTGGCGAAGGTATTGGCGCTGGAGGCATTCCTGTAAAGTTCCTCGTTCTTTTCATCGAATTCCCCTTTTGCTGCCTCTTCGTGACAGAATACCTTGATGACCTTCTGGCCGTTAATCATTTCCTCAATATATCCGTTCACATCCCCCAGGGATTTTTGCTGGCGCACAAAATAATTGGCGCTTTTGCCTCCGATCTTTTTGGAAACCGTCACCAGACAGGTGATGGTCACCAGAATAAACAAGGTCAGATAAACACTGGTGTAAACCATGGCGCAAAATACCATCACAATGGTCATACAGGAGGAGAGAAGCTGGGGAAAACTCTGGGACACCATCTGCCTTAAGGTGTCGATGTCATTGGTATAATGACTCATCACATCCCCAAAGGTGTGGGTGTCAAAATACCGGATGGGAAGGCTCTGCATGTGTGCAAACATCTCGTCCCGGATCCGCTTCTGCACGCCCTGGGAGATCCCGGCCATGATCCAGTTGTAAGTAAAGCTACACAAAACTCCCGCCAAATACACACAGGCCATGGTAAAGACCGCTCCAAGGAGCCCGTCAAACACCGGATTTTCCGTGAGAAGCAGCGGCTCAATGTACTTGTCAATCAGAATGCGCAGGAACATGGAGCCTGCCACGTTGGCGGCCGTACTGATCAGAATACAGACGATAACCACCGCAAACAGCGCCTTATTCTGTCCGGCTATGTAAGCGAACAGCCTTTTTGCCGTTTTCGGATTTAACTTCATGCCCTTCGCCGGCGGCATTCCCCGCATTCCGGCCCGGCCCGGCATTCTGGCCACCCGGACTGTCTCAGGGGTTCTTCCCTCCGAAGCTTTGTGGTTTCCCTGAACTGTTCCTTGATTCTTATTTGCCATCCTTTTCGCCTCCTTTCATCTGGGATTCATAGACCTCTCTGTAGATTTCGTTTCCTTCCAAAAGCTCCTCATGGGTACCAAAGCCGCTCACCCGTCCCCCATCCAGGACGATGATCTTATCGGCTTCCTCCACCGAAGAAATCCTCTGGGCAATGATAAATTTTGTCGTCTCTGGGATCTCTTCCCGGAAAGCCTTCCGGATCAGGGCGTCTGTCGCCGTATCCACGGCACTGGTAGAATCGTCCAGGATCAGAATCTTTGGCTTCTTTAAAAGCGCCCTGGCAATACAGAGCCTCTGCCTCTGGCCCCCGGACACATTGGCGCCTCCCTGTTCCATATAAGTATCATAGCCCTCCGGAAATTCCCGGATAAAACCATCCGCCTGAGAAAGCCTGCAGGCATGGATCATTTCTTCTTCTGTGGCGTCCGGATTTCCCCACCGAAGGTTTTCCTTGATGGTTCCAGAAAAGAGAACATTCTTCTGGAGCACCATGGCCACCTGATTCCGCAGTGTTTCAATATCATAATCCCTGACATCCAACCCACCCACAAAGAGCTGCCCTTTTGTGACGTCGTAAAGCCTTGGAATGAGCTGAACCAGAGAACTTTTCGAGGAACCGGTCCCGCCGATAATCCCCACCGTCTCCCCGGAACGTATTTTTAAATCAATGTCCATGAGGCAGAGCTTGTTTTTGTCTCCTTTATAACTGAAAGATACGTCCTTAAAGGTCACGGAACCGTCCGCCACTTCCATAACAGGCTCCGGCGGATTTTTCAGGCTGCTCTCTTCGTCCAGGATCTCCACAATCCTCTCCGCAGAGGCCCTGGAAATGATCAGCATGACGAAAATATTGGAGATCATCATTAAACTCATGAGGATCTGCATGGTATAGGAAAACATGCTCATGAGCTGTCCGGTGGTCATTCCCCCCGCACTGCCTCCGCTTCCCACAATCAGCCGTGCGCCGATCCAGGACAGGAGCAGCATACAGGTGTACACAGAAATCTGCATGAGCGGCATGTTAAAAGCCACGATCCGCTCCGCTTTCTTGAAATCCCGGTAAATACTTTCAGACACCTGGCCAAACTTCTCTTTTTCATGTTCCTCCCGCACAAAAGACTTCACCACCCGGATCCCGTGAAGGTTTTCCTGTACCACCATATTCAGCCGGTCATAAGTCTTAAATACCCTCTCGAACAGAGGATGGGCATGGCTCATAATCAAAAACAGACCGATTGCCAGGGCAGGAATCACACACAGATAAATGACTGCCAGCCTGGAATTCACCATAAAAGACATAAACAGTGCGAACACCAGAAGAATCGGTGCGCGCACCGCCATACGGATGATCATCTGAAATGCATTCTGCACATTGGTCACATCCGTCGTCAGCCTGGTCACAATGCTGGCCGTGGAAAATTTGTCAATGTTGGCAAAGGAATACTCCTGTACCTTGTAATACATGTCATGGCGCAGATTTTTTGCAAATCCGGCAGAAGCCCTGGCCGCATGGGTTCCCGCCAGAATGCCGAAACTTAAAGAAACCAGGCAGCAGGCTGCCAAAAGAAGCCCAATCTGCCAGATGGCTGTCATGCTCCCTCTGTCAATACCCTGGTCAATGAGTCTGGCCATGAGCATGGGAATCAGGACCTCCATGGCCCCCTCTCCCACAATATATGCGGGCGCCAGAATGGAATCCCGCCTGTATTCTCTGATACATCCTGCAAGCCGTTTGATCATGTCGTCCTCCTTGTGTCATCTGTGAATCTTTGTCCTTTCAAATCAGTTCTATTTCCAACGGACTGTCTTTTTTAATCTTCTTCCGAGATCAGCCGCCCTGGCTTAAATTCTCCCGGATACGGGACAGCATCTGGACAAGCGTCTGAAGCTCCTCTTCAGAAAATCCTCTGGAAATCCTCTCCTCCGCCCGGTCGATCTCCCTGCGGACAGAAGCCTCCAGGGAAATGGCCTTTTCCGTCATCACAATCCGTTTGAGCCTTGCGTCGTAAGGCACTTCCTCCCGGCAAATAAGGCCGTTCTTTTCCATCAGCTGCAAAAGCCCGGTGGCTGAAGAACGATTGATCCCGAATTGTCTCTCAATATCCTTCTGAAAAATTTCTTTTCCGCTATTCTCCTGGAGATACTTAAGGATCCAGATGTGGGTCCCCGTCATCTGGCTGGCGCACTGCACCGCGGCTGACCGGTCAATTGCTTTTTTGATCAGTCTGGAGGTCTGCTTAATTTCAAAACCAATGTGAAGCGGGCGGGATTCCTCCATGGGGATTCCTCCTTTCTCTTTCCCGTTCCGGACACAGATCATTTAGTTTCTGTCCGAACTGTTTTGTTCCGAACAATTTTAGCACGAAGAAATTTACATGTCAATCCGGTTTTTAAAGAATTTCTGATCTGATCTGTCATTTCTCTCCCCTTAAAAAAGTGGCTTCCAAACCGGACCACCGGCATGACTCCCATCAGGGAGTTGGTCAGGAAGCATTCCTCAAACTGAACGATATCCCCAGCCAAAATCCTCTCTTCTGTCACATCGCACCTCTCCAGCAGAACCTCCCGGACAATCCCCGGAAGGAGGCCGCAGGAGAGTTTTGGCGTAACCAGCTTCCCCTCCCGGACAAAAAACAGGTTGGATACACAGCCTTCACAGATTTCTCCCCGGCTGTTCAAAAAAACTGCCTCGTCGAATCCCCGTTCCGCTGCCCTCCGCTTTTCCAGTATACAATCCCCGTAATTCAAGGTTTTGTGGTATGTAAGCGGCGAATGTTCATTGCGCCTTCCCTCTGCGAAATCCACAGAAAATCCCTTCTCATAATCTGTTTCCATGTAAGGATTTTCTCTTGGAAGGAATAAACGGTTCTTTTCTGACACAACAATTTTCAGGGCGCCTTCCGTAATTTTTTCAGACTCCAGGTACTCGTACACCTCTTTCCTTGTCACCTGCCTTGGGATCCCCAAAAACGCAAGGGTCCTCTCAAGCCGCTTTAAATGCCTCTCTAACCATAAAGGACGTCCCTCAAGGGCAATGGTCTCAAAGGCCCCCAGTCCAAACAAAAATCCTTCATCCAGTCTGATTTTCTGATCTTGCATGGTCATTCTCCCCCAATGGCTTCCAAAACTGCCTTCGCCTTCTGGAAAGTCTCTTCATATTCAAATTCCAGCTCAGATTCGCAGGTAATCCCTCCGCCCACGCCCAGCTCATAGCTTCCTTCCAGGCAGAGCGCCGTCCGGATGACAATGTTAAAATCACAGTCTCCGTCCAAAGTCAGATATCCCATGGACCCGGTGTAAAGTCCGCGCCTGCCATGCTCCAGCTCATCAATGACCTCCATGGCCCGAAGCTTCGGCGCCCCGGTGATGGAGCCTCCCGGAAAAGCCGCCTCGATCAGATCCATCACATTTTTCCCCTGTTCCAGCTCACCTTCCACTGTGGCCACCAGATGGAACACCGTCGCGTAGGTCTCCACCGCAAACAGCTCCGTCACCTGTACGCTTCCCGGCACACATACGCGGTTTAGATCATTCCTCTCCAAATCCACGATCATCAAAAGCTCGCTCTTATCCTTTTCTGACTCCAGAAGCTCCTGCCGCAGCGCCTCATCCTCTGCCCGCGTCCTGCCCCGCTTCCTGGTTCCCTTGATGGGTCTGGTTATCACATGTCCCTTCTTCATCTGAATAAAACGTTCTGGAGAGGCACAGACCACCTGAAAATCCCCATACTGAAAATACCCTCCAAAGGGAGAGGGGTTGTCCTTTCGCAGCCGTTTAAATACCTGCCAGGGCAGTCTCCCGCCAAAGACTTTCAACCTCTGAGTCATATTCATAATATAGATATCTCCCTCTGTGATGTGGGAAATAGTATCCTTCACTGCCTGCAGATATTCTTCTTTTTCAAAATTTGCTTCCACAGAAATCGCGCCCGGAGCCGTCTGTTTTTCCGCCCATCTTTTCTCCGGAAAAATCCCGTCCGAAATCTCCGCAATCTGTCTGAGAATCCGGTCTGCCATCTCCAGACTGTCCCCACACATCCCGTTGGCCACCACATAAAGTTTATGTTCCCTGAGATCTTCCACCAAGAACACATCGTAGAAGCACAGGATACATTGCGGGATGCCATCGTGCTTTTCATGGCGGCTTTTCACCCCCTCCTTTTCCATTCCATAATCATAAGAAAAGTATCCGATGGCCCCGGAGACAATCGGAAGCTCTGTGGGATTTTCCTCTCTGTGGTTTTCTAAATATTCTTTCACATAAGCCTCAAAACTCTTCCCGCATTCTCTGCCGTTTACTGTAAAGGTCTCTCCCTTTATCAGGCTCAGATAAGGAAACAGCCCGACAATGGAATATCTCCCTAGATGATTTTCCAGAGATGAATCTAAAAATACCGCCATGGGTTCCTTTTCATACTGCTCAAAAATCTGGCAGAGAGGCGGATACTTTTCAATCACTCTTATGGTTCTCATAGGCTTTCCTCCATTCCTCACAGATTTTCCTGAAATTGTCCAAAAGCTCCAGGCCGCATTCTGTCAGCACCGCTTCCGGATGGAATTGTACGCCATAAACCGGATAAGTTTTATGGGAAATCCCCATAATCACGCCATCCTGGGCAGACACCGCATCCACCGAGAGCTCCCTTGGAAAACCTTTCCCACTGACCATGAGTGAATGATATCTTGTGGCCCGAAAACGCTGCTTAAGTCCAAAAAACAGCCCCTTTCCATTGTGGGTAATGGCCGCAAGCTTCCCATGCATGGGACAACTCCCTTTTTCCACCTGAGCGCCAAAATAGTGGCCCATCGCCTGATGGCCCAGACACACGCCCAAAATTGGGATTTTTCCTTTCCACTGTTCCAGAATCTGCAGAGACATTTCTGCATCCGACGGCTTTCCCGGCCCTGGAGAAAGAATGATTCCCTCCGGCCCAAGCGCCTCAAGTTCAGAAAGCGTGATCTCATTTTCACGCTTCACCAGAATTTCCTGCCCCAGCTCCTTAAAATAAGCCGACAGGTTATAGACAAACGAGTCATAATTGTCCAGCATAAAATACACAGGCTTCCCCTCACTTTCTGAATGTTCTGGCACAGTCGTTCTTGACACCAAAGCATCCTGGAAGCAAAATCTGCCCCAAAGCCTGTCTCCGCGCCGCCTTACGGCCCGGTCCGTATCCTTGCCTTTTTCTTTAGACAGTGTACCGCAGATTCCGAAAAAACACAAGTCTTATCTCTACAAATTTTGTCACATCCGCCCGGCCAGCCAGACACTTGCCAAAACGCCTGCAAGGGTCGCAGACAGCGCCCCTGCCAGAGTATATCTGGTTTTCTTAATCTTCACGCTCATAAAGTAGACGCTCATGGTATAAAAGACGGTTTCTGTGCAGCTTAAGATAATGGATACCATGCGGCCTGACAGAGAATCTGGCCCAAATTCCTTGAACACATCCAGAGCCAGGCCGGTTGCTGCTGAGGAGGAAAACAATTTCACCAAAATGATAGGAAGCACCTGGGCCGGGAGAAGGACCGCCGGGATTAGTCTGGAAAGCCACAGAGCCAGCACATCCAAAAAACCAGAAGCCCTGAGAATTCCCGTTCCGATCATCAGTCCCACCAGGGTCGGCAGGATTCCCCACACAGTCTTTAACCCCTCTTTTGCTCCCCGGATAAAATCCTCAAAAATAGGACGTTTTTCTAGAAGCCCGTACACTGCCACCAGACAGACCAATGAGGGAATCATCAGATTGGAAATATAGATCATAAAAAACCCCCGCATACCATTTCTACCATGATATGCGGGGGACCTGAAAACTCATGCCATCTGTTTTTTCATGAAAAATCCAGACAGGCGCACTTCCGGCTACAGATTGGCAAAAACCTCTGTCTGCCTCTGAAGCTCGCCGACAATCTCCTGATTCGTATCCATGCGGGCGGCAATGCCAGCCATATCTTCTGCCAGGGCACGAGTACTGTTTGCTGCGCCGGTGACGTCAGGAAGCGCCCCTTCGATTGCCCCGGAAATGCCGGAGATTGAATCTGCAATTTCATCCATAGCATTTTGCAGTCTGTCTGTCCGGCTGTTAAATGCGCCCATCGAATGTTCCACATAGGCGGCATCTTCCCGGTACTGCCTGCCGGACTGAACCGACACCTCAAACTGTGTCAGGATATTCTTTCCCATATAATCCACCAGCTCTTTGGCACTTTCAGAAAGATAATCTACAGCGCTGGTGACAACCCCGCTGACCTCCTGAATGTGTCCCGCGGTGGTGGCGCAGGAATCAGCCAGACGGCGGATCTCCTGTGCTACCACCGCAAAGCCTTCTCCTGACTTGCCGGCTCTGGCCGCCTCAATCGAGGCATTGACGGCAATCAGATCTGTGGTGGATGAAATGGAAAGAATATCTTCGGTCAAAACATTAATCTGGTCCACACTCCGGCTTTTCTCAATTGCCCCGTGGAGCACAGACATGATTTCCTCCGTCTTGGCACGGATTGCTTCCATATTTCTCTTCGCCGCCTGCTCCATCTCTTCTGCCCGTCCCCGCATATCCACAGAATAAGCTGTGATTGCAGAACATTCTTCCACCATTCTCTTGGTATCGCTCTGGGTGCCGGACGCATTGTCGCTGATGGAGGCGGCATTTCCAGCAATCTCCTCAAAAGCGGCTGAAAGTTCATCTGTTAAGCCGGATAGCTTCCGGACACTTTCATGAGAAGTTCTGGTCCGTTCCCGCACCTCGCCTACCACGCCGCTGATACGCTCCGAACTGTCCTTGAGCATCCCCATGGCGTCCCGGATCGGTGCAATGACTGATTTCCGGATAATCCGAAAAGCCGCCAGCACCAGAACAACCCCCGCTGCCAGCGCAAGGGCGCTGGTGACCAGGGAAATAACATATACCACGAACAGATGCCCTCTTGCCTGTTCTGCCTGTACACTGACGGAAGCATAGAGGACGTCAATCTCCTCCTCGACTACGCTGCTCCAGTCTGCCACATCCCCGTTAGCCATGGCATAAGCCTCCTGCGTTTTGCTGTCCGCACTGGCACTAACCAGCGAAACCAGAGAGTGCTTAAAGGAATCATAAGCCGTAAGAAGCGTGCCGTAAGTCTCCATCTCTCCTTTTGCAACGTATGGTTCATAAGCCTCCAGCTTTTCGTCCAGGGCCGCCTCTTCCTCCTTGATCTCCCCCACCAGCCGGATCATCGTGGCATGGTCCGCCGCCACGATATGAGACAGCGCCAGGCGGTGGATATTCATCATCGAATGCCGAATCTCCTCCAGCTTCGCCTCACTGACCATGTACTCGTCAACAATCACCCCTGCATTGCCGTTCACATTATTGATCCCGAACACTGCCAGGATATTGGACAGCAGAGTGATCATTCCCAGCAGAAGGACCGGCAGAAGCAGACGCTGCTGCAATGTCAGTTTGCCTTTCATACAACTTCCTCCCAAACCATCGTCATTTTTTTAATCCGAATCTCTCTGTTTTTACCGCGCCGTCACACCCTCCACCAGACGGTCAAGCTGTTCTTGAAGGGAGACACCAGAAGGGTTTCCCTGGGCCATGCTGCCGGCAAAGAGCGACACAGGATCCCAGAATTTTCCTCCCACCCGCTGAAGCTGAGAAAATTCTGACTGTTCCAAAAGCGCTTTGATGGCAGGCGATTTCTGCACTCCTTCTGAACCGGCCGCGCGGATATTGGACGGCCCCTGGCCCCGCTTCTCAAACCGGAGCATCTGTCCACTTTCATTGCTGATCCACTCGGCAAGTCTGGCCGCCCACTCCGGATGTTCTGAATAGGCATTCACGCCGATTAACTTGCAGCCTGAAAAGGATGCCATCTGCACCTGTTTGCCGCGGCAGTTATAAGCCGGCAGCTTCGCCGCACCAAACTGCCCGCCCCAGGCTTCCTCCACTGCCACCGCATTCCAGACTCCGCTGATCCCGGCAATCACAGATCCATCCTTCACACCGGCAAGAAAGCCCTCGTCTGTACAGTTTAAAAAGCCCGGACTTGCGGCGATATCCAACATCCCCTGGGCCACATCCACGCCCTGGATCTGGCCCTCCGTACCATTCCAGGTACAGTAATTGGTCAGACCATCCTCATTCAAACCAACCTCCAGGCCCGTATTGCCGAAAAAGGCGTACACATACCAGGCAGAAGACCAATCCATAGTCAAAAATTTTCCTTCTCTTGCCGCAATCTCTACCATTTGGTTTAAACTCTGAATCTCTTCCTCTGAGAAATATGCCTTGTTATAATAGAGAAAGTAACCATTATCCGCCGTCAGCGGATAAGCATAAAGCGTACTTCCCACTGAAGCTGCTTCTACGGAAGCAGGCAGATTGGCCGCCCGAATCTCCTCCTCATCTTCAATTGGATCCAAGGCTCCCGCGGCGGCCAGAGGCGCCACCTGGTCGTCTGCGAAGGCAAACACATCCGCCCCTGCCTCCAGATCACCCAGTAAAGCATCTTTACAGCCAGATTCGCTCTGAACCTGATAGGTGATACGGAAATCTGCCTGATCTGCATAATGAGACTGAAAGGAAGCAAACAATTCCTGGAGAAGTTCCTCGTCCTCTTCCCCGCCCCAAACAGTCAGCTCCACAATCTGGTCAGACATCCCTTCCTGTTCCTCTTTGGCCTTCTCTTTGCCGCAGCCATTCAGCAAAAAAATACTTCCGATTGCCAGAAACAGGCAAAACCATTTCTTTTTCATACCATCAAACCCTTCCCGTTTCTTTATTTTTTCGGAAAGCTCCTGTGAAAATCCACTGGGAATAACTCTTTACTTCTTCCCAGGAAATCCCCTCGTACCGGTTCGGAAACATGCTATAGGCTATCACCGGGGCCAGAGCACTGTAAAGCGCCGTCTGTCTTGCCAGCCGTCCTCCCTCCGTCTCCAAAGCGCCGTCCTGAAAGCCTGACCGGATTAATGCCTCTGTCACCCGCTCTGCCGTATCCAGCCCCTCACAGTCTCTCCGACCGAAGTTATAAAGCTCTTTCTTTAAGCTTTCCGGAAATTTTCCCTTGTCCATAAACCACATCAGAAACAGCACACGTCCCTGGGGCGAACCAACCCACTCAAAAACCACATCCAGCATAGCCGCAAAACCGGAGGCTTCCGCCATTTTCCGATAAATCTCTTCTGCCTCTTTTTTCAGAGACCAGATAATCGTTTCGGCGATCAGTTGATCCTTGCTGCGGAAATGCTCATAAATCGTTCCTTTGGGAATGCCGGAAGCTGCTGCGACAGCCCCCATGCGGATACTCCCCCAGTCCGTCCCTTCCATGTGAAGCTTCCATATGCTTTGGAACAGAATTTCTTTTTTTGAAACTATCCCCTTATTCATCCAATATCTCCAGCTCTTCTTCTTTCACAACGCGCATCTTCCGCCTGTGGAAAAGATCATACAGCACCGGAACCACAAACAGGGTCATGAGTGTCGCATAGAGCAGGCCTCCGATGGTAACGATCGCCACCGGCTGCATCATCTCTGCGCCGGTCCCCACACCGACAGCCATGGTGGCAAGCCCCAGAATGGTGGTCAGAGCTGTCATCAGGATGGGACGCATACGGGTCACGCCGGCCTCCACGATAGCCTCCCGTTTTTCGGTCCCCTCAATCCGCAGCTGATTGATATAATCCACCAGCACAATCCCGTTGTTTACGATGATTCCGGCCAGCATGACAAAACCGATCATGGCAATGACGCTGACCTCCTGTCCCGTGAGGAACAGTCCCAGAAAGCCTCCTGTGAAGGCCAGTGGAATCGTGAACATGACGATGAAGGGCGACAGCAACGACTGGAACTGTGCCACCATGATCAGATAAATAAAGGCTACTGCCACCAGCAGCATCTTAATTAATTGGTTCAGGGCCTCCACAATGGTCTCATTCTCCCCGGCAAATTCCATGGAACAGCCCTCTGGAAGTACAAAATCCTCAAAAGCTTTTTCCACATCCTCACTGACCAGGCCCACATTGTAGCCCTCCTCGATCTGACCGCTGACTGTCAGGTAACGCCTCTGGCTCTCCCTTCGGATGGAAGAAAGGCTCTCCGTCTCCTCGATTGTGGCAATATCTCTTAAAGCAATCTCCTTTTCCTCGCCGTCCATTCCGGTCACATGGAACCTGTAACGCTCCATATCCTCCCGTTCAAAATCTGCCAGGGAAGCATCATCCACCACGACAGAATAGCCTTTTGTTCCCTCTGAAAGCTCTGTGGCCTCCTTTTCTGAACGGAGGGCGCTCTGCAGATCCATATAGGCCTGGGCCACCGTCACGCCCTGTTCCATGGCTTTTTCCTTGTCAATAACCACACGAAGCTCCGGGGTCGGATCTTCGATACCGTCCGTCACATCGACAACTCCTTTGACACAGGCAAGCCTCTCTGCCACGGCCTCTGCCGCCGCCCGAAGTTCATCCAGATCTCTCCCGCTCACGTTGATGCTTATGCCGGAACCGCCAAGGGCACTGATATCCATTGTAGAACCACTGGCAGAGACGCTGCATTCCAGATCGGCGCAGGCCCCCTCGATCTGAGCGGCGATCTCCTGGCTGGAGGCCGATTTTTCTTCTTTCAGGATCGCATAAATGGATACGGAGCCAGAAGCGCCTGCGCCCATCATGGACATCATTCCGTCTCCTCCCATCATAGCGCCGACTGTCTCCACATCCTCTACGGACATAATCCGTTCAATGACTTCATCCGCCATTTTCCGGCCCTCCTCCGCCGTGGCCTCTTCCGGCATTTCCATGGACACAGAAATCTGTGTGCTGTCCATCTCCGGCATATAGGCCGTCCCCCGGCTGGTGCTGGCAATGACACTGAACACCAAAAGTCCCACTGCCGCAACCAGTGTGAGAGCCCGATGCTTTAGACACCAACGAACGGCTGTTTCATAGCCCTTTAACATCCCGTCAAAGAGCCTGTGGGACCGCTCTTTCTGTTTCTTCTTTAACATTCCCGATGCCATGGCCGGAACCAGGGTCATGGCTACAATCAGGCTGGCCACCAGAGAATAGGTAATGGTAAGGGCCATATCCGTAAACAGCTGCCTCGTCATACCGTGGATAAAGACAATGGGGACAAACACACTGACCGTAGTCAAGGTAGAGGAAGTGATGGCTCCCGCCACCTGGACCGTACCGCTGACCGCCGCCTGAACGGCCGATGCGCCTTTATTTCTCAGCCGGTAAATATTTTCGATCACAACGACTGAATTATCCACCAGCATGCCCACACCCACTGCCAGACCTGACAGAGAGATCATATTGAGGGTCACGCCGGAAAAATACATCAGCACAATGGCAAAAATTACACTGATGGGGATGGAACAGGCAATGATCACCGTTGGCCGCAGATCTTTGAGGAATAACAGCAGGATGACAATAGCCAGGATTGCCCCGTAAAAGAGATTATTCAGTACGGAGTCCACCACCAGATGGATATAATCTCCCTGATTGGACAACATGGTAAAATGAAGCCCAGGATGGCTCTCTTCCAGCTGATCAAATTTTTTCTGAATACTTTCCGCCACATCGGCTGTCGCGTAGGTAGGCTGTTTTTCAATGGAAAGCACCACGCCGTCATTCCCGTTGATCTTTGCATAAATATCGGCGCTATTGTCACTTTTATAAACCTCTGCCACATCGGACAGGCGGATAGGCTTTGCATCTTCCATGCCGGGGTCGAACAGGAGCAGGTTTTCAAGCTCTTCCATATCTTCTAATTTGTTGCCCACACGCACCAGATACTGGACCCCGTCCTCTGTCACATAACCTGCAGGCATGGCAAAATTCTGTGCCGTCAGGATCTGGGCGACCATCTCCACCGTCAGCTTGTCAGAAACATCAGCCGCAGCAAGAGCTGTCTCTTTCGAATTGTCAAAGGTCTCCTTCTGGGTATTAAATTCTTTCTCGCCTTCCTCCAGCTGCCGTTTGGCTTCATCAAGCTGAGCCTGGGCCTCGTATTTGGTCATGCCGGCTTGCTGAGCCTTCGCAAGAAGAGTTTCTTTCCCTGAGGCAAGTTCTGCCCTGGCAGCCGCCATCTGGGCCTTTCCGGCCCGCAGCGCCTCGATTCCGGAAAGGCCGGTCTGAAGCTGTTCCATCGTCCCTTCACTTTTGATCTTGTCGATCTGGGCGACAGCCGTTTCCGCCTCTGCTTTTTTGACCTCCAGTTCTGTTTTCTGGTTCGTCAGCTCCGCCTTTTTTCCAGTCAGATCTGTCTCTGTAGCCTCCAGAGTCCCAAGCGTCTGTTCATAGGTATCCATCACCATCTTAAGCTCTGCCACCTGAGCGGCAATCTGCTCATACCCCGGAGTCTCCGCCGGAATCAGCAGGTTTCCTTCCTCGTCAATGACATTCTGCTGCAGCAATGCCTCATAAGCCGTCTTCGCTGTCTCAAGCTGCTCCTTTCCCTCTGCCACCTGAGAAAGACCATCCTCAATCTGAGAAAGGCCCCCATCCAACTGGGCAACGCCGCTTTCCAGCTGGGAAAGGCCGGCCCGGATGGTCTCCTCCTGGGCAAGAAGGCCGTTTAACTGCTCCAGGGAAGCTTTAAGTCCGGCCTCCATCTCGTCCACATTGGAGTAACCGGCTTGACTTAGCGCCTCGCTTTCCCTGGTCTTTAATTCTTCCTCTGCCCGGTCCAGGGCAACTTCTCCCTGGAGGATCTGCATTCTGGCCTCAGAAAGAGCCTGATCTGCCTGAACCATCCCGCTCTGGAACTGGGATGTCTGCTTTTCAAGTTCTGCCTTGCCTTGGGCAATCTTCTCCTCTGCCTCGCCCAGAGCATCCTCCGCCTCACTCAAAGAATCTCTGATCGAATCCTTGAGGGTTTCATTGACGCCATCCACCAGCTCTTTTCGGATCACCACGTTGATCTGTTCCTCCAAAAGACCAGAGGCAGATACACTGGCCACGCCGCCCACTCCCTCCAGAGCCGGCTGCACTGTCTCTTCCACATAGGCAGAAATCTCTTTCACGTCCATGTCGTCGGCATCCACCGAAGCCACCACGATGGGAAGCATATCCGGATTGATCTTCATGATCAGAGGGGAACCGACACTGTCACTCCAAGATCCTGTGATCTGGTCCAGCTTTTCCCGGATGTCCACAGTCACAGAATCCATGTTTACCTCGTCGTTGAATTCCAAAATAACCATGGATATGTTCTCACTGGAAACAGAAGTCACTTCATTGATATCATTGAGCGTCGCCATGGACTGCTCCACTGGCCTGGTCACGGTGGTCTCCACTTCCTCCGGGCTGGCTCCCAGGTACGTAGTCGCCACTACCGCATAGGGCAGATTGATACTGGGCAGCAGATCCGGTGTCATCTCCGTAAAAGAAACCACGCCCAGAATCAACACCAAAACCACCGCCACAAATACAGTCATCGGCTTTTTCACACTGAACTTTGCAAACATGCTGTGCCTCCTGTCAGTCATCTTATTTTTATGTCATGGCAAAAGCCGACCAGTTGGTCGGCTTCCGGTCTGTGCCTATTATATGCCAAAGAAAATACGATGTCAATTTTCAGTGTGTAAACTTTTTATAAAGTCACGGCCGAAACAGTTCATTGACAGTTTCCTCTTCCAGTAGTAAACTTAAAAACAGATTGACCAAACAATGGAGGTGCCTGTATGAAACAGAAGGAACCCTATGAGATACCGGTCTGCGCATGCAGGCATAACCATGCCAAACTGATCGCTTCCCTCAAAGAGCAGACCCCGGATGAAGCAACCTTGCTCCGCCTGGCAGAACTGTTTAAAATTTTCGGCGATCCCACCAGAATCAAAATCCTTTACGCCCTTTTAGGTCATGAAATGTGTGTCTGCGACATCGCCCAGCTCCTAGGCATGAGCCAGAGTTCCATTTCCCACCAGCTTAGGATTTTAAAACAGACCAGCCTGGTCAAATTTCGCCGGGAGGGGAAAATGGTCTTTTATTCTCTGGCCGATGAGCACGTGATGACCATCTTAAGTCAGGGCTTTGACCATGTGACGGAGTGACCGTCAGACTTTGAAAAAGAAATTCTTCCCTTCCCGCAACAATCATAATTCTGTATAACGAAAAATCCTGTGTCCCACTTTCATGGTAACACAGGATTTTTCGCTCTGCACGTGACGTTTTCGTGACTTTTCCAGAGGCCCTTTATTTTTTTGTAATATATCCCTTTGCCGTCAGAAGCTCTGCACAAAGAAGCGCTCCGCCCGCCGCACCTCTTAAGGTGTTGTGGGACAGGCCCACAAATTTGTAGTCAAATACCGTGTCTTCTCTGAGGCGGCCCAGGGTCACACCCATGCCGCACTCATAGTCCCTGTCCAGATTTGCCTGGGGTCTGTTGTCCTCCTCAAAATATTTGAGGAACTGCTTTGGCGCACTGGGAAGGTTTAACTTCTGGGGCTCCCCGGCAAATGCAGCCCACCGCTCCAGAATCTCTTCCTTCGTGGGCTTTTTCTCAAAGCTCACAAACACTGCCGCTGTGTGTCCATTGCTGACAGGCACCCGGATACACTGGGAGGTGATGACCGGCCCCTCTGCCTTCTTGATCACACCATCCTCAACCTTCCCCCAGATTTTAAGGGGCTCCTGCTCCGATTTTTCTTCCTCACCGCCGATGTAAGGAATCACATTGTCGATCATTTCCGGCCAGTCCTTAAAGGTCTTTCCGGCTCCGGAAATCGCCTGATAAGTGGTAACCACCGCTGTTTTTACTCCAAACTCGCGGAGCGCATGGAACGCGGGCGTATAACTTTGGATGGAGCAGTTGGGCTTTACGGCGATGAATCCCCGCTTTGTGCCAAGGCGTTTTTTCTGGAATTCAATAACCTCGGCGTGCTCCGGATTCAACTCCGGGATGATCATCGGCACATCCGGCGTCCACCGGTGGGCGCTGTTGTTGGACACCACAGGAACCTCTGCCTTTGCATAGGCTTCTTCAATGGCCCGGATCTCATCTTTGGTCATATCCACAGCACTGAATACAAAATCCACATCTGCCGTTACTTCTTCAATGTTATGCAGATCTTTCACGATCAGCTTCTTTACATTCTCCGGCATGGGGTTATCCAGCTTCCAACGGCTCCCTACCGCCTCTTCATAACTCTTGCCTGCACTTCTAGGGCTCGCCGCCACTGTCACCACTTCATACCAGGGATGATCAGCCAGCAAGGACACAAAGCGCTGTCCCACCATGCCTGTTGCACCTAACACGCCAACCTTCAGTTTTTCCTTCATTTCCATTTCTCATTCTCTCCTCGTAATTCTTATTCACACGCCGGCAATGAACCAGGCGGGCATGCCCCCGTCAACCTACTTTGGGGCATTTCACTTCACATATGTGCCGTCTGTCTTTGTATAACGCACACTTGTCTTTCCCTTGCGTATTGTACACTATATACTTTCAAATTGCAAGTGTTTTTTACATTTCACAAAAAAGATTTTCACACGGCGAGTTTCCCATATGATCAGAAAAAAACCTGCTTCCCTCTTCACCGGAAACAGGTTTCATAAAACATTTCAAAGCTCCCGGCCGGACTTGAACCGGCGACCTATTGATTACGAATCAATCGCTCTACCGACTGAGCCACGGAAGCATGTTTACAAAAGATTTTTTCAACGTTACAAATATACTATAAGATTTTCTTCCTGTCAACCCTTTCCTGAAGATTTTCTCAATCACCCCTTCTCCCTTCCTCCCATACAATAAGATATACTCCATCGGAGGAATTTTTATGGAACCCATCCTTGAATTTATAAATGTGTGTTTTTCCTATCACTCGCCGGACGGCGAGACCCCGGCCCTCTCCGGCATTTCCCTGTCAGTGATGCCCGGTGAATTTATCGCCGTCGTGGGGCCTTCTGGCTGCGGCAAAACCACACTCCTGTCTCTGATCAGCGGGCTGATCCGCCCGGAATCCGGAGAAATCCGGTTGTTCGGAAAATCTCAGGGAACATCCGGAACCAATATCGGCTATATGCTCCAGAAAGACCACTTATTTGAATGGCGCACGGTCTATGACAATGTTCTTCTCGGGCCCCAAATCCGGCACCGTTTAAATCCCAAGACAAAGACACTGGTAAGTTCCATGTTAGATACTTATGGGCTTTCCGCGTTTAAAAATGCTCCCCCCTCAGCCCTCTCTGGCGGCATGCGTCAGAGAGCCGCCCTGATCCGCACCCTGGCTCTGGAACCGGACCTTCTGCTCCTTGACGAGCCCTTTTCGGCCCTAGATTACCAGACTCGCCTGGAAGTGGGGGACGACATTGGAGGGATCCTTCGGAAAGAAGGAAAAACCGCCGTCCTGGTAACCCACGATCTGGGAGAAGCCATTACCCTGGCGGACCGGGTGGTCATCCTTTCCCACCGGCCTGCCCGCATCAAAAAAATCCTCTCTCTTCATTTCGACGAGGATTTTAACACTCCGTTAAAACGGCGGAGCGCCCCCTGCTTCAGCGAATATTTTGACGAAATTTGGAAGGAGCTCAAATCCAATGGATAAATCTCTTTCTGTGGCTCAGGCCCATTACCTGAAAGCCCGTTCCCGCCATAAACGCAGGATTTTGGCAGGACAAATCCTTTTATTTTTTCTGTTCATCGGCATCTGGGAGCTTACCGCCCGCACAGGTCTGCTCAACGACTTCATTTTCAGCAGCCCGTCCCGCATGATATCCTGCTTCGTCAGTATGACAAAGGATTTCAGCATTTTCGGCCATATCGGCATCACTCTGGCCGAAACCATCGGAAGCTTCCTTCTCGTCATGGCCTTTGGCATCCTCGTTGCCATGACCCTCTGGCTGTTTCCCTCCCTGGCCGAACTTCTGGAACCATATCTGGTCATGCTCAACAGTCTGCCCAAGTCGGCTATGGCTCCGGTGCTTATTGTATGGCTGGGCAACAATGTAAAAACTATCATAGTGGCTGCTGTCTCTGTGGCTGTTTTCGGCTCGATCATGACCCTCCACACTGGTTTTAAGGAAGTGGATTCTGACAAGATCAAGCTGATCTATACCCTGGGCGGAAACAAACGGGATGTTCTCTTGAAAGTCCTTGTTCCAAGCTCCGTCCCCTTAATCATCAACAACATGAAGGTCAACATCGGTCTTTGCCTGGTAGGCGTCATCATCGGCGAATTCCTGGCTGCCGACAAGGGGCTCGGCTATCTCATCATCTATGGAAGCCAGGTCTTCAAAATGGACATCGTTATGATGAGCATTGTGATCCTCTGTATCCTCTCCATGGGATTTTACCGGCTGATCTCCATGCTAGAGAAACGTATGAGCCGCAGTTCCTCCTAAAATTTTTCAGGAAGCGCCATGAGGGCGCTTCCTGACATTTAAGCTTCACAATCCATCCAGGCCGCATACTTCCTTTCCATACTTGCCGTACATAAAAATAACTAAAAAGAGAAAAATTCAGTTCCCGCGACAGTGCCTATCAGAGTGCAATGATCACCCCGCCGTCCCCGGCGTAGGTGGTACTGACACCTGCCGTATTGACAATATAAACATCTTTGACCTTAATCAGCCGGCAGATCTGCTCCTTAACCTTCCTTGCCCGCTCCGGACAGTTGGTGTGGGCAATGGCAAGGATTTTGTTCTCCGCTTCCTTTGCCTCCTTTGCCACCCACTGGGACATCTTTGTGAGGGCTTTTTCAATGCCCCTGGCCTGATCCAGTTTGATGATCACGCCTTTATCTGCCCCCATGACCGGTTTAATATTGAGAACTGTGGCAAAAATGGCTTGCAGCCCTGTCAGCCTTCCGTTCTTTTTCAGATAGTCCAGTGTTTCCAACACAAAATAAGTCTTCATATTGTCCCGGAAATCAGACACCTCCCGCACAATCTCCGCAAAACTTTTTCCTGCCTCGGCAAGTTCACGGATCTTTAAGGCAATCTTCACCTCGCCTACAGCGGCAGAATCGGAACTGAATACCGCGATCTGCTTCTTCCCCTTCTCTTCCAGATACAGGCTTCTTCCCAAAACAGCGCTGTTGTAAGTGCCGCTTAGATGCTGAGACAACGTCACAACGAAAATGGCATCAGCCTCACAATCGTATGCATTTTTAAAAGCCTCAGGCGAAGGGCACGCCGTTTTCGGACATTCTGGCGTTGTCCGCACCAGTTCCAGATACTCCGCCTGATTGAAGCTCTCATCATCTGTGACCATCCGCCCCCCCACCTGAAGCGTCAGAGGAACCACCTGAAAATGGCTGTCCGCCTTGAGCTCCTCTGTCAAATCACAGCAGCTGTCCACCACTATCTTGTAATTCATTGTTCTCCTCCTGCACTTCTCTACTACTTTTGTTTGAACTCTTAACCGTTCAATGTAGTTTTCATTACTATATATAATAGCACAGGACATTTCATTTGAAAAGGGGTATTCTGAAATTCACGTCTTTTTAATAAATTCCCTGCGGCATTTCGGACAGGTAATCGAGATCTTCCCCTTTCCTCTCGGAACCCGCACAGTCTGTCTGCAGGAAGGACACTTGAAATAGCAGTGGCTTTTGTCCTGACTTCTGCTCTTTAGCCGCGCAAAGCTCCCGCGGATTCTTGCTGTGGCCTGCAGGTATTTCTGATTCTCCCGGGAGCGGCTCCTGATGTTTTTTGAAAACATACGAAAATAAGAAACCCCAATCCCAAGGACCGTGACCCAGTAAAAAAAACGGTAACGGACGAACAGTGAAATCACCAGGGATACCATTACAATCCCCATCAAAAACCGATTCAACTGATCCACTCCATACCGCCCATACATAAAACGAGTAAGCTTATCCCGAAATCTTCCCATCACTTTCTCTCCTGTCCATGGCTCTTCCCTCATCAATCGTGAGAAAAGCGTTTATATTCCCATTGCTCTTCCCTCATCATATTCTCTTCCCATGGCTCCGTCAAGAAAACCACAGGAAACATTTCTGAATTTTTTATAAAGCCTGATCTCACATCCGCTTTCCAGGGCAATGGGCCCTGACCACAGAATACTTCTCGTCTGACGGCTTCTAAAGGGAGTCCATCTTCTTTGCTTCCCTCCTGGAAAATACACAGCCACAGTAATTCTGTCTGTAGAGTCCGAACTTTGCCGACAGTTCTACAGAGCGTTTGTATCCATTCTTCTTTTTAAAATCTGAGGGCAGATAGTCCACCCCACACTCCTCTGCCAGCCTTTCTCCGATCTCCATGAGTGCCCCCGCCTTTTTTAAAGGACTGATGGAAAGCGTCGTGCAGAAATAGTCATAGCCTCCCACCTTCGCCAGCTCCGCCGTCTTCCTGAGTCTGAGCTCATAACATTTCATACACCGCTCTCCCCCCTCCGGCACGTTCTCCAGCCCTTTTGCCGCTTCATAAAAAATTTCCGGCTCATAGGCCCCTTTGATAAAGGTCACCGGATAAAACCTCCGTTCTTCCCCGCCTTCCAAAACCTGTTCCGACATTTCCCTAATTATCCGCTCCTGCTCTGCCGCCCGTTTTTCGTATTCGTTCTGGGGGCCGATATTGGGATTGTAATAAAAAACTGTGATGGAGAGGAAGGCAGACAAATATTCCAACACGTAACTGGAACAAGGGGCGCAGCAGCTATGGAGGAACAGCCTGGGAATCATTCCAAACTCCCTCCTCTTCTCTTCCGTCTCCTCCAAAAGAACCTCCAATTCTTTCTGATAATTTCTCATAAAAACCTCCTTCCTCCCACAATCTTTGTACTTTTTCCCAAAAACAGCCTGAATCCTTACGAAAGAAGAGACGCCGCCCGGTCTATTCCCGGACAACGTCTCTTCTCTCGTATTTTTGCAGGAAAACAGGCCCCTGTACATTTACAGAAAATCCCGAATCCGTTTGCTCCGGACAGGATTCCGAAGCTTCCTGAGGGCCTTCGCCTCAATCTGGCGGATTCGCTCTCTGGTAACGTTGAATTCCTTCCCCACCTCTTCCAAGGTACGGGGATGTCCATCCTCCAGGCCGAACCGCAGGACGATCACCTGCCGTTCTCTTTCCTTCAGATCCTCTAAAAGTGTGTCGATATGTTCCCTGAGCATCACCGACTCCACATTTCCTTCCGGAGTCACAGCATTGCTGTCTGCCACAAAATCCCCCAGATTGGAATCGTCCTCCTCACCGATCGGCGTCTCCAAAGATGCAGGCTCGCGGGCAATCTGCATGATCTCCATAACTTTTTCTTCACTGATGTCAAGAGCGCTTGCAAGCTCCGGGACGGAAGGCTCATACCCCAGCTCCAGCGTCAGCTTCCTCTGCATCTTCGACATCTTATTGATGGTCTCCACCATATGTACCGGAACTCGGATCGTCCTGGCCTGGTCGGCCAGCGCCCTCGTCACCGACTGTCTGATCCACCACGTGGCATAAGTGCTCAATTTGTAACCTTTTGTATAATCAAATTTTTCCACACCTTTGATGAGTCCCAGATTTCCCTCCTGTACCAAATCCAGAAAACTCATGCCGCGGCCTGTATAACGCTTTGCAATACTTACCACCAACCGAAGATTGGCTTCAATGAGCCGCTCCTTCGCCGTCTGATCTCCTTCCGCCTTCCTTTTTGCCAGCCTAAGCTCCTCCTCTGCCGTCAAAAGCGGAACCGTACCGATCTCCTTCAGATACATCCTTACCGGATCTTCAGTACCAATGCCGTCAAGAAAGTCAATGGCGTCCAGGTCAATATCCTCTTCCTCTTCTTCGTCCAGTGTAAACGCGTCATCGTCCGCATCCAGGACCAGATCATCGTCGATGGTCAGCTCATCATTCATTATGCGCAGGACGTCGATTCCACTGTTTTCAAGATACGTAATGATATCTTCGATTTGCTCCACCGTAAGCGCCACTCCGGTAAAAGCGTCGTTGATATCATTCATGTCGAGGGTGGACTTTTTGCTTTTTCCCAGTTCCACAAGCTTTTGTAATTCTTCACTAAACTTTCCTTTTTCCACTTGTTAACTTCCTTTCGCACACACTTATCCACGCTAA